>NZ_SDMK01000001.1:0-300100 GCF_004123295.1 Silvibacterium dinghuense | reverse complement strand
GCTGACCCCGGTCACATTGGCGGCCACGGTTTCCGCTTCCTGCCGCTGGGCATTGGTCTGCACCGTGCCGGCCAGGGTTACCTGCCCATTGGAGGTGGTCGCCGTGATCTGCTGGCCCTGGAGAGCCGTGTCGTGCGTGATGGCATAGGCCACGTTGGACTGCACATTGTCGTCGGAGGGAGCTGCATTTTGTGCAAGCAGCACCGGGACTGAGAGCCAGAGGCAGCCGGAAAGCAGGCCGACAGTTCCAGCCTTCAGGAAGTTCATCTGCATAGTCCGCAACGTTTTATTCTGATTGCCGCTCATCTCGTTCAACCTCGCCGCTTGTGGGCCGGTCCGCATCTCGGATGCCGGCCGGCGTTTTCCGTTCCTGCTCAACAGTAAGGACGCGGACGCCGTTCCAAGCGTTATCTATTTGAACCACAGACCGGCAAAAAAGTTTCGGGGAATGGAGCCGGGCAGTTGCCTGACTTCATTCCCCGAAGTATTTGCTGTGGCAGCGCTTTAGCCGCGCTGCTTCTTGTAGAGATTGATCAGGTTGTTGGTCGAGCTGTCGTGCGACGTCACCTTCTCCGCGCCCTCCAGCTCGTGGCCGATGTTCTTGGCCAGCACCTTGCCCAGTTCCACGCCCCACTGGTCAAACGAGTTGATCTGCCAGATCACGCCCTGGGTAAAGACGCTGTGCTCGTAGAGGGCGACCAGCTTGCCGAGGGCTTCTGGTGTCAGCTCGGGAACGAGAATGGTGTTTGACGGGCGGTTGCCTTCGAAGACGCGGTGGGGGACCAGCCAGTCGGCCGTGCCCTCGGCTTTGACCTCTTCGGCGGTCTTGCCGAAGGCCAGGGCCTCGGCCTGTGCGAAGACGTTGGCCATCAGCAGGTCGTGGTGGTTGCCGAGCGGGTTCAGCGTCTTTGAGAAGCCGATGAAGTCACAAGGGATCAGCTTCGTGCCCTGGTGGATGAGCTGGTAGAAGGAGTGCTGGCCGTTGGTGCCGGGCTCGCCCCAGAAGATCGGGCCGGTCTCGTAGTTCACATGCTTGCCGGAAAGCGTGACGTGCTTGCCGTTGCTCTCCATGGTGAGCTGCTGCAGGTAGGCCGGGAAGCGCTTGAGGTACTGGTCGTAGGGCAGAACCGCGACGGTCTGGGCATTGAAGAAGTCGGTGTACCAGACGGTCAGCAGACCCATGAGCGCGGGCAGGTTCTTCTCGAGCGGAGCGGTGCGGAAGTGCTCGTCCATCGCGTGGAAGCCGGCCAGCAGCTTGCGGAAGTTGTCCGGACCGATGGCCAGCATGGTCGAGAGACCGATTGCCGAATCCATGGAGTAGCGGCCGCCCACCCAGTCCCAGAAGCCGAACATGTTCGCGGTGTCGATGCCGAACTTGGTGACTTCTTTCTCCGCCGTCGAGACGGCGACGAAGTGCTTGGCGATGGCGGCTTCGTGCTTGAGCTTGGCCAGCGCCCAGACGCGCGCCGAGTGCGCGTTGGTCATGGTCTCGAGGGTGGTAAAGGTCTTCGAGGCGATGATGAACAGCGTCTCTTCCGGATCGAGGTCGCGCGTGGCCTCGACAAAGTCCGTGCCGTCGATGTTCGAGACGAAGCGGAAGGTCAGGTCGCGCTGGCTGTAGTGCTTGAGCGCCTCATAAGCCATGACCGGGCCGAGATCCGAACCGCCAATGCCGATGTTGACGATGTTCTTGATCGCTTTGCCGGTGTAGCCCTTCCACTCGCCCGAGCGGACGCGGTCGGAGAAGGCGGCCATCCGGTCGAGAACCGTGTGCACTTCCGGCACGACATCCTCGCCGTCGACGACGATCTTCTCGCCCTTGGGCGCGCGCAGCGCCACGTGAAGCACGGCACGATTCTCGGTGATGTTGATCTTTTCGCCCGAGAACATCGCGTCGATGCGCGACTTCAGGCCGCTCTCTTCGGCGAGTTGGAGGAGCAGCTGGATGGTTTCGTCAGTGATGCGGTGCTTCGAGTAGTCGAGGAAGATGCCGTCGGCTTCGGCCGTGAGGCGGGTGCCGCGCTCGGGATCGTTCTTGAACAGATCGCGCAGGTGCGCGGTGCTGATGCTCTTGTAGTGCGCCTCGAGCGCCTTCCAGGCGGCCAGTTCGGTCAGGGGTGTCTGGGCGGGAGCGGAAGTGTTGCTCATCGTTGTGCCATCTACCTTTCACAAAAAAGTGTTCTCTTTGAGCCTAATACACTTGCTTGGATTCCGAATGCAGGCTGGTCGTCTCGTGAAAGTGCTGTAAATGAACTGGCCGTCCAGGCTTCTCGCCTTCGGCACCCTCGACAAAGCCTTTGCCCGCCGGCGGCGCGTGCGCCGGTTGAGCTAGACGAGGGCTGATTCTTGGTACCCATCGCTGGACTTGTGGATGTGGCCAGTTCAGCAAACAGCAAAACGCCGCGACGGATCGATCCGTCGCGGCGTTTGTCGTTTTCTAAGAAGGATTACGACTCAAGTGCGAACTTCCGTCCGGCTTCGAGCAGCTTCTGCACTGATTCCTTCGAGCACGATTCAGAGTAGATACGCATCAGCGGTTCGGTGCCAGAGGCGCGGAGCAGCAGCCAGCTCTTGGCGGCGTTCGGCTTGGTCTTCGCCTCAGGGTTGTCGAGGAAGAACTTGATGCCGTCGAGCGTCTCGACATGCTCGACCGCCATGCCTGCGAACTCCTTCACGCCGGCGCGTGCGCGGGCGATGGCGGCATTCTTGATGTCGTCCGGAATATGCAGATCGATGCGGCCGTATTGGTGCTCGCCGTACTCGGCTTGCAGATCGGCGACCAGCTCGCCGAGGGTCTTGCCTTCCTCGGCCATCACGTTCGCGAGCAGTAGCGAGTTGAGCAGGCCATCGCGCTCGGGCAGGTGACGCGAGATGCCGATACCGCCCGACTCCTCGCCGCCGATCAGGATGTCCTTCTCGAGCATGAGGTCGCAGACGAACTTGAAGCCGATGCCGTGCTCGTGCAGGGTGCGGCCATACTTGGCCGCGATGCGGTCGAGCATGAGTGTGGTGTTGAAGGCGCGGGTGATGTCGCCTGGCCAGCCCTTGCGCTTCAGCAGCCACTCCAGCAGCACGGCGTAAATCTTGTGCGGATCGACAAAGTTGCCATGCTCATCGGCGGCGCCAATGCGGTCGGCGTCACCGTCGGTCGCGAGGCCCGCGTCACACTTGTTTGCGACGACCGCTTCTTCGAGCGCGATGATGTGCGGCTCGATGGGTTCAGGGTTGATGCCGGGGAAGAGTGGATCATGTTCGGCGCGGATCTGGATGTGGTTGACGCCGATCTCGGTGAAGATGGCGGAGATGATGCCCGCGCCCGCGCCGTACATGCAGTCGATGGCGAACTTCTTGCCGGCCTTGGCGATCAGGTCGAGGTCGACAAACTTCTTGATCGCGTCGACGTAGGCGGGAACAAAATCAACCTCTTCGATCGAGGCAGGCGTTGCGGCCTTGATGGGCGCATCGGCCAGGTGCGACTCGATGGCGGAGATGATGGAGGGCTTGCCCGAACCACCGTACCAGGCCTTGTACTTCACGCCGTTCCACTGGAAGGGGTTGTGGCTGGAGGTGATCATGACGCCGCCGGCCGCGCCGAGCTCGCGCACGGCATAGGACAGAGCCGGAGTGGGTGTGATGCGGCTGGCCAGCTTGATCGGGATGCCGGAGGCGGCGACGACTTCGGCGACGGCGCGCGCGAAGCGGTCGGAGGCGAAGCGGGTGTCATAGCCGATGCAGATGCCCTTGCTCACGGCTTCCTTGGGATCGGTGGAGGCGTGCAGATAATTCGCGACGGCGGAGGCGGCAATACGGACGTTGTCGAAGGTGAAATCGTCGGCGATGATGCCGCGCCAGCCGTCGGTGCCGAACTTGATCGCTGTGGTTTGGGCCATGCTGTATTGTCTCGCTCTTAAGGGGGATTCGGGGGTGGTTTTGGACGCCAGGCCTCTGATTCGGCTGCCGATCAGATGAGGTCTTTGCGTCCCTGTGCGGCGAGTTCCTTCACAACTTTGCCGACGTCCTGAGAATGATGGCGCGAGGTAATCAGAACGGCGTCCTCGGTTTCGACGACGACCAGATCCTTTACCCCGACCAGAGCGACGAATTTCTGCGGGGTGTACACATAATTATCGTGCGCCTCGATGGCCAGGCTGCCGGAGGCTTCCGTGACATTGCCGTGCTCGTCGAGATTGGCCTTGATCTCATGGCTGTGCTCGAAGAGCGCAGCCCAGGAGCCGAGATCATTCCAGCCGAAGTTGGCCGGCAGGCAATAGAGGCTGGAGCGGCTCTCACCCTTGGCCGAACGGGGCTCGAGCACGGCGTAATCGACGCTGATGTTCTCGCACTGCGGATAGAGCGCGGCGAAAACCTCGCGGAACTCGGGGGTGCCGTACGCGTTGGCGATCTTTTCCAGTAGTGGCGCGGTCTCCGGCAGATGCTCGCGGATGGCGTTGGCGATCGTGCGGGCGCTCCAAATGAAGATGCCGCTGTTCCAGTGGTAATTACCGGCGGCGAGGAACTCCTCAGCGCGCTCCTGATTCGGTTTCTCCGTAAAGCGGCGTACGCGGGCCACGCCTTCGCCGATTTTTTCTCCGGTTTCGATGTAGCCGTAGCCGGTCTCCGGGCGCGTAGGTGTCACGCCGAGCACGACCATATTCTCACCGGCTGCCGCGAGGTTTACGGCCTGTTCGATGACACGGATGAACTCAGGCTGGTTGCCGATGACGTGGTCGGCAGGAAAGATGCCGATCACCGCTTCCGGGTTGAGTTTTTCGATGAGGAATGCGGCCAGGCCCACGGCAGGTGCGGTGTTACGTGCAGCCGGCTCGCAGACCACATGCTCATCGGGAACCACGTCGAGCTGTCCGCAGATGGTGCCGGAGAGCAGGTCGTTGGTGATGACCCACACATCCTCGGGGCTGGCCAGAGGAGCCAGGCGGTCGACGGTGCGCTGGATCATGGTGCGTTCGCCGTCGAGCGCGAGCACCTGCTTGGCGCGGGCCTTACGGCTGCGGGGCCAGAAGCGCGTGCCGCTGCCGCCGGCGAGGATGATGGGACGGAAGTCGATCTTCAATGCGCGTCACCTTTCATGGAGGATGAGGGGGACCGGTGTGATGCGGCTTCGTGGTGTGTGCCCTCAGTGTTGCTGTGGATGGAGAACAGGCGCTGGGGAAACGTAAAACCGGCGCGCGGCCAGGTGATCCCGGGCCGCGGCTTGGAAGGCGGACTAAACTTCGTTCGGGCGGATACGCACCACGCTCGAAGGCGAAGTGGCGGTCACGGTAACGCCGGCGGCGTCGGCTGGGATCACAGCGAGCTGGCAGCGGCCGACAGTGAAGGGTTCGGCGCCGGTTGCGGCGATCTCGAGCGAGCCGTCGACGACGAAGAGCATCTGCACCTTGCCGATGGGAGTCACCAGGCTATTTGCCTCACCCGCAGGTACATCCCAGCGCTCGATGCGGAAGTACTTCTCGTCGATCAGGATGGTTGAGCCGTTGGCGGCCTGCGGCGGAATCTTGCCGGCGTGTGTCTCAAGGCGCATGGCCTCGATCGACTTCTCGATGTGCAGCTCGCGCGGGCGGCCGTAATCGTACATCCGGTAGGTACGGTCGCTGGTCTGCTGCGTCTCGAGGATGACGACGCCCGGGCCCATGGCATGCACGGTGCCGGCGTCGACGTAGAGCATGTCGCCCTTCGAGACCGGAACCATCTGGAGCAGGTCTTCGAGCGTGGAGTTCTCGATCGAGGCGCGGATTTCATCCGCAGTGACACCGTGCTTGATGCCGAGCGCGACCGCGGCGCCGGGCTGGGCGTCGAGCGCATACCAGCACTCGGTCTTGCCGCGCGGCTCGCCGTACTTCTGCGCCAGCGCGTCGTCAGGATGCACCTGCACGCTGAGCTTTTCCTTGGGGAAGAGCAGCTTGATGAGCAGCGGGAACTCGCCGGTGCCGAAGGCCTCGCCGAGCAGGCCGTGGCCGAGCTTGGCCGTGATCTCGGTCAGCGTGAGGCCGGCATCAGGGCCGGTGGCTACTTTGCACATCTCGCCGGTCAGCCAGACTTCGCCGATGGGCTCGCCGTCGGTGTGGAAGTCATACCAGGGAGCAAGGTCGTGGAATCCCCAGATACGGGTACGGAAATACGGCTCGAGGCGGAAGGGGGCAAGTTCACTCATGCTCTTCCAGTATGCCTGAGAAGTGGGAAACAACTGAAGAGGAAAGGATTACGGGTTAGTGAAAGGGCGATCCCGGCACTCGTCTTCTGGGCAATTTACGATGAAAGAGATATGGCTCGTTATCTGGTGACCGGCTGTGCCGGCTTTATTGGTTCGTGGCTTACGCAGACTTTGATCGAGCGTGGCGACGTGGTGCGGGGGCTCGACAACTTCGAGACCGGGCGTAAAGAGAATCTTGCTGCAATCGACGGAAAATTCGAATTTGTCCACTGCGACCTGCGCGATGCCGAGGCGACGGCGCGGGCCTGCGAGGGCGTGGACTCTATCTTCCACGTGGCGGCGCTGCCCTCGGTGCCGCGCTCGGTGCTCGATCCGCGCACCAGTCACACGGCGAACATCGACGGCACCTTCAACCTGCTCGAAGGCGCGCGCGCGGCGGGTGTGAAACGCGTGGTCTACTCGGCCTCGTCTTCGGCCTACGGCAACCAGCCCGGCTTTCCGCGCGTGGAGACGATGGTGCCCATGCCCATCGCGCCCTACCCGGTGCAGAAACTCACCGGCGAGTACTACATGAAGAGCTTCTGGCAGGTTTACGGACTTGAAACGGTCTGCCTGCGTTACTTCAACATCTTCGGGCCGCGCCAGGTGCCGGATTCGCCCTACAGCGGCGTGATGGCCAAGTTCACGCTGCAGATGATGCAGGGCGAACGGCCCAGCATCCACGGCGACGGCGAGCAGGGTCGCGACTTTACCTACGTCGCCAATGCCGTTTCCGCCAACATCAAGGCCATGGAAGCGCCTGTCGAAAATGTCTCCGGCCGCGTCTTCAACGTGGCGTGCGGCGATCGTCACACGCTCAACGACACCTTCCGCGTGCTGGCGCAGCTGCTCGGCTTCAAGGAGCAGCCCATCTATGGACCGCCGCGCACCGGTGACATCAAGGACTCTCTGGCCGATATCTCCGCCGCGCGTGAGGCCTTTGGCTACGATCCGGCTATCGGCTTTGAAGAAGGCTTGCGGCGCACGGTCGAGTGGTACAAGGAGCAATACGCCGCTACGGCTGGCCGCTAAGGCGACTTCCTCTGGCGTGGGGAAAGAAAGGCTCCATCGCGGCAACAATTTATTAATTTGTTGCCGCTTGGATTTTGCTTTGCGCATGAGTTTCCCGAGAGTAAATTGAGCCTCGTCAGTTATTTCCTGATAACGAGGTCCTACGTATGAAGAAGCTCGCTGCGGAAGCGATCGGTACCTTTGTTCTGGTCTTTGGCGGCGTTGGCAGCGCGGTACTCGCCGGCAGCCATATCGGTTTTCTCGGAGTGGCATTTGCCTTTGGACTTACGCTTCTGACCATGGCCTACGCCATCGGGCCGATATCCGGTTGCCACATCAATCCGGCGGTGACACTGGGTTTGCTCGTCGCCAGAAAGATCGGCGTAAAGGATGCGGTCGGCTACGTGATCGCCCAGATTGTTGGTGCGATCATCGCTGCAGCCTTGATCCTTTTCATCGCGCAGGGCGCTCCCGGGGGTTACTCCGCTGCCACGTCCGGCCTGGGAGCGAACGGGTATGGCGCGCACTCGCCCGGCCTCTATTCTCTGCCGGCGTGCTTCCTGGCTGAGGTTATTCTCACCGGTTTTCTGGTCCTGACCGTGCTCGGGTCGACGGACATTAAGGCTCCGGTAGGCTTTGCCGGCATTCCGATCGGTCTGGTGCTGGTGTTGATTCATCTGGTGGGCATTCCGATTACGAATACCTCGGTGAATCCGGCGCGCAGCATCGGTCCTGCGATCTTTGTCGGTGGCTGGGCCTTGCAGCAGCTGTGGCTGTTCATCGTCGCGCCTTTCGTCGGCGCAGTGATTGCAGCGGTTCTCTATGGAGCCATCCGGCCGTCGGATACGACGATTACGGCAGGAGAGGCTGAGCGGGCTCTGCCGAGCGAACAGCGCGAGCGCAGAGGATAAGGCTCGCACCAAATGGAGGATGCCGGGCCGTCCGAGCGGGATTGCGGACGGCTCCGGAATCCACGCACCGAACCTTAGTACTTACGCGCGACAAACTTCTGACAATTGTCACTGGTGTACCTCTGGATGCGGCCTACACTGTTTTCACGCGGAGCCATGCTCCGCATGTGAGACAACCGCATGAGCTCTGCCAGCACCACTCTTCCTTCCGAGATCATTCCCACCAGCATTCCGGCTGTCGAAGTTTCGGCTCCGGTCGCGCTCGGCGAACGTATCGCCTCGATTGACGTGATGCGCGGCGTGGCGCTGCTCGGCATCCTGGCCATGAACATCCAGGATTTCTCGATGATCGGCTCGGCGTATCTGAACCCGACGACCTATGGCGATCTCCAGGGCTGGAATTATGCGGTATGGATTGGCTGTTATCTGTTGGCCGAGCTGAAGTTCATGTCTATCTTCTCCATGCTCTTCGGTGCTGGTGTGCTGCTGATGACCAGCCGCATCGAGGCAAAGGGAAGGCCAAGCGCGGCGATTCATTATCGAAGGATGGGCTGGCTGGCCCTTTTCGGTTGCCTCCACGGCTACCTGCTCTGGCCGGGAGACATTCTTTTTACCTACGCACTGGGAGGAGCAGCGGTCTATCTCGCACGCAAGCGCAAAGCGCGCACCCTGATCGTCTCCGGGCTGCTGGTGACGGCGGTGGCTTCGGTACTCTATGCCGGCAGCTATGAGACGCTTCCTTATTGGCCGAAGCCGCAGGTGCAGCAGATGGAGGAGAGCTTCTGGCATCCTTCTCCGGAGGCCAAGGCGAAGGAGCTGGCGACATATCGCGCCGGCTGGCGTGTCGAGGAGCCGGATCGGATCAAGCAGGAGATTGCCATGCAGGTGCAGGGCAATCTCTTCATGGCTTTCTGGCGCGCCTACGGTCTGATGCTTGTCGGCATGGGCCTCTTCACGCTGGGTGTTTTCAGCGCCAAGCTGCCGGCGCGTGTTTATGGCTGGTTTATCGCTTCGGGGGTACTGATTGGCCTGCCGATGGTGGCCATGGGCGTGCATGAAGCGTTTGCGCATGGCTGGACACTGCGGCAGGGCTTCTTCCTCGACTCGCAGTGGAATTACTGGGGCAGCCTGCCGGTGTGCCTCTTCTGGATCGGGCTGGTGATGCTTGCCTGCCAGAAGGGCTGGGTGACGGGTGCGCGGCGCAGGCTGGCCGCGGTCGGCCGCATGGCCTTCTCGAATTACATCTTTGACACGGTGCTGTGCACTTTTCTCTTTTATGGATGGGGCCTTGGCCTCTTTGGCAAGGTCAGCCGCATGGATCAGTTCGGGATCGTGGTGGCGATCTGGGCTGTCCAGCTGCTTGTTTCACCGCTATGGTTGCAGCGCTTCCGCTTTGGGCCGCTCGAGTGGATGTGGCGTTCACTGACCTATTGGAAGATGCAGCCGATGCGATGGAAGTCCACGCCTGAGTTGACACGGGGCGAAGTCTGAATCGGCCGGCGGCGCAACTTCCACCCCCTGTCGTGCGTCAACAGGGGGTGGATCAGGCTGCAAGGAAGGCTGGAGGGTCCGATGCTTCGTTATGTCGGTAGCGTGTTTGCAGGGGTTCTGCTGATTGGTGGAATCAGTGGATGGGCTCAAAGCCAAAGTGATAGCCAGACTGCACCACCACCACCACCCGCTGCCGGGGCATCTTCGGCGCAGGATAAGGCCCGGCCGGATTATCAGCCTGCACCCTTCACCTTCCGCGCTGAGTCGCGCGTGGTGCTGACCGATGTCACGGTGACCGATAGCCATGGCAATCCGGTCCGCGGACTGCCCAAGGGGGCCTTTCGTGTCTTCGATAATGGCAAGCCGCAGAAGATCGATTCCTTTCAGGAGCACAGTGCACAACCCGGCGAGAAAGCTGAGCCCATTGCCGCTGCCGCTTCAGGCAACACCTTCTCGAATGCTTATCTCAAGAGC
The DNA here is from genome assembly GCF_004123295.1 of Silvibacterium dinghuense. Classification (NCBI taxonomy): domain Bacteria; kingdom Pseudomonadati; phylum Acidobacteriota; class Terriglobia; order Terriglobales; family Acidobacteriaceae; genus Silvibacterium; species Silvibacterium dinghuense. The sequence goes on along the minus strand of NZ_SDMK01000001.1, from coordinate 290,005 downwards.
CTGCCGCCGACACTCAACGTGGTGGTGATCGACATCTCGAACCTCGGCCTCTCCGACCAGATGTACCTGAATTACGAGCTGACGAAGTTCTTTGAGCAGGTGCCGCTTAACCAGCCGATCGCCATGTACCTGCGCGCCGGCTCTGGCTGCTTCCTGGTGCAGGACTTTACCGCCGACCGCAGCCTGCTGCAGGCGGCGCTGCGCCGCGCCATCCCGCGTTTTCCGCCCACTGGGCGCGAGTGGCTCTCCGAGCTCGATACCATGCACAGGCTAGCCATTTCTCTCGGCCAGTTTCAGGGCCGCAAGAACGTGATCTGGTTTTCCGGTGGCTCCACGCTTTTCAGCGGCGACTGGTGGCTCATGGACAATTACTCCGACTGGCGCATCCTCTACGATGAGCTCGAGCAGGAGCGCATTGCTCTTTATCCGGTCGATGCCCGCGGTCTGGGAATGACGCCGCACGTGGGCCAGCACATGCTCATGGCGGAGATGGCACAGGCCACCGGAGGCCAGGCGGTCTACAACAACAACGGTTTCAAGGAGGCGATGACCCGCATCCTCGACACCGACCGCAATTACTACACGCTTACCTACTCGCCGAGCGAGTTCAAGCGGGACAACAAGTACCACAAGGTGCGTGTGGAGATGGCCGATGGCAGCCACTATCAGCTGAGCTACCGCCAGGGCTATTTCGCCGATGGCAGCATCGGAGGGACGGCCGACCTGATCGAGCGCCCGCGTCCGCGCACCCGCATCCTGAGCGATGGCCAGCGGATTACGCTGCCCAGCCTCGGTGACCAGCAGATTGTCTTTAAGGCGCAGCTGCTGGCCGCTGACAGCCCGGAGGCGACGCAGGCGAAGGTCAACGCTACGATTCCGGCGCCGAAGAGCCGCCGGGGCTCAAAGCCCTATATTCTTCGCTATTCGTTACCGTTTTCCGACATCGTGACGACCCCTGGCAGCGGGCAGGAGAATGGGCTGCAGCAGATCAAGGTGGCTGTTGCCTCCATGCAGCTCAGCTCGGTGGGCACACCGCTCGAGAAGCGTGCCGAGCTGGTTCAGCTGACCACCACCGATCAGAACGCGCAGGCTGGAGCAGGCAGGGTCATCCTGATCGATCAGCCTGTGAACATCGGTAAGGATGACGCCTACCTGTACCTCGGCGTCTGGGACCAGACAAGCGGCCGGACCGGCACTGTCACGGTGCCGATCCCGGGGGCAAAGCGGTAAGGCTTAATTCCTAATTCCGGAAGAAGTTCTTCGCGAGGAAGAGCACGTTGGCGGGGCGTTCCGCCAGGCGGCGCATGAAGTAGGGATACCATTCGGCACCGAAAGGCACATAGACGCGGACGTTATAGCCCTCGTCGATGAGCTTGCGCTGCAGGTCGCGACGGATGCCATAGAGCATCTGGAACTCGAACTGCGATGGCGCGATGTTATGACTCTTCGCGTAGGCCTTGGCGGCTTCGACCATGGCTTCGTCGTGCGTGGCGAGGCCGTGATAAAGGCCGGAGTCGAGCAGCTGACCGGAAAGCTTTACATAGTTGGCATCTACGTCTGTCTTTTGCGGGAAAGCGAGATCGGCCGGCTCCTTGTAGGCTCCTTTACACAGCCGGATGCGGATGCCTTCGGCCGTGAGCCGGGCGATGTCCTCGGCGCTGCGATAGAGATAAGCCTGGATGACGATGCCCACATGGTCGTGATTCTGCGGGCGGGAGTGCAGCTCGCGGACCAGATCGATGGTCGCCTGCGTGTACTCCGAGCCTTCCATATCCACGCGGACGAAGGTATTGGCCGCTACGGCATGGTCCACCAGATCGGAGACGATACGCCGCGCGAGTGCGTGGTCCGGATCGAGATCCATACCCATCTGGGTGAGCTTTACGCTGACGTTGGCCTTGAGCTTGCGCATGGCGATGGCGTCGAGCAGCCGGTGATAGATGTCGGCCGAGCGTTGCGCTTCCTGGGGGGTGGTGACGTTCTCGCCGAGACTATCGAGGGTAGAAGCGATCCCGTGAGCCTGCAGCGCCTCGGCGGCGGCAACGGCTTCACTGATGGTCATGCCTGCGACAAAGCGCGAGGACATGCGGCGGCCGGCTGTGGAGCTTTCAGAAAAACGGCGGAGAGGCTGATTCCGCGACAGGGCAATAAAAGCAGAACGAAGGATGGGCATCGTGACAGAAATAATCGTGAATTCGATCGGTCGAGGGCTTATCGGAAGGTGAGGGAAGCAATCCGGGGGAGGCCGCGCCAACTGGCTATTGTCTCACAGGGATGCAGTATCGGGCTGGGGTCATGCCTGCCCAAGAAAGACCGAAATGAAACCAGGGGATGCGGGGGATAGAGTGATTCCGGCGAATTTTCATCGGATACCTGTATTTGGTCAGGGGGCATCTCAAGTAGAGTTGGGCAAAAGTAGTGCCTGAAGCAGGTGCTTCGTTGGAGCAGGATTTGAGCAACGATTTGGGGCACCGGACAGTCCTATAGAAAGCACGAGAAAGTCAGCCGGGGAGATTCCCCATCTCAGGAGCATCCATGCTAAACAGTTGCGCGAATCCTGACTGTGCAAAGCCACTGCACTATCTGCGCGAAGGGCGGATCTTCGTGTTCGATGCTGTTCGTACGCCGGGAAAGGACGACGAGTCGAAGGCTCATCGTATGGAGCATTACTGGCTCTGCGGGAAATGTTCGCAGTCCATGATTCTGGAGCGGACGGCCGAGGGGGTGCGTGCCGTGAACCGCGCGCGTTTCGAAGTGCGCCGGGTAGAAGAGCTAAAGAGTCCGATCCCGCTACAGGAACAGCCTCTGGCGTCGTAGTTTTTACAGTGAAACGTGCCGCCTGATGCCGGGCAGGATTGAGAGAGAGCGCCGTCATGGCGCTCTCTCTGCTTGGAGTTAGAACTTGGTGGCGGGAATTTCGACTGGGTATTCCTTGACCTCGCGGCTGTAGACGCCGGTGAGGGCATTCCAGCGCACGTAGACCAACTCCTCGAGCATCTTGATGCCATCCTTGAGATAGCTGATGCGGGAACGTTCATCGTGCCCCCAGGTAACCGGGACCTCCTGTACGCGATAGCCGCGTTTGATGGCAATGAACAGGATCTCGGGATCGAAGCCCCAGCGCTCGATGCGCTGCAGTTGGAAGATGGTGCGCGCCGCCGGACGGGTGAAGGCCTTGAAGCCGCACTGGGTATCGGCGAAGGGTAGATTCATCACCATGCGCGTAACAGCGTTGAAGCAGCGGCCGAAAAACTGCCGGTAGAGCGGCTGATGCACGGTCTGGCGTCCGCGGTCGAGCCAGCGTGAGCCGATGGCCACATCCGCGCCATTCTGGATGGCAGCGAAGAGCCGTTCCGCCTCCTCCATCGGGGCGGAGAGGTCGGCATCGGTGAACATCACAATATTGCCGATGGCCTCGAGCATGCCGTGGCGCACGCTGTAGCCTTTGCCGCGATTACCGGGGTTCTCGATCAGGCGCAGCCGCGGATGCGAAGCCATGAAACCCTGCACGATGGCGGCGGTGTTGTCGGTGGAACCGTCGTTGACGACGAGTACTTCGGCGTCCCACTGGCGTTCGGCGATGATGCGCAGAACGTCCTCGAGCGTGCGTCCGATACGGGCACTTTCGTTATACGCGGGAACAACAATACTGATCTGAATGGGCACGGAAGAGACCTTACTGTTCACAAAACGCCATTAAATATCATACGCTTCCCTCATAAAACGGAGAGCGATTCCTCAAGTTTCGTATCGGCTGTCATCTTTTTTAGCGGGCGGAGAAGAAAATTAGTTATGCAGATGCGCGAATTTGCCGCATCTACTATTGTGTTAAGGAGTTAACTGGAGGCGAAGCGCGGCTCACCATGACAAAGGCAGACCTGGTTGAGGAAGTGACGAATCTCGGCGATCTGACTCGGCGTGACGGCGAAGTGATTGTAGATACCATCTTCGACGCAGTGATCGGGGCATTGAAGTCGGGAGACAAGATCGAAATCCGTGGGTTCGGAAGCTTCCGTATCCGGCAGCGGAAGCCCCGTATTGGCCGCAACCCCAAAACTGGGGCCAAGGTGGATGTACCCGCCAAACGTGTGCCGTATTTCAAGCCCAGCAAGGAACTTCGCGATCTTGTGAACCCTGGCGAGGCGGGAACCGGCCATGACGCCGATGATGGAGACGACGAGTCCGACGAGGACTGAGTCACACCTGCTTTGAGCAAGAGGAACCGGCCGCCGTTCAGGGGCCGGTTTTGCCTGCGCGGATGTCAGGGGAGTATCAGGGACGGCCGAAATAGGGCTGAGGAATGCTCTGCGGCACCTGGTAGGGCTCGACAGAGAGCAGATTTCCGAGTACGGTCCGCTCCTGCGGCGTAAATTGGCCGCCATAAACCTGGGAGCTCAGCAGCTGCTGGCGCTGCGCAGGAGGCATCCGGCGCAATTGCTGGAAGGCCCGGCGCACCACCTGCTGGCGATCCGGTCGCATCTGTTGTAAAGCCTGCGTGGCGCCGCGAACTTCCTGCTTGCGCTCCGGAGACAGCTTTTCGAATGCTTCGTTGCGGGCCATCCGGCGCTGACGCTCTTCCGGTGTCATGGCATCGAGTGCCTGCAGGCGGTTAATGAGCCTTTGCTGCTGGTCTGCAGGCAGGCTCTGAAAGCCGGGTTCACGGCGCAGGGCGTCGATCTGCTGCTGCGTGCTCTGGTTCCGATGGCTGTTGTACCAGTCGGGGAGATGTTGCTGGCCGGGGCGAGACGTTGCGGGGGAAGGCTGCGTACCTTGCCGCACCTCAGGCATGGATCGCTGTGCCGGGGCCGCCGCTTGGGGCTGTGCGGGACGTGTGGCCTGGGACCATGCTGCAGACAGGCTGAAGAGGCAGGTCGCAAGGACAGCATGCACACGAAGCCGGCGCAGGCGGAACAGACCTCCGCCATCCAGCCAGCGATGCTGGCCCGTCGACATGTGCTTGCGTTCCCTCATGGTCATCGTCTTCCAAGGCATGGCCGCTCTTCGGCGGCTGATGGGTGCTGCGGTGCGGAAGCAGGCAGGATCACCGGCTTCCGCGGATGGCTGTTCGGCCTACAGGCTGTTGTTTGCCGCCGGGGCGTTATCGATCTCCGTGTCCTGCTGGTCAAGTGCATTCAACTGCTGGAATACGGCCTGGTTCTCATCGAGCGACTGCAGGTCCTGAATGGTGGCCGAGGTATGCGCCGGTGCCGGGGTGGTGGACATGAGTCCGGCATAGGTGCCGCCGCCGATCAGCAGCAGCAGGGCCAGCGCTCCGACCGCAACCGGGCGCAGTTGTACATTCGAGCCGAAAAGGAGCCTGGTCTTCAGGCGTTCGAAAAACCCGGCTGGAGCCGCGGCGCGCTCTTCGCGCAGCAGCGCGGACATCCGGGCATGGAAGTAGGGCGAGGGCTCGGGCGCTTCCCAGGCGTCGAGCGCAGCCATCGTGGCTGCAAGCTCGGCCAGTTCGCCGGCGCACTCCGGGCACTGCTGCACGTGGTTGCGTGCTTCGGCTAAAGCGGGCTCGTGTCCCGTCTCGTCAGCCAGCAGGTCCATCAGGACTGTTTGGGGCAGTTTCGTTTTTGTCGTTTGGCAGGTCATTATGTCACCAGTACTGCTCTCGGGCTGATTCGCCGGAACCCCTTGTTCCGGCAGGCGCGCTCGCCGCCTCAGGCAAACTCCTTCAACTTTTCCCGCAGGGTCTGATAAGCCCGGAAGAGGAGTGATTTTGTAGCCGATTCACTCAGCTTGAGTATCTCTCCAATCTGCTTATAGTCCAGTCCCTGATATTTGTGCATCAGTACCGCATTCTTTTGACGTTCCGGAAGTGCCAGAACGTGCTGGCGGATGGCCCGCATCCGCTCATCTTTCACCAGTTCCTGCTCAACCGAGGCTGTCAGGTCGGCCACATCCGGCGTCGTTCCCGTTTCGGGATCCGGCTGGTCGAGGTACACATTCTGCGCGGTCCGCTCGTACTTCGTGTCCCGGGCATGGTTCACGCCCAGGTTGGTGGCGATGCGATAAAGCCAGGTAGTGAACTTCGCCTCTGCCCGGTAGCTCTGCCGTGAGCGATAGACGCGGAGGAACACCTCCTGGGCCAGCTCCTCGGCCACCGCCTGGTTATGCACCATGCGGAACATGAAGTGAATCATCGGCTTGTGGTACTTGTGGATCAGGTATTCGAAGCCGGAATCGTCGCCCTCGCGGACGCGGAGCATGATCTCGGCATCCGACATGGCGCTGAGCTCGCCGGCTGTGGCTGGACGAGGGGGGCTGCCGGCGGGTCTGTCCGCAGGCTGAGTCAGCGTGGAATCCAAAGTCTGATCGAGTGCCAAGGTCGCCATGTCCTCATCAACCCCGTTTTCCTCGTCAGGTTGCGCTTCGAGTTCGGTGTATTCGGGATCGAGGTCCGCATTGGCATCTTCGTCCTCGCCGGCGTGGCGCGGCGGGTGGCCGTCAGCGGGATTGTCTTCCGGATCCGGGAAGCGAGATACGGAGGATGGAGGGTGATAAGGCATTGGAAGACAAGCTCGATTGTAGCTGTTCCCGGCGGGACAGCAAGAAATGGAAGGCAGCCGGGGGAGGCAGCTTCAGCGTATATCGCTCGAAGGAAAGATGCCGTATCTGGCTCCGAGGAAGCCCTGATGGCCGGATTCTAATGTCGCAGCGATCTCCTGCCAGGTGAGCAGCTTGAGGCGGATGCGCAATTCGAGTGGCCGGATACAGCGCTGCACCTGGAGCCAGGACTCGATCAGGTCGGGTCTCCGGGCGTCGCACAGGACGGCGAAGCTGAGGCCGGTGGCATGAGCGGCAAGGGCTCCGCGAACCAGCTGGTAGCCCGGAAAGCGCCCATCCTCAAGGCGAGGAAGTGATGCGATATCAATGACTTCTTCGATATCCCGATAGCGATGGATAAGCCTTTCCGGGGCAATTTGAAAGTCCGATTCTGTGAGTTTTGCCTCGACGAGAAGATGGCCGATGCGCATATCGATCTCCGTTGTGTCGCCACGGCCTGAGGCCAGCGGAGTGCGCGGCCTGATTCCGAATTCCGGTTCGGAGCCGGCCGCTTCGCCAAGCAGGGCATGCAGCGCGGTATTCCTGCTCGATGCCGGGTGGCAGAAGATATTCATCAGTAACGCGTCCGAGCTGACCGCTGCATCGAGCTCCCGCCATGGCCAGTCGGCGCGGGCGCGGGAGCGCCGGTAGGCGGTGTGGACTTTTTCGAGCCGCCTGGCCCAGGCTGGTCGGGCGAGAATCTCCGCGTGGACTTCGGGTAGAAAATTGTCGCGCCGGCCCGCTTCGTTACAGCCGAACAGCACGCTCGAGGCTTCTCCTCCCAACTCGGCTGCCATGCACCCATGCATCTTTGCCCAGAGCCGGGCGCGGAAGTTGAGCTCATCTCGCAGGCTCATTCCTTCCGGGACGGGGATCGGTTCAGGTATCACGAATTTTATGATAGGCGAACAGAAGGCGAATTATAATTCGAAATGGGAAGCGGAGGGATTTGCCTCTGCTGGCACCTATGCTTGCAGGCCGCAAAATCGTGCACGTAGACATGGACGCTTTCTATGCGTCGGTGGAGCAGCGGGACGATCCCGCTTTGCGCGGCCGTCCGGTAGTGGTTGCCTGGCGCGGGCGCAGGTCGGTGGTTTGTGCGGCCTCGTATGAAGCTCGGAAATTCGGCGTGCGCTCGGCGATGGCGGCGTTGACCGCCGAGCGGCTCTGTCCGCATGCGATCTTTATCCCGCCGGATTTTACCCGCTATCGCGCAGCTTCACAGGCGGCGCGGCGCATCTTCGAAGAACATACGGACCTGATCGAGCCGCTTTCGCTCGATGAGGCCTACCTCGATGTGACCGAGAATAAGAGCGGTCTGCCGACGGCAACACGCGTGGCCAAGGCGATTCGAGAAAAGATTCGGCAGGAGCTGAACCTGACTGCTTCGGCGGGCGTGGCACCGAATAAATTTCTCGCCAAGATTGCCTCTGATTGGAAGAAACCCGATGGACTTTTTGTGATCCAGCCGGATGAGGTCGAAGCATTTTTGGAGCCATTGCCGGTGGGGCGCATTCCCGGTGTGGGCAAGGTGATGGAGACGAAGCTGCGCGAGCTGAGCCTCGCAACCGTCGGAGCCCTGCGCCACCAGTCTCTCAGTGAGCTCGAGGGACGCTTCGGTCGTTATGGAGCGCGTCTGTATGAGCTGGCCAGGGGCATCGACCACAACCCGGTTGTCACCGGGAGGCCGTCGAAGCAGATCTCGAAGGAAGATACCTTCGAGCGTGATCTGCCGCTCGAGGACTTGAGCGAGATTATCCGTGAGCTGGCTGCAAAGGTGTGGAAGGCTTCGCAGGGCAGTGGGCGCATCGGCCACACCGTGGTCCTCAAGCTCAAGACCAGTGGCTTCGCCATCATGACCCGCAGTCTGACGCTTGCCCAGCCGCCGTCTTCCGGAGAGGAGCTTGCAGCTATCGCACTCAGCCTGCGCGAGCGCGTCGATGTTTCCGCACGCCCGCTCTTTCGGCTTGCAGGCGTGGGGCTCAGTAATTTCCGTGATGATGAGGAGCCGCAATTCCCGCTCTTTCGAGATGAGGTTCAGGAAACGAGTGAAGCGGCAGCTCTGTCTCTTCCATCCCAGGAGCAGGAAACGAGACCTGGGGCATCCGGTTAGCGCTATGGGTGAAATACCTTCGGGTGGCTCACGGCCTGTCCGTCATCTTTGCGCAGGCTGCGGAAGACCAATGTCGAGACAATCGTCATCAGGCCGAGAGCGATCAGCGCCTTGTGCAGTCCATGGATCATGCTGACGTTCGAGGCATGTTCTTCATGCGGCAGGAAGAAGGCCGTAGCCAGGCCGGCGCAGGCTACGCCGAAGCTGACCGACATCTGCTGCATGGTGCTGGCGATCGAGCTGGCCGCGCTGGTCTGTTCCTCGGTGGTATCCGAATAGACCAGCGTGTTCATACTGGTGTACTGCAGCGAGGTGAATCCGCCGTAGAGGAAGGCCAGCAGCACGATCATCCACACCGGCGTATGCAGGCCGATGGTGGCGAAGAGCAGCAACAGGCAGCCGATGATCACCGTATTCGACACCAGCACATTGCGATAGCCGAGCCGCGCCAGCACCTTCGGCATCACAGCCTTCATGCTCATTGAAGCGACGGCCTGCGGCATGATCAGCATGCCCGACTGCACGGCGGAATATCCAAGACCGACCTGGTAGAGCAGCGGCAGCAGGAACGGCACGCCGCCGATGCCGAGGCGCGTGAAGAAGCTGCCGCTTACGGAGGCGCGGAAGGTGCGGATGCGGAAGAGTGTGAGATCGAGCAGGGGATAGGCGATGGATCGCGCGTGCAGCCAGTAGCCGAGGATCAGCACCAGCGAGATCACGAGCATGCCGGTGATTTCGCCGGCGCCGAGTGTGTGCTCGCCGAAGACCTCGAGCACATAGGAAAGCAGCGCCACGCCGGAACCGAAGAGGATGAGGCCCACGGCATCGAGTGGATGCGTGTGTTCCTCACGGAAATCCGGCAGATGCAGGTAGACCATCACCAGTCCGAGCAGGCCGACTGGGATATTGAGGAAGAAGATGACGCGCCAGTGCAGGTAGCCGACGATGAGACCTCCCGCGACGGGGCCGAGCATCGGCGCGACCAGCGAGGGGATGGAGACGAAGCTCATCTGCCGGATCAGTTCGGATTTTTCAAAGGCCCGCACAAGTGTGAGACGGCCCACCGGGACCATCATCGATCCACCCATGCCCTGCAACACGCGGCAGGCTACGAGCAGGTGGATGTTCGTCGAGAGACCGCAGAGCAGCGAGCCGAGCGTGAAGAGGCCGATGGCTGCGGAGAAGACTCGCCGCGTGCCGAAGCGGTCGGCCACCCATCCGCTGATGGGGATGAAGACAGCGAGCGCCAGCGTATAGCTGGCCAGCACGGCCTTCATGCTGAGTGGGCCTACACGCAGCGCGGCCGAGATGGCAGGCACGGCCGTATTCAGGATCGTTGTGTCCAGCGACTCCATGAAGAAGGCAACTGCGACCAGCCACGGCAGCAGCCGCCGGGTCGAAGGGGAGATCGCAGGCAGAGAGGTAGGGGGTAAAGGAGAATTCATCGCGTCGCCGTGCTCATGTGTCTTCCTGACTGGGATGCTCGCACATGCGGCTCCGTTCGTCATGGTTTTGGTAAAGGACGAGAGCGGCGATGTTCAAAGTCTGGATCATGGAGGCCGGAGCAGGCCTCAAGTTCGATCCTGTGATTCAGGATTTTGCGGAGGAGCGCAGGCTCTCCGAGAGGACAATCGCGTCCGCGACCTCTTTCATGGACTTCCGCCGCTGGCGGCTCTCCTTCTGCATCATGCGATAGGCTTCGTCCTCGGATATCTTGAGATCGCGCTGCAGGATTCCTTTCGCGCGATCAATCAGCTTCCGTGACTCAAGGCGGTCTAAGAGCTGGAGATTTTCAGTCTCGAGCCGTGCCCGTTCAATTTCTGCACCGACCAGGACGCCGATTGTAGCCAGCAGGCGGCGCTCCATATCGGTATGGAAGTAGGGCTTCTGATGTTGCAGGTTGAGCACGCCCACTACGCGTCCGGCGCAGAGCACGGGGACACAGAGCATGGCTTCGAAGGTGTCTTCCGGGAGATTGCGGAAGGGCGCGAAGCGCACGTCTTCGCTGGCATGTTCGGGGATGGAGACGGGCTCGCGGTGCTCGGCGACCCAGCCGGTAACGCCCTGTCCGACGGAAATTTTAAGGTGATCCAATTCTTCGGCGTGAGGGTTCCGCGATGCGCGCAGGACCAGTTTGTCCTCTTCGAGCGTATAGAGAAAGCACGAATCGCAGGGAACAATCGCGCAGACGCAGACGACGATGCGCGAGAGCACGACATGCAGCGGATCTGTGGAACTGAGGCTGCTGCTGACCTGTTGCAGCACGTCAAGCGGAGCGAGCCCGTCGCGAAAGCCGGCCATGGTAGATGTGGAGGTCGCTACCTGGGGAACGGAACGCTGAAGCGTGCGCGCCACCGACTGCGGAGGAGGAGAGGCTTCTGCGGCCGTGGTGCCCGGATCGATGGCATTTTCCGCGCGCTTGGCGGCCAGCACCTTGCGCGCGTATTGTGCGGCTTCATTCACCATGAAGCCCATGCGCGGCCGTGACGGCTCGAAGTCCGGCTGCAGTCCGTAGTGGAGAAGCTCCTCTGTGGTGGTAGGGCCAACCGAGATGACGACGATATGGCTGAGCGCGCGGCGTAACTCTTCGGCGACACCCATCTCCTGCGCTACGTGAAAAAGATGGATGGCCTGCACTGCGGTCATGAACAGCGCGACATCGATCGATCCATCCATGATTTCGTGAATGGCCTTTTCGAGCGGCGCGATGTCGTGGGGGAGGCCCCACTGATAAACAGGAATCTTGGTGACCGAGGCGCAGCGATCCACGAGCTCGGCGATCAGCTCCGGATTCGTGGCCCCGTATTCCTGCACGGCTACGTGATAGCTGGAGAGCTCGCTGCCGAATTTCTGATCCATCAGCGCCAGGACTTCACGCCAGGTGCTGGGTTCGGATGTGGTCACTGTGACCGGGACTTTCAGCTCCTTGAGCGCTGCTACCGGCTTCACGCCACGCGCGACAATCTTGCGTTTCCGCAACTCCTCAAGGATCGTTTCGGGGTCGAAGCTGGTACTGAGCACCTCCATCATCTTGCTGACGCCTACGCCGGTCATGAAGATGACGACATCGTATTCGCCTGCCAGGAGGCGCTTCCCAAATTCAATGCAGGCAGTATTCGAGCTGAGTGGAATCTCGCGCATCGACTGCACGACGAGGGGATCGCCACTGTACGCCCGGATGAGTTTTTCTACCTCGCGCGCACGACGGGTCTCCAGAGACAGTACTCTAAGGCCATCGAATGTGGCGTGCGGCATAGAGCTCCAGAAAATGTAGTTGAGTCGAGTGAACTATCGCAGATGATGAAAGGAGAATCAATTTCATTCTATGTCGCGTATGTGGGGTGTGCTTCCGGAAAGATGAGAGAAACGCACAGAAAGCCGTGTTTTCTTGTGCATGGAATCTGATATCGGGCGGACGAGAATGAATCCACCCGATCTGGAACTTGAAAATTTGCTTTTGCGATCGGGCTTGCATCGCAGGAATCCTGGCCCTATACTCTGCGTATTGATTCCGTCAGCCACGGCAGCTGATGGCAATCGGATGTGAGCGTGGCCCCTCGATGCGTCCGCCGCTCCTCCAGAATTGAATTTTGCACTGAAAACAAAAGCGCTCCGCGACGAGCCTGAGATCACCGCTGATCTGCGTGTGGAACTCCTGCGTTCGTAACGGGGCTTTCGTGTTTTTGCAGACTTCGCGATCTTCAGGCCGTCGTGTATCCACCGGTTCCTTTCAAAGGAGAGGATGCACATGCCATCGATGCCGTCACAACTCGAATCGCTGTCATCCGCCTTTTCGGCGGAGCAGGAGAACTATCTCCGCGGATTCTTTGCCGGTGTCATGCAGCGCCCGTTTGTCGGCCAGAATGCCGCCGGACAGCTGACCTGCCAGCCCGGCACTGGAGCGAATCTGGCCGCCCCGCAGGAAGAGATGTTTTTCGGCACGCCGGTCTCCGATCTTTGCGCCGAAGAGCTTTGGAAGTACCAGAGCAACCCGCTTGATCTGTGGGATGAACTGCTGCGGACCGCAGCCAGCAACGAAGCACCGAATGCAGAGAACCGCTTCCGGCTTAAATTTCATGGACTGTTCCATGTCGCGCCAGCGCAGGATTCCTTCATGCTGCGTATGCGCGTGCCAGGCGGCGTAATGACGGCTGCGCAGCTGCGCGGCGTTGCGCAGATTGCCGAACAGTGGGGCAATTCTCGTATCGATCTGACGACACGAGCCAATATCCAGTTGCGTGAATTTGCGCCCAAGAATGTGGTGCATGTGCTGAACAGTATTCGCAGGCTGGGCATGAGTTCGCTCGGTTCGGGCGCGGACAACATCCGCAACATCACCGCCTCGCCAATTTCCGGCTACGATCCCCAGGAACTGCTCGACGTGCAGCCCTATGCGGATGCGATGCAGAACTACATCACGCATTCGCGCGATCTGTTCGGCCTGCCGCGCAAGTTCAATATCGCCTTCGACAACGGTGGCGTGATCAGCGTACTGGCTGACACCAACGATATCGGCTTTGTCGCGGTCCGAGTGGCGGAAGGCCGCAACGTGCCTGCAGGCATCTACTTCCGCGTGCTGCTCTGCGGCATTACCGGCCACAAGCAGTTTGCGACAGACTGTGGGCTGTTGCTTCTTCCTGAGCAGGCGGTTGCCGTCGCGGCTGCGATGGTGCGGGTCTTTGCGGAAAACGGCGATCGTACGGACCGCAAAAAAGCGCGGTTGAAGTACCTTCTCGATCGCTGGGGCGTCGAACGGTTTCTGCAAGAAACCGAGAAAAAGCTAGCATTTCCTGTGTTGCGTGTTGCAGCTTCAGAATGCGAATCGCGTGGTCCTGTTGATCGCGCGGGGCATCTTGGCACGCATGCGCAAAGGCAGGAGGGGCTCTCCTACATCGGCGTTTGTGTCCCTGTGGGATTGCTGTCTGTTGAGCAGGCGCGCGCCATCGCGGAAGTCGCAGAGCGTTTCGGCTGCGGCGAACTCCGGCTGACGGTCTGGCAAAACCTGATTCTTCCCAATGTCCCCACTGCGTGTCTCGATGAAGCGCGTGCTGCCTTACTGGGCGCGGGGCTCGAGATCTCCGCCGGCACGGTGCAGAGCGGTACGGTCGCCTGCACCGGGAATCGCGGCTGCAAGTATGCGGCGGCCGATACCAAGAGCCATGCGCTTGAGATTGCCCGCTCGCTCGACAGCGCATTCCGCATTCTGCAGCCAGTCAATCTCCATGTGACAGGCTGCTCTCATTCCTGCGCGCAGCACTATGTCGGCGATATCGGCCTGATGGGCGTGAAGGTCGACGGAGACGAGGGCTACCAGGTGAACCTTGGCGGCGGAGCGGATAGCGATCAGGCGATTGCCCGTCAGCTCTTTCCCGCGATGAAGTACCGTGATCTTCTTCCTGCTTTGCATGCGCTGTTTGACCGTTACATGGCACAACGCCGTGATTGCGAAAGCTTTCTTGTTTTTACACAGCGGCACAGCATCGACGAGCTTCGCGGCATGTGCGCAACACAGCAGGGAGATATCGCATCATGACACCGCAGAATATTCCGTTTATTCCCCATGACGCGCCTTTCACGCACGATCAGCGCGCATGGCTCAATGGTTTTCTGGCGGGGCTGTTTTCGAATGCTTCTGCGGCCCAGACGATGCCTGAGAGTGCTGGACTGGAGGTCGCCGTTTACTTCGCCACGCAGAGCGGCACCGCGGAGCGGCTGGCCAAGAAGTTTTCCAAAGAGCTGAAAGATGCCGGACACACGGCAACCGTTGCGTCTCTCTCGGATGTCCATCCTGCGCAGCTGGCGCAGCAGGCCCATGCGGTGTTTTTTGTAAGCACCTATGGTGATGGCGAGCCGCCTGATCACGCAAAGAACTTTCGTGAAGCATTGATGCTCGATAGCGCGCCAGCACTTGGATCTTTGCGCTACGCCGTATTTGCGCTCGGGGATCGAAACTACGAGCAGTTTTGCGCATTCGGCACAGAACTCGATGAGCGGCTCATTGCGCTGGGAGCGCAACGCATCGTCTCCCGTGTAGAAAGCGATGTAGATGTCGACGAACCGTTTGCCGCATGGACTCCCACATGCATGATTGCGCTGAAGCGCAGTTCCGATAAAGCACCGGCAGAGGCGCGGACTGTTGCCATCTCATCCTCCAGCAAGAGCGCGCCACTCTATTCGCGCGAAAATCCATATCACGCGCAGATCGTCGAGCGCCGAGCGCTTACGGCGAGCGCGTCGGGCAAGCTCACCATGCACCTTGCGCTCCAGCTGGGTGAGGCGTTGTCCTATGAGGCAGGGGATGCCTGCGGCGTTGTTGCCTGCAACGATCCATCCCTGGTTGATGAAACGCTCTCCCTGCTGGCAATCTCTGCTGATGAGCTGGTCGATGTTCCGAAGGCAGGCAAGAGCACGGTGCGCGATGCGCTCCTTCACCACTACCAGCACACGCGGCTGACGCGCAAAATCGTGCAGGCCTTTGCCGAGCGTACTGAGTGCAAGGTGCTCTCGGCCCTGCTGCCTGCGGAGCAGTCCGCGCATCTCGATGCATTTTTGTATGGCCGTGGTCTTATCGATCTGCTACAGGAATATCCCGGCGCCATCGATACGGCAGAGACGTTGTTTGCTATGCTGCCTCGCCTCTCACCGCGCCTGTACTCCATCTCCTCGAGCCCGGCCAAGCATGGGAGCGAGCTGCACTGCACGATTGGCGTAGTGAAGTATCGTTCGCATCATCGCGAGCGGGGAGGTGTGGCCAGTACGATGCTGGCAGAGCGCATCGGCGCCAAGGAGTCCGTGCCTGTTTATATTCAGCCGAACAAGAAGTTCCGTCTGCCTGCGGATAGCAATGCGCCGATCATCATGATCGGTCCTGGCACCGGCATTGCACCTTTCCGTTCCTTTCTCCACGAACGCGAAGCGCTGGGGCACAAGGGGCGCAACTGGCTTTTCTTTGGTGAGCGCAGCGCGCAGACCGACTTTCTCTATTGTCATGAACTGCGGTCGATGAGTGAGAGCAGTCATCTTACCCGGCTTGATACGGCCTTCTCTCGCGATCAGGAGCACAAGATTTATGTGCAGGACCGCATGCTTGAGCAGGGCGAGACCTTCTGGCGTTGGCTGCAGGAAGATGCCCGCGTGTATGTGTGCGGCGATGCTTCGCGCATGGCCCAGGACGTGGATGCAGCCCTGCATGCGCTGATCGAAAAGCATGGGGCCATGAGTGCGGACGCAGCGAGGGAGTATGTCTCTCGGATGCACGACGACAATCGCTATCACCGGGACGTGTACTAGCTGTACCTATTATCAGGCCGATTAGGAGTGAACGATTTTGGGACTGCCACTGTATGAGCTGGCCGCGGATAGCGACAGCGCCGAACTGGTTCGCCTCACTCTCACCGAGAGTGGCGCGGTTTCGGTGCCGCCACTTATTCCTATGCGTCCGCTCGAGCCCGGGGAGCAATATCGCTTTCACTTCGACATGACGAAGTGCATCGGTTGCCGCTCCTGCGAGATCGCCTGCAACGAGCAGAATGGGAATCCGGCAGATATCAAGTGGCGCCGCGTCGGAGAGCTCGAGGGTGGCACATATCCGGATGTTATGCGTACCTATCTTTCGATGGGTTGCAACCATTGCCTCAGCGCGGATTGCCTGCGCGGGTGCCCGGTAGATGCGTACAAGAAAGATCCTCTAACTGGCATCGTGCTGCACTCCGCGGATGCCTGCATTGGTTGCCAGTATTGCGTATGGAATTGCCCTTACAGTGTGCCGCAGTTCAACCCGGAACGCGGCGTGGTGGGTAAATGCGATATGTGCCGCAATCGGCTGCTCGACGATCGCGAGCCGGCATGTGTGAATGCCTGTCCGGAGAACGCAATTCAGATCGAAATCATCAACAAGGATGAGTGGCGCAGAGACTATGCCGCAGCCGAGTCGCCTGGCATGCCGCCGGCCGGGCAGACGATCTCAACGACACGCATCACGCTGCCGGCGAAGCGGGCTTCCGCGGCCTGGTTGGACCGCGTCGACACGGGTGCCATGGTCTTGGAGCATGCGCACGGATCGCTGATTGTCATGACCTCTGCCATGCAGGCAGCCTTTGGCCTGCTTTGCGCCCTGCTCCTGACGCACCGTACCGATGCCATCAGTCTCGCGTTGCTGCTTGGGATCACGATCGTGGCTATTAACACCTCAATCTTTCACCTTGGCCGCCCAGCCTATGCCTGGCGCGCGTTGAAGATGTGGCGCCGTTCCTGGCTCAGCCGCGAGGTGCTCTGCTTTACGCTCTTCCTGCTCGCGTTGAAGGCAAGCACGCTCTGTGCGTGGATTCCTATACTCAAGTTGCGTGCTCTGTCGCAGCCTCTTGCTTTTGCCGCGGCACTCATCGGACTTGCAGGGACACTTGCGAGCGCTCGCATCTATCTCGTGAAGGCGCGGCCCGCATGGAATCTGATTCACACTCCGATTGACTTTGTGCTGTCTTCGTTTCTGATGGCAGGTCCACTCGCTGCGATTCTGACTGTGCCTGTGGCGTGGTCGTTTCACGAACTCCAGGCTCTTGTTCTCGTCTGGCCGGAACTTGCTCCTTATATTCCCGCTGCCGATTTGCCAGGGAAAGTGCTGAGCTGGCACTGGATCGCCATGATCACGGCGCTCTGGCTGGTCAATCAGATGGTTCGATTAATCCGCCTCCGCGCCTCACATAACTTTGAGATGCGCGCCAGCTTCCACCATCTTCGCGGGGAGCAGCTTTGGTGGAAGGTTGCGCTTAGCTGGATTGCTGCTGCGCAGTCGACAATTTTCTTTGTCGCCGGCCTGCATGGGCTATCGCTCCTCGCAGCCGTGACAGCGGTCATGCTTAATCGCTATCTCTTTTTTGTTTCGGTGGTGCCGCTCAGCATGGGATTGACCTTTATGAGACCGAAGATGGCGCACGGTGAAGCGGCATGAAGAAGCGGCGTGTGCAGTATGCGAATGCCGCGGCCAGCGATCGCTCGGCATCTCGCAAAGAGTCGTTGCTGACGAGCGCGTTGCGCTGGCTCGGCATCGATACCAGCCGCGCGCAGTATGCCTATGGAAGAGACCCGCGCTTCGGCTTCATCTCCGAATCGCGTGTTGCCGACACCTGGACCCGCACGACATGCGGCTATTGCTCGGTCGGGTGCGGCATGCTTGTCGGGACGAAAGATGGGCATCCTGTGGCCGCACGCGGCAACCCGGATCATCCGGTGAATCGTGGCAAGCTTTGCCCGAAAGGTCTGAGCGAGCATCTCATGGTGGAATCACCAGGCCGCGCTACGACACCGCTCTATCGCCGCGGTGGGCGTGGCACACAGCTGGAGCCGATTTCCTGGGATGAGGCACTGGACCTCATGACATCGCGTATCGGCTCTATACAACAGCGCTTTGGAAACAATGCTCTCGGAGTTATTAGCACAGGGCAGCTTCTGACCGAGGAGTTTTACACGCTTGGAAAGCTGGTTCAGCTTGGCTTTGGTACGCGCAATTATGACGGGAACACTACGCTCTGCATGGCCAGCGCCGTTTCGGGGTACAAGTTAAGTTTTGGTTCGGATGGTCCGCCTGGTGCATATGCCGATCTCGAGACCGCGGACGTCGTGTTGCTCATCGGTGCGAACATTGCCGACAATCACCCTATTCTTTGCAACCGGCTTCGTAAGCGACCGGGGCAGGTGCTGATCGTTGCTGATCCGCGCGTGACCAAGACTGCGATGATGGCCGATCTGCATCTTCCCGTGAAGCCACGCTCTGACATCGCATTACTCAATGGCATCGCGCACATCCTTCTCCGCGACGGACTGATCGACCGTGCATACATCGATGCGCATGCGGAAGGGTTTGAGGCATTTGTCGAGTTCGCTGCCGACTTCACTCCGGAAGCTGTCAGCGCAACGACCGGTCTTTCAACTGAAACGCTTGAGCATGTGGCCCATCTGTACGGGCGCGCATCTTCGGCCTTTATCGGCTGGACGATGGGGGTCAATCACTCTACTCAAGGTGCGGTGACTGTTGCTGCCATCAATAATCTCGCGATCCTCACGGGGAATATCGGCCGGACTGGTGGTGCGCCGTTCTCCATTACCGGCCAGTGCAATGCGATGGGTTCGCGCGAGAGCAGCTTCACCTCTGCGCTCCCCGGCTATCGGCGCTTTGAGAATGCGCAGGATCGGCGCGACCTCGCCGGGATATGGAATGTTTCCGAGGATTCTTTGCCGACGGCGCGCGGGCTGGCTTATCCCGACATCATCGAAGCCGCAGTGAAGGGGCAGATCAAGGCCCTCTGGATTATCGCGACCAACCCG
Organism: Silvibacterium dinghuense; assembly: GCF_004123295.1. Lineage (NCBI taxonomy): Bacteria > Pseudomonadati > Acidobacteriota > Terriglobia > Terriglobales > Acidobacteriaceae > Silvibacterium > Silvibacterium dinghuense. Next base: position 271,020 of record NZ_SDMK01000001.1, on the reverse strand, counting down.
GTAGTTTCCTTCCCGAACCTCAAGCTGCTTGAACAGGCCTTCGAGTCGACGGAATTCGTGGTCGTCCAGGATGGCTTTTATCCCACGCCGACGATGGATTATGCCGATCTTGTACTGCCTGCGGCTATCTGGGGGGAAAAAGAAGGTACTTATACCAACTCCGAGCGCCGTATTAGCAAGGTGAATGCGTTCGCTGTACCTCCCGGCGAGGCGCGCCGAGACTTTGACATCTTCCTGGCGCTGGCAGAGAGGCTCGGCGCGAAAGGCTCACTCTTTCTAGGATGGAGCTCAACACACGATGCATGGCTGGAGTGGCAGCGTGTTTCTGCGGGCCGTCTTTGCGACTATAGCTCCTTCACATGGCAACAGATCGAGGAGCAGGGAGGCGCGCAGTGGGGTGGTGACCGCCTGTACCGCGACGGCATTTTTCCGCGTGAAAACGGACGAGCTCTCTTGCATCGTGTGCCATGTCTCCCCTTCGTGGAGCAGCCGGATCATGAGTTCGATCTCATCCTGAATACGGGCCGCACCGTGGAGCATTGGCATACGCGGACGAAAACCGGCGCGGTCGCCATGCTGGATGCCATGCAGCCGAATGCGTGGCTGGAGATGAATCCGGCGGATGCAGAGCGGCTCTCGCTCAGCCAGCATGACCGGGTTACGGTGTGCTCGCGCCGTTCCAGCGTGCGCAATGTGGAGCTGCGCATCACCGGCATCGTTGCACCGGGGCAGGTCTTCATGCCGTTTCATTTTGCAGAGCAAAATTCCAATCTCGTGACATTGGGCGCATTCGATCCCATCAGCCGCGAGCCGAATTATAAGCAGTGTGCTGTTCGTGTCGAACGCACTCGCTGACCCTATGCTTTCCACTCGCGCCCATGGCCGCCGCGAGTATCTCTACCCAGAGCTGAACCAGGAAGTTCGCTCCTTTGCTGTCGTCCTGCCGCGACACTGCACTTCCATCCATCTGTTTTGAATAAGGAGCTTCCAGTGGCCAACATCAAGCAGTTTCTTCATTCGGGTCATCCCATGACCCTCTTTGCTTCATTCCTCTATTTTGACTTCACCTTTGCTGTCTGGGTACTGAATGGTGCCATGGGGCCATTTATCTCGGAGCAGTTTCATCTTTCGCCGGCGCAGATCGGCCTGATGGTGTCGCTTCCCACCTTCGCCGGAGCACTGATGCGTTTTCCGCTGGGTGTTCTCGGTCAGTACATCGGCCGCAAGAATGCCGCGATAGTGGAGATGAGCTGCATTATTGCGGCGCTGCTCTTCGGCCTCTTTTTTGTTCATTCCTTCTCGACGGTGCTTGCCATGGGCGTACTGCTCGGTACTGCTGGAGCCAGCTTTGGCGTTGCGCTTTCACTCGGTTCCGGATGGTTCCCGAAGCAGTACAAAGGGCTGGCGATGGGCATTGCCGGTGCAGGCAATAGCGGTACTGCTCTTGCTGCGTTCTTTGCTCCCAGGCTGGCACATGTTTACGGATGGAACCATGTCTATGGCCTGGCTGCTGCTTTCATGCTGATACCGTTGATCGTCATGGCAGTATTCGCGAAGGAGCCGCCCGATACAGAGCATCGCTCCCTGGGTGAGCATCTGAAGTGTCTTGTTGAGGCAGATGGCTGGTATTTCAATCTGATCTACATCATCACTTTTGGCGGTTTTCTTGGGCTTGCCACATTTCTGCCCTCGCTTTTCGTCGCTCAGTTCCACATCGCAAAGACACAAGCCGGGACGTTAACGATGTGTGCGACGCTGGTCGGTAGCCTGACCCGTGTATTGGGCGGATGGCTCTCGGACAAAATCGGCGGCATTCGTACGCTGTACGGTGTTTTTGCAATTGTGATCGGTGCACTCATCGGCCTGAGCACTTCGCCCGCGCTTGGCGCGACCACTGCGTTATTCATGATTGCCTTCGCTGCGCTGGGTGCAGGTAATGGAGCCACGTTCCAGCTCGTGCCGTTCCGCTGGCCGCTGGCAACCGCGGTTGCCGGCAGCATGATCGGTGAGATCGGCGCTCTCGGAGGCTCGATTCTGCCTAATGTGCTGGGACAATCCAAACAGCATCTGGGATCGTTCGGTCCGGGTTTTGCCGCCTATGCAGGTTTTGCCGCTCTGGTGCTGGTCATGATCACGGTCGTATCGCGAACATGGACTCGGACCTGGATCGGTGCCGGTGGCCTTGCTCTGCAGACTCACAGCGCGGATGCAGCTGGTGTTGCATCTGAGGATGTTGTCGCAGCATAAGCCCTGTCCTTATACCCCTCTTTCGTGAACTATGCCGAGCGAGACCGGCATGTGCCATTCCGTGCCTATTCGTCTACTTCTTTTCAGGAGCTTGCAAGTGAAGCACTTTCTTACCGCAACCCTACTTGCCGCATGCAGCTCTGTGTTGTTCGCACAGAGCGGATCGCCCACTTCGTCAGCGAGTGATGTCCACTTCAGCGCGAGTGTGCGTGAGCGGACGAACGTTACGCAATGGTTTGCTGCTACACCGAACGCCGAACAATATGCGCACCAGGACTCTTTAGTGCGTCTTGCCGTCTGGCAGCGCATGCATCATTGGGATTATCAGTTGGAATTGGGTCAGAGTGCCGAGCTCTGGCTGCCCACAGATGCCGTTTCCACCGTTTCAGCGCAGGGACAGCTGGGTCTTGGCGGTACTTATTATGCTTCCAACAGCAACAACGATATGCCCGCTGCTGCATCTTTCCGCCAGGGATTTCTGCGCTACCACTTTGCAGACGATAAGTCCGCAATTCGCATCGGACGTTTCGAGTTCTTCGAAGGCCAGGAAACAACGCCTGGTAACAGCACTCTCGCATGGTTGCAGACCAATCGTGTTGCGCAACGACTGGTCGGCAACTTCGGTTTCTCCAATGGGCAGCGTTCTTTTGACGGCGCGGATGCCAAGTTGGGCGGCAAGGACTGGGATCTTACCGCGATGGCAGGACGCGCAATACAGGGTGTCTTCAACATGAATGCGAATCCGGAACTCAACGTGGATATTCAGTACCTGGCTTACACTCGCTCGCTGGCCCGGCAGCATGTTCTTCTGCGAGGCTTCGGGCTTGGTTATCACGATGGGCGCACCGGTTTAACCAAGACAGATAATCGATCGGCCGCGGCACGTGCGCAGGACCACAAGAATATCCGCATCGGCACTTATGGCGGAGACATGATCGCCACGGCGCCCGTAGCAACAGGTGTTACTGCAGACGTTGTGCTCTGGGGTGCCGGCCAGTTCGGCTCGTGGGGAAAACTCGGGGATTCCGCGGGAGCAGTGGCTGCGGAAGGTGGATTGCACCTCGATAGCGTTCGTACGACACCCTGGATTCGCGGCGGCTATTTCCGCTCTACTGGCGACAATAACGCCACCGATGGAACCCATAACACCTTTTTTCAGGTGTTGCCTACGCCACGCGTGTATGCGCGCTTTCCTTTCTATAACCTGATGAATTCAACGGATTCCTTTGCGCAGGTGGTCGACAAGCCGTCGAAGCGAATTGACCTGCGCTCGGATTTGCATTTCCTCAAACTTACTTCTGCTTCGGACTTCTGGTATCAGGGCGGCGGAGCCTTTGATAACACCGTATTCGGCTATACCGGCAGACCGGCCAACAGTCATAACAGCTTCAGCTCTGTCTTCGATGCCAGTGCGGATATTGCTCTCACGAAGCAGCTTTCATTGGGCACTTATTATGCGCACGCTTACGGTAAGTCCGTGATCGGCGCCATTTATCCAAAAGCGACAGGTGCGAATTACGGATTCTTTGAGCTGGATTACAAGTTCCAGGGGCTATTGTCCAGAAGCTCTTATTAAAACCCTCGTTTCCTGGGACCGATTCGCGCATTACCATGTCGGAAAGATTTCCCGACGATTTTGCAGGTACAGGTGTGCCGGATCGATGCCTTTGTGCAGGAATAAGGCAGCTAGGATCGAAGAACAAGCACATTTTGCAGTTCGCGGATATTTTCTGGCCACGCATAGGGCTTCATCTCGTTGAGGCGTTGCTTGAGAATGTGGCGAATCTTTTTCCTTGTCTTTTTTGATGAACGCGCGACGAAGTGCTCCACCAGTTTGTGCTTTAAAAAGCATGTGGAGCCAGACTCACCATCCACGCAGACGATAAGCGACGCCGATCTGCACTCCACTGGGGCGAATGCCGAACTGTGGTTCATCGGTGAAGTTAGGAGAGTGGAATAGATACTGGTACTGATACTGAATCCGTGTGGACCAATGTGTATTCAGGCGGTATTCAACTCCGCCGGTGGGGGCCAGCGTAAAGAAGCTGCCATTGCCGATATCGAAGGGGTAGTGCATGCGGACGCCTCCGACTTCCAGAGAGGCATAGGGTCTCCACTTAGGGCTGTGCAGAAAGGTGTAGCGGGGGCCGATGAGATAGTCGCTCTCCGTTTCACCTTCGAAGCCCTGAAACCGCAGCCACGCGGCCTCTCCCTGTATGCCGAGATGATGGTTCCAGTTGAAGTTGGCATAAGCGCCCAACCCGCCGATGCGATAACTGCTGTCGTAGGGGAAGCCGGCGCGCAGATTGGTGTATTCTCCGCCGACCCATAGTGACTGGCCGGCACCGCTTGAGGACGCAGCGACCTGTGCGCAGGCTGGCACGGCTCCTCCGATCAGATCGAAGAGGAGTGCCATTCCAAGCACGATGCCGTGCCATGCCAGCGCTGTATTGCATGATTTCTTTCCCTGCAAAAACATGAGCCTTCTCATCCTTCGCCTCGCGGCCTGCGTTTAGAACATCGACTTCACGATGAGCGTCGTGGTGGCCGTCTTTGTTGTGGTGACGGAGCCGTCGACGGCGGTTCCTGTGACCGTGATGGTGTACGTGCCGGCGGGTGTTCCTCCGGTCAAAGTGCCGGATGAGCCGCAGCCGCTCATGCATGCAGTGGTCAGCAGCACGCCCGCGAGGGCGATCAAGAGTCCACGTACCGTTCTGCGGGCATGCCAGGGCAGAAGCAGCATCAGAAGAGCGAGGCACGTAGCCAGAAGCCCGCGGCCAGAGAGTGTTGCAATGCCTGCAGAGGATTGAGACGGCGCCGTAGTCGCGATGGTCAGCTTCGATGTGCCGCTTCCACCTGTGACGGTCGAAGGCGAGAGGCTACAGGTGGTATTGCTGGGAACGCCTGAGCAGGTGAGGGCTACGCTGAGTGTAAAGCCGCTGCCCGGAGTGACTGTGACGGTGTAGGTGGGCGACTCGCCGGTGTACACGGTATGCGAGGTGGGCGTGATCGAAAGGCTGAAGGTCGAGGTGATGACCTCTGTGACAGTGTTCGAAGTGCTGGCCCCGTAAGGCGCCGAGCCCGCATAGACGGCAGTAAGGCTGTGCGAACCGACAGAGAGGCTGCTGGTGGAATAGCTGGCCACGCCATCGCTGAGCGTTGCGGTGCCAAGCTCTGTCGAGCTGTCATAGAAAGTGACGGTGCCGGTGGGTGTGCTGGACGATCCGCTGACCGTGGCGGTGCAGGTGACCGTTGCGCCATAAGCCGCAGGATTCGGAGAGCACGCAAGCACGTTCGATGAGGTCAGCAGCGACTCGACGACCTGCGTAAGGCTGGCAGAAGCACTTTCGTGCGAGCTGTCGCCGCCGTAATCCGCGGTGATGGTGTGTGAGCCCACGCTCAACGCGCTGGTGGTGAAGGTGGCTGAGCCGGAGGACATCGTTCCAGTGCCGAGTTCGGTCGAGCCGTCATAAAAGGTGACCGTACCGGTGGGGGTGTCGCCGCTGCTCGATGCTGTCGCAGTGAAGGTGACGCTCTCGCCGTAGTAGGAGGGGTTCAGTGAGCTGGTGAGTTTGAGCGTCGTTTCGTAGGGAATGGTGATGAGGGCAAGTACGCCATCATGGCTCGAGGCGTAAAGCGCAGTGCTCGAGTCATTGAGGTCGACGACAGGGAAGTCGGCACCGAAGCGCGCATAGGAGATGCTGGTCTCGCTGCTGAGGTCCGAGGTGACGAGAATGTGATCTACCTGTTCGGCGGAACCGTCTTCGACATAGTTATAGCGGTTGGTGCTTGTGTTTGCGGTGAGAGTGGTGAGGTTCGTCAGTTCAGGCGAGGTAGAGGTCGTGCTGGCCAGGGTGACGAGGCTTGAAGATACGGGGTTGCCGACGACAGCGCCGGTAGTATCGACGTAGCCATCGGAGAACTCGAAAGAGTTGAGGCCGCCGGCTACGACGACATGCTGGCCGGCTTCCTGGTAGCCATCGATCAGCGAACTCAGGTATTCGGCCTGTGCGTTGCGTTGCGATCGAACGTCGGCGCCGAGGGAGGTGGAGTCGATGTTGGTACGGTCGAGCAGCTCGGTGTTGACAATGGTGAGGGCATAGCTTGATGAAGTGCCGCGGGAGACAGCAACTTTCAGCACCAGAGGTGGCCGCGCGAAGAGCGCGCTGCTGGTGCCGGATGAGGATGTCCAGGTAGATGAGGCGCCGGCCTGGGCAATGGATGTGAAGCTGACGCGGCCGGTCTCGTTGACCAGGAAGCCATTGGCGAGGCCGGTCGAATCGTTGCCGGCGAGCCAGTAGACAGTGTAGGTGGGGCCGCCGTCTGAGCTGATCTGGCTGGCGAGTGCGGAGAGCACAGCCTCGCTTTGCGCTTCCTGCACGGCGATGATGTCAGGGGAGTTCTCCTCGTTGACAATGGCCAGAGCCAGCTTGGCGATACGGCGTGAGAAGGCGCTTGAGCTGATCGTGCTCGTGTCGTAGAGCGCATCGAGGTTCTGCTCCGCGACGGTGATCTGTCCACTGGATGCGGCCGTGGCTGCGGTGGCTGTGACCGTATTGCTGGCCGTGAGTGAGCTGACACTTGAAGAAGTGAGCAGCAGACCCGTATAGCCGAGTGTGCTGACGTGGTAGTCGATGATGCCGACGAGGTTCGAGCTGCCGGTGTAGAGCGTGCCTGCCGCAGCGTTGATCGCGGTGCCGCCGAGAGTCGTAGTGTCGACGAGCAGAAGCTGCGGGTTGCCGGACCAGCGTGAAACCGTGGAAGGAGCCGTGGAGGGAACAGTCTCCAGTTCGCTGATGCCCGTGGCGCGGAAGGGCCGGTCGCTGGCGCTGTCACTATCGGAGAAGATCGCCCAGAACTGACCGTTGGTGGTAGCGGTCTCGCTCGAGGTGGTGACTGTGCCTCCGGTTCCCTGCGTGACCAGCAGGGAAGAGCTGGAGGGCACGTTGACGCGCATGCCTTCGAAGGGGAGCCACTCTCCAAACGTGTCAGCCGAATAAAGCGAGCAGGTGCCGTCGATGGCTTCGGACAGGGTGCTGGCCGAAACCGCGGTAGGCAGCGAGTTGCCGGTGGAGTTCGTGACGACATTCGAGGTGCTCGGCGAGGCGATATAGATCTGCGTGCCAGCGTAGCTGGAGCTGTTTGATGCCTGGACAACGCCGGTGACGGTGACACTGTTCTCGAGCACCGCATTCGAAGGCACGCCGGTGGGCGTGTAGACGTAAATCCCCTCCGCGGTGCAGACATTCGAATCGAAGTCAGCGGCCGGGTTCTCGATATAGAAACCATCGGAGAGCACGGCGATGACGATGCCGGTGGTGGTCACCGTGTCACCCAGGTAGGGGGAGCTGGGCAGATCGATCTGAATAGCGTGAATGTTGACGGTGGAATCTGCCCAGAGGCTGGGAACGCCTGCCAACAGCCCGAGAGCAATGAAGAATCGCACAACCGAGGTAAGCCCCCGTCGTTCCGTGGGATTGTGCCGCACTGTATCCTCCTCACGCATGGACGTCGCAAAGCTGCCTGACGCGCAGAAAAAATATGCGTTGAGAGAGTGGGAGCGCTATCGAATGGAGTCGTTAATTAGTGTGATTCCCGGTTTCCTGCACACGCCACGCAAGGATGGTGCTGCGGACTGCGCTTCCACTCATGTTGTTCGTGCCGAGGACAACTTCAAAGTATGGAATGCTTCCATACCTGCTTCCGATCTTTTGCAAAAAAGGGAGCAGTCTCGAATCGTCCGAGGCGAAATCCCAGGCGCACTCGGTGCCCGCCATCGATGTGCCTTCGAGGATGAGAACTTTGCCGTTACCGCTCAGGTTGGGCCGATAAGCCACCACGCAATAAACCCGATGCTCTCGATCGCTGCCGCTCGAGGAGTCCCAGGCAGCAGGCTCGCCGGATTGAGGAACCTTATTCCATACGCTGAACACATGCCGCTCGCGATCCATGTGGAATACGAAGTTCATATCCTTCTCAAAGAGAGAGACCCACGGATTCGCCTCGGTCGTTCCGATCAGAACAGCATTGCCTTCTTTGAAATCATTCGGGCGCACATCGCGGGCATAGCGAATCTGCGCAGCGCTGTTGAGCCGGACTGCAAGCTGACTGAGCCAGCTCGCAGTTTCAAGATCGACGATCGAGGTATAGCGGCCCTGTGCGAACTGCAGTCCGGTTTTTTCAGTTCCTCTGGCCTCTTCGATGGCCGTGTCGCGGAACGAACCCTTCAGATAGTCGGCGAGATCGACATTCTGCTTGGCTACGCTCTGCCAGAAAACCATTGGGCTATCGGCGGGAACAATCAGGGTAGGGTTGCCAGGCTGAAAGATCTGGCTCCAGAGGGGATGGGCGGCTGCGCCGGTGATTCTTCTCCTGGCGTCGCGCACCAGGACCGTGAGTAGCGCGAGCGCCAGCAGCGCGGCGAGTCCCCAGGCGAACTGCCCGGAACCGCGGCGGTGTGGTTGCGCCGGTACCGACGGCACATTGCTTGCAGAAGGTGAGGACGGCATCTCGAGAGGAAGGGAAGCGAGCGGCATGACGTTCACCATGGCTTCCGGCTTTTTAACCGGCAGATGGGGCACGAAGAACGGGACGTAACCGCCGCGCGGGATGACGATGCGGATAGTTTCTCCGCCACCGTCTGCTTCAAAGTACGCATCGAGTTTCTGGCGCAGGCGGCTGATCTGCGTGCGGACGATGCCATCATTTGCCGAGTCATAGTTTTGCTGCCGTCCGAAGACAGCCTGGCCGATGGACTGCTCGCTGATCTGCTCGCCGCGCCCCTCGAGGGTGAGATCGCAGATATAGATGAGCAGGCTGGAGAGCCGGCCGGATTTTACAAACCACGAAGAGGCGAGAATGCGATCGAGCAGGTCGCGGCGGGGATCGGTCGAGATGCGTTTGGCGGGTTCCTGATCGGTAAGGATCATGGGGGCATTTCCTCATCTCTTATGCAACCAGCGGCCTGTGTACACGCTATTAATGCCCTCTTAATACCGCATTAACTGAATCAGACACGCTGTATCGTTCTCCAAGTGATTGATAAGGCAATGATTAGTGGATGTATCGTCGCGTGGCAGTGAATTGGCTTTCCATGCCGACGGGCTGGGCTGATTCTGCGGCTGAGCCTCCGTGTGAATCGAGAGGCGGAATGATGAGGAGATAACAAAGTGACACGCAAGCTCTGCTTCCTGCTGTTCTTGCTCGTGACCTGCTCCGCCGCGTCGGCCTTCGGCCAGGCCAATGCTGTCGATGCCGCTGTGAACGGCTACGTCTTTGATCCTTCACGCAATGCGATTCCCCATGCTCACCTGACCCTCACCAGCATGAAGACCGGGATCAGCCAGAATGCCGAGAGCGACGGTCAGGGATACTATCGCTTTCCGCTGGTTCCGGTGGGCACATACCAGCTGGATACGGTGGCAGATGGGTTCCGGCACAGCACGCTGCAGGGAATCGTGCTGAATGTCGGGCAGGAGGCGCGGCTCGATGTTCCGCTCGAGCTCGGTGCGACCAGTCAGACTGTGGAGGTGCAGGCCGAGGCGAATATTCTCGATACCGGAAGCTCGACCGTCGGTACGGTGCTCGATCAAAAAGAAGTTGAGAACCTGCCGATCCTCTCACGCCAGGTCTATAACTTCCTGCTGCTCTCGCCGGGTGTCATCGGCATGCCGACCAGCACCTTCTCGACCACGCAGTTCACCTTCGGCGGCACGGAACGTTCGCAGTGGAACCTGGACGGTCTTGACGATACCCAGCATGGTGGCAACCGGCAGATCCGCCTCATCATTGTGACGCCGGAGGCGGTCGCGCAGACGCAGACTCTGGCCAACGGCTACTCCGCAGAGTTTGGCCGTGCAGCCGGCGGTCAGATCAACGTAGTCATGAAGTCGGGAACGAACCAGTTCCATGGCTCGGCGATAGGCCAGTGGCGTGCCACCGACATCCAGGCGATTCCCACGCTTGAAACCGAGCAGCCGGATCGCAGCTGGAACGACGAGGCCTTCACGCTCGGCGGCCCGATTCTCAAGGACAGGCTCTTCTTCTTCGGGCAGTTCGAGAACAATCCCTATACACTGCCCAACGCGATCACCATTACTCAAGCCAATGCCGAGGCTCTGGGACTGCCCAGCGATGAAATCGGCACGGCTCCGTTCGGGGAGACCTACCGCACGCTGGTAGGCAAGACGGACTACAAGCTCGGCAAGCGGAACAGCGGCTATGTGCGTTATGCGCGCTTCACCAATCATCAGCCCAACACCGCCAGCGGGCTTGCTATTGTCGATCGCGGCGCGCGCTACACGGACCACCAGAACGGCGGTGGTGCGCAGCTGGCTACGATCCTTTCCGACAGCATGTTGAATGAGTTTCGCGTGGGCGTGATTCAACGCGACACCGAGGATACGCCTGTGGTCAGCAGCTCACCGGCCGGAGACGTACTGATCAATATCAGCAGCGTGGCCGACATCGGCTTCAGCGATCTGACGACGACCACCACCACCGAACGCAGCACCAGCGTGGTGGACAATCTGACCTGGACCCATGGCCGTCACACGATGAAGTTTGGCGCCGAGTACGACCATGAGCTGTTTGCGAATCTCTCGGCAACGGCTCCCACGTTCACCTTCAGCGGTCTTGCGGCAGAGAACGGACGCGGGGCGGTCAGCGCTCTCGATCAATATCTCTACACGGTCGCTGGTGATACCGATCCGGCCACGGGCAATCCTTATACCTATACCAACCTCACGGCTTATAGCGGTGACCCGAGCATCCGTATGGCATTTAATTTCGCCTATGGCTTTGCTCAGGATGAGATCCGTCTGCGGCCCAACCTGAATGTGAACGTCGGCGCGCGCTATGAGGTAATCCTGTTCCCAACCTTCGATTCGCTTGCTCCTTATCCGCTTTCACGCAGCGTACCGAACGACTACAGCGACATTGCGCCTCGCTTCGCCTTTACGTGGTCGCCAGCCAACAACCAGAAGACGGTCGTTCATGGTGCCTACGGCATGTTCTACGATGTGCCGGGACTTTCGACCTTCTATAGCGCAGGCCAGATCAACGGTCATCGCCTGCTCAGCTATCTCGTCACCGGGGGAACGACTGGGGCTCCGACTTTTCCCAATGTGCCGAACCTGAGCGGCAGCGGCTTTGAGGTCAAGCCCAGCATCACCGCCTTCGCTCCCAACTTTCACGATGCCTATCAGCACCAGGCCAATCTTCAGGTGGAGCAGGAACTGCCGTGGAACCTGCACCTGACCGTCGGCTATATGTTTGCCGGCCTGCGCCACGGTCTCTATTACGCGGATACGAACCTGACTCCCACCGGTCAGCATCTTGCCGATGGCCGGCCAACCTATGAGGGTACCGCGAAGCGCCCCAATACCGAGTTCGGCGCCATTAACCTGATTCACTCCGGTACGAGCGCTAACTTCAACGGCGGTTTTCTGACACTGAACAAGCGTATCTCGAACGGGCTTGAATTCACGGTCAACTACATGTACTCGCACGCGCTCAACGACAACATCGGCGAAGGCGGCAGCATCACCGATCCGTCGGACCTGCATCGCGACTATGGCAATGCGGACGCCGACGTGCGGCATAACCTGGTGCTGCAGGGACTCTATCAGCCAACCTTCAAGGCCTCGCCCCTGCACTGGATGAATCAGTTCGAGCTATCGACCATCTCGTATCTGAACTCCGGCTTTCCGATCAACGTCACCGCGGGCACTGACTTGAACAACGACGGTGTGGTCAACGACCGTCCTCTCTTTGAAAGCCGCAACAGCTATCGTGGCCGAGGCTTCTCGCAGATCAGTATGCAGGTGAAGCGCTACTTCAATATCGGTGAATACGTGAAGGCCTCCGCTTATTTCGGCGCCGAAAATCTGTTTAACTCCAATAACCTGAGCTGCAACACCACAACCGGTTGCACGGGGGCCGTCGTCAGTACAGCCAATTCGAGCGATCTCTTCCGCGAGACTGCAGCTGGAACCTCGCGTAACGCGCAGGTTGGTTTTAGCGTGAAATTCTGAACTGCCCGATGGACAGGGCTGTTCCTGCAATCCGCAGCCCTGTCGTTTTTCTGCCGCTTCAGCTATCGAATTTGTGAAAATATCCCCCCTGGACACTATGTTTCGAACGATTGTCTCTGTATTTCTCGGTGCCGCTGTTTTTACCTCGAGCGCATGTGCGGCCTCAGCGCCTGAACCCCGGCCTCTGCCTCTGATAAATCCGTTGGCAGATAAAAATTTCTATCTTCTCTCCCTCTTTGATCGGCAACCGGAGTTGCAAAAAGCCCTGGTTCATGACGCTGCCCTCGCGCAGTTCGCCCGGCAGCGAATCGCAAGGAGCGCTGCTTGCAAGAACGATGCGAATTGCATCATCGCTGCTGCTCTCTGGACCGATGATGACGCAGCGACCACTGCGCACGAGTTGTCCGGGCTTTACGCACGGGATGCTGCCTTCCGCAAGGCTCTGAATGACGCGCTGCCGGCAAGCGGTGCTTATGCGCTTTATGGAGACCGTGCACCAGTGGATCTCCTCCAGCAGGCGTGGCTCACCTGCGTCCGAGGTATGAACGAGATTCTTACTGTCTATGGCCAGGGACACGATCCCCGATATCCAAAAATTGACTCCGCATCGGTTGATATGCACACCTCTGCATTCCAGCAGGCGGTTGCAGACTGGCAGACGAAATCTGCGGGTGCTGGAGGCCTGTTCTTCGAGCCAGCCATGCAGCTCTCTCTGCGCCTGTTACTGCTCAACCGTCGTGATGAGGCTGCGCGCTTTGAACCGATCGAGAACAGTGAGAATCGGGCTGCGTTGCAGGGTATGGCGCAGGTTTCATGGGGAAAATATCCCTATTCTGTGATTGTTGTTCCGGGAGCAGGCCCGGAGGACTACCAGACTGCGCTCTCAAGTGCAGGTCGCGAGCGGGTAAGACTCGCCGCGGAGGCATATCGCAAGGGCATGGCTCCCTTCCTTCTTCTGAGTGGCGGTTATGTTCATCCCTCGCAGACACACTATGCCGAGGCGATCGAGATGAAGAAGGTGCTGGAGCAGGAGGAGCATATTCCGGCATCCTCGATCCTGGTAGATCCTTTTGCCCGGCACACAACAACGAATCTTCGGAATGCAGTGCGAGAGATCTATCGGTACGGCATGCCGGTTACGCGGCCGGTTCTGATTGTCTCAGATCCATTGCAGACGGCATATATCCTGGCTCCGTTTTTCTCTGCACGATGTGAGAAAGAGCTCGGCTACGTCCCATACACTTCGCTTAAGTTCATCTCGACGACGGAAGTGTCGTTTCTGCCGAATCTTGACTCACTGGAACAGGATCCCATCGATCCTCTCGATCCATAAATTACATCGATCTATCAATGAGGCATACCGCGGCGATCTACCTTGATGAAGATGGATCACCGCAGTGGCGTGTGAAAGACGGCTATCGAAGGATAAATGTAGCTTTGAGGTTAGCCAGAGAAGAGTCGCCGGCCCAGAGGGTATAGCTCCCTGGTTCCACCACCCATTGCTGCTGAGCATTCCAGATTTGAAGATCGCGTGGTGATAGCTCGAAGGAAACTGTTTTCGTCTCTCCGGCCTTGAGATGCACGCGCAAGAATCCTTTTAATTCCCGCTCCGGTGTTTCGACGCTGCTGAAGTCACGGCGCAGATAAAGCTGCACCACATCGTCGCCATCTCTCGATCCATCATTTGTGACATCGACGGTTACATGTACTTCAGCATTGTCTCCTTGCTTTGAGGGCATTGCTGCAAGCCGGTCGTAGTGGAATGTGGTGTAGCTCAAACCCCAGCCGAACGGGAATAAGGGCTTGCCATCATCATCGACGTATTTATGCACGCGAGATGGATCGGAGCTGTAATACATCGGCAGCTGTCCTGTGCTCTTGGGGAACGTGATCGTAAGATGGCCCGCCGGATTGTTGTCGCCGAAGAGCGTCTCCGCAATGGCCTGACCGCCGAATTCTCCCGGATACCATGCCTCCAGGATGACTGGTATGTGCTGCTTTGCCCATCCGATAGTTAATGGCCTTCCATTTTCCAGAATGAGCACCATCGGCTTGCCCGTTGCTGCGACTGCCTCAAGCAATGCTTCCTGGTTGCCCGGCAGATCGAGATTCATGCGGTCGAACCCTTCGCCCTCCACTCCCTGCCATTCGCCCATTCCGAGGATTACGACGTCAGCCTGCTTCGCCGCTGCAACGGCGGAAGCAATATCTTTTCCGTCATCGAACGTTACAGAGGCTCCGGGCACCTCAGCCTTGACTCCGTCGAGAATACTTATCCGCTTGCCATTTGTTTCGCGCTCGTAGTCTCCATACCGTGCGATGTTTCCATTCGGACCGATCACGGCAATACGCTGGATTGTCTTTGCGAGTGGAAGAAGATGGTTCTCGTTCTTCAGAAGCGTCATGGACTCGCGCGCAGATCGAAGCGAGAGTGCAAGATGCGCAGGCGCGCGTTCGGTGCGCGCCATCAATGCTGGGTCCACATAGGGGTGATCGAACAGCCCCAGCATGAATTTCACGCGCAGCACACCGCGAACGGCGCGATCCAGATCTTTTATCGGCAGAGAGCCGGAGCTGACGCAGTCCTGCAATGCCTTTTGAAATACCTCGTGATCGAAATCGTAGAACTGCATGTCCACGCCGGAACGGATGGCGAGGCACGAGGCTGCCTGGGGCGACGGTGCGACACGATGGTCCTCATACAGTCTGCGGATCGCTCCCAGATCGGATAGAACAAAGCCTTGAAATCCCCACTCACCGCGAAGAATCTGCTTCAGCACGAGCGGGTCCGCAGTCATGGGGATGCCGTCGATTTCGTGATACGCGGCCATCGTGCTCATCGCATGGCCTTCTCGAAATGCAGGCTCAAAGGCTGCAAGCATCTCGGTGCGCAGTTCACGCTCGCCCATGTGAACGGGCGAGGTATTCTGTCCGCCTTCCGGAGAGCCGTGTCCGACGAAATGCTTTGGCTCCGCAATCGTTGTGTGGTCGCTCGCAAGCGTGTCGCCCTGCATACCGCGAACATAGGCCAGGCCGAGCTGACCTGTTAGATAAGTGTCCTCACCGAAGTCTTCCTCGACTCGGCCCCAGCGCGGATCGCGTGCAAGATCCAGAACCGGCCCGAGAATCATATGGACTCCATGCGAACGTGCCTCGGAGGCAATGGCCGCGCCTGTTTCGCGGGCAACGTCTCGATCCCAGGTTCCTGCCAGCCCGATCGGCGCCGGAAAGACCGTCCCGGTGTCGTACCCATGCAGCCCTTCTTCAATGAACAAGGCCGGGATTCCAAGCCGGTTATGGGAGATCACCCACCTCTGGATCGCATTCGCCTGCTCCGGAGTCGGATTCAGGTCATGAACAGCGCCGACCCCGAGATCGCCCCACAACGTCTGGGCCTTTTCGGGAACAAATACCGCATCCAGTGCAGCGTGGGTGTCATCGGTATGCATGCTCATGATCTCTCGGGCACTTGAGTACATGTCGAGTTGGCGAACTTTTTCCGGAAGCGTCATTCGCTTCAAAAGGTCGTTTACTCTCTCCTCCAGCGGAGCTCGAGCATCCCTGTATTGCGCGCCTGGTTTTGCCTGCGCATGAGCAAGAAGCGGCGATACCATCAACAGGGTCGATAAAAGCCGATATCGAACCGTTTTTCCTCGGAATGCCGGGATGACGCCACTTGCTCTTTTGAGGTTCCTGCTCATGCATGCTCCGGATCATGGATTCTGGCTCGATTTTCGAACAGCCGCGAGCCATATCCAGCCTATATAGAGAGGCGAGTCGATGAGTCAACCGCCCCCAGGCTGTTCCTGGAGATCGAGCGCCATGGGAGACGCGGGCTATGGCGAAAGAGATGCGATGACGGACTCCATCGCGCTCCTATCTTTTTACAAATTGAAATAAAGAACGAATACCCTTGGGACTCGCCCAAAATATTCGGAACAGACGATCGGAATGCAAATGCGAATGATCCAGGGATTGAAGTGGAGCCGGAGAGAATTCTTGTGGCGAGCTGTCGTCGCTGCTTTCTGCGTGGGCCTGTTCCCGTGTGTCCAGGCGCAGACAGCGGAGGCTATCCATGCTGTCCACACCATCCAGATCGATTCCGTGGGCAATGGGCCCGGCGCCACTGCGATGCGGCAGAGATTGATCCAGCGATTGAAAAAGAGCGGAAGCCTGGAGGTCGTCGAGAAAGCTCCGACCGCGGATGTTACCTTGCGCGGCACATCGAGCATCTGGCCGACGGGTGTCGTCTCCCTCAATCCACGTTCGAACAGCTCCACCGTAACGAATTATCAGGGGTATCTGTCGGTGGAGGCTGTCAGCAGGTCAGGTGAGGTCCTGTGGTCCTATCTTGTGACGCCTACCCGCTTTCATACCACCAGCATTACGAACGACCTTGCAGACCAGATCGCTTCGCGTCTGCTACAGGCGATTCATGCCGGTGTTGTGGATCCCACTTCTCCGGCTGCTGAAGCAATGACAGGGCTGCATTTGCGTGCTGCGGGAGCTACGCTTCCGGCGCCACTCTATCGGAAGTGGTTTGAATCCTCCGGCATCTCCATCACTTATGACGCAGTGGGTTCTGAAGCAGGAATTCAACAACTCAAGGATGCCAAGGTCGACTTCGCGGCATCCGATATGCCCTTGCGCGAGGATGCTTCTCCGGCGCAACTTCATCTTGTGCAGATTCCCACCGTGCTGGGAGGCGTGGTGCCGATTTACAACCTGCCTGATCTGCACGGCAGCCTCCGGCTGACACCGGAGATTCTTGTCGGCATCTATGCGGGTACGATTCGCAAGTGGAATGATCCACGGATTCTTGAAGCCAATCACGGGGCTCATCTTCCGAATGCGGATATCAGAGTGGTTCATCGCTCGGACGGGAGCGGCACGACCTTTGTCTGGACGAGCTACCTTTCGCTGAGCAGCCCTGAGTGGAAGAACGCGGTGGGGAGTGGGACTCATGTGAGCTGGCCGGTAGGCACAGGTGCGACTGGCAGTGAAGGTGTCACGGCGCTGGTTCAAAACACACCGAACTCCATTGGCTATGTCGAGTTGATCTATGCCATTCAGCATCAGTTGAATTACGCTCCCGTGCGCAATCCTGCCGGCCGTTTTATCAAGGCTGACCTTGTCAGCATTACCGCTGCTGCCATGGGTGCAGGCATATCTCCAGGCCAGGGGCAAATCCTTTCCATACTGAATGCCTCGAACAAGGATGCTTATCCGATCAGCACTTTTACCTGGTTGCTGATTCCGACGCAGGGCATAGAGCCGCAGAAGAAAGATGCAATGACTCGATTATTGTCGTGGATGCTGACAACGGGACAAAAGCAGTGTGCCTCCCTCGGATATGCACCCCTGCCGCATGATCTGGCAGCGCAGGAGCTAGAGATCATCCGGGCACTCAAGTAGGCATAGGAGATCTGTCTGCGAGCGAAGCAGGGAAGTTCCTCGCTCTGTCGCGAACGGAATTCGGCTGGCCCCATCGTTCGTGACAGGGAATATATCCGCAATCTGATTTTCGAGGTGTGATTGGTGGTCGCAGCAGGATTCGAACCTACGACTTCTTCCGTGTGAAGGAAGCACTCTACCGCTGAGTTATGCGACCCGGGGTGGGTTCGATATTCAGATTAACATTCGATGGGCCTTATGCCAACTCTTGGAGGGGACAAGGCTGTGGATCGCAGGCACAAAAAATGGCCTGCTCCTGACTCTTGCGAGTCGCGGAGCAGGCCGTATTACCGTTCATTCTCTGCCGGTTTTTAGAACTGGAAGCGTGCAGAGAATTGCAGGCGCCGCATCGAGGTTCCATCCTGCGAGGCGACGATGTCGTTGATGAGGCCAGAGGTGGTCGAGCCGCAGTCGACGCAGGCGTTGGGCTGGCCGAGATTGGCATGGTTGAAGGCGTTGAAGGCCTGCGCCTGAAGCTGCATATTCAGCTTCTCGGTGAGGAAGAACTTCTTCGTCAGGCCAAGATCGGTGTTGATGAGGCCAGGACCCCAGAGCGAGTCACGCTCGATGTTGCCAAAGGTGCCCGGATTAGGACGGCTGTAAGGACCTTCCACCTGGCCGGCGGTCGCCAGCGTGGGGTAGTTGGGGAAGTAACGGACGGTATGAGCTACCGGATCAAATGAGCCGATGTGCATGTCGGCACCCAGCTGTGAGCCAACCTTGTTCGGGCGGCAGAGCGTTCCGCCAGCGCCGTCTACGTCCTGATCTTCGGTGCACAGGCTGTAGTACGGAGTGAAGGGCAGGCCGCCTTCCCAGGTGAGCGTGCCGTTGAGGACGAAGCCGCCGATGATCTGGTTTACCCAGCCGGGGACGTTGCTGCCCACCAGCTTGTTTTTGCCAAAGGGCAGATCCCAGTTGCCGGCGGTGACGAAGACGTTGCGGCGGTTGTAGTAGCTGTTGCCGTAGTCAGCGCGCGAGTTCATGAAGAAGTAATCCGACTCGTTGGCGCGGGCGTGCGACCAGGTGTAGTGAGAGAGCAGCTGGAAGCCCTGCGAGAAGCGCTTCTCATAAACCACCTGCAGGGCCTGGTAGCTGGTGGTGGCCTGGTTGGCGTTATAGCGCAGCGACTGCGTCCAGCCGTAAGGCGCACCGAATTTCACACCGAGTTCGGACTGTGCCGTGCCGTCATAGTAGGGCAGCCGTTCGTCGTAGGTGTATGCCACACCGGTGTTGGGATTGATCGGCAGGTTGCAGCCTGCGGGAGCATTGCTGCAATCGAAACCGGCCAGTGTGTTCTGGTTCGGGTTTGCCTGGTTCGACGAGTCGAACATGTTGTGGATGCCATGGCTGCCGATATAGCCAATCTGCAATGACGAGGTTGCACTGAGCTGCTGTTGGACCATGAAGTTCCAGGCATCCAGCGTGGGGATACGCATGGTCAGCGGACGCGTTGGCTGTTCGATGCCATCCGGCAGTACATAATTGCCATTCGTCGGGATTGATGGGAAGGTATACGACGGAGGACCGTCGGTCAGGTTGAAGTTGTAGTAATAGGAATTCGGGGCGTTGAGGTTCTGGACGATTGCCGTTGGATAGGAGAAGGTCAGCACCTCACCGAAGGTGTCACCCGACCAGCCCATGCCGTAAACACGGCCGTATCCGGCGCGGACGACCGTATTGGGGCGTACCTGCCAGGCCACGCCGAGGCGCGGAGCCAAGTGTGCATACTCCATGTTCACGTTCATGGAGTTGTTGTAGCCGCCGTAGCCCGCAATGCGGACATCGCCCGTATTCAGGTCAAGCAGGCCGCCCTGGCCCTTGCCGGCAACCGACTCGGGGAAGTAGAGCTCCCAGCGGAGTCCATAGCTAAGAGTAAGAGTCTGGGTGGCGCGCCACTGGTCCTGCGCATAGAAGAACATGCGCTTCTGGCGTTCGGCAGCGCTGGTGTTCTGCAGCTCCGTACGATAGAAGCTGTAGACATCGCCCAGCATGAAGGTGGCAAAGCCGAGGCCCTGGCTGCCGGTACCGGAGGTGACCGTTCCCGGAAATTCGAATTGGCCGGAGAGCAGGTTGTTGTTGTTGACGCCGACCAGGTGGTTCATGGCATAGCGAATATCGGCGCCGAACTTGATGTTGTGGTTGCCCACCGAGTGGGTCCAGTTATTCACGCCCTGGAATTGGCTCTCGGTCTGGAGGTAGGTCTCCGCCGAGGTGCCATAGGTGACGGTCGAGCTGCCGTTGGAGCCGTTCGACGGCACGCCGATCTGGAATTGCGGCAGCCCGCCGGTAAGCGAGAGGTCGCCCTGGTTTACACCCGGGATGCCCAGAGCGGTGCCGAGAGCCTGGTCGTAGTCCGGGCCTTCCTCATTGATGTGCAGACGGAACCAGCCGAAGCGGAAGTCCGTAAGCCAGCTATTGGAGAGGGCATAGTCGCCTCCGGCGGCCACGCTCTGATCGAGTGCAGTGTCGGTTCCGGCGAAGTCGCTCAGTCCGTAGCCCGGACCACCTGCTGCGCCAAAGACCGGATCGCCATCGAGGTTCGAGTTGAAACGGGTATAACGGCCGAAGGTGTGGAACTTCGGAGTGATCTGGTAGTCGATGCGGACGTCGAACTGGTCGGTGTTGAAGCCGCCCGAGCCCGAACCGGCATAGTTGTCATAGATGCTGCCGTTGCCATAGTTCGGGAGCGGCATGTCTTTCATGAGGTTGATCGCCGGGGTGGAGAGACGGCTCGCCGGAATGATGTTGTCGGTAAAGGCCGTACGACCGGTCAGGCCGGATGTGTTCGTCTCGGGATCATAGACCTGATAGGTAGATCCGCCGCTGAGCGAGGTATTGAGGTAATCGCTCAGGTTGCAGTCGCCGGTGGTGCAGCTGGTGTGTGCGAGTGCTGTGGGTACGGTGGTCAGGATCGTGGTGCCGGTCTTCTCGCGCAGGCCCTGGTAGTCGCCAAAGAAGAAGAGCTTGTCCTTGAAGATGCGTCCGCCGAGGGAGCCGCCGAACTGGTTGTGGACGAAGGATGGGATGGAACCGGAGCCGATCTGGGTGAACGGGTCACGCGCCTGCTGTGCATCGGTGCGGCGGAATTCGAAGGCTGAACCGTGGAAGTCGTTGCTGCCCGAACGGGTCTGCGCCGTGACCAGGCCGGCGACCGCCTTGCCGAACTCGGCGTCATAGTTCTGCGAGGTGACCTTCATTTCCGAAACGGCATCGAGGTTCGGGTTGATGACTGCCACGCCCTGGATGGGGTCCTGGTTGTCCGTGCCGTCCAACTCATAGCCGGTGGCGAAGGGCAGCTGGCCGTTGACCTCGATCTGCTGGCTCTGCTGCGGGTTGGTCGACTGGCCGACGCTCCACCCGATATAGGTAGTGCCCGGGGTCAGCAGCTCAAACGAGGTGAAGTTGCGGCCCAGGTTGGGGAGATCTTCGATGGCGCGCGTATTCAGGACGGTGCTGACGTCGGCGCGGTCGGTCTGGAGCAGCGGAGCGGCCCCGGTCACCTGGACGGTCGTCGTAGCCGAGCCGATCTCGAGCTTCACGTTCACCTTGGGGGCGGTGTCGGCATACACCACCACGCCCGGTACCGCGCTGGTCTGGAAGCCGGAAGCGGCGACAGTCACGCTGTAGGTGTCCGGAATGAGGTGGTCCACGCGGTAGTCGCCGGTGGGATTCGTCTGCACATTTACCGAGGTGCCCTTGGTGGTATCGGTGATGGTGACAGTGGCTCCGGGAACCACGGCGCCGGTGTTATCGGTGACGGTGCCAAAGATGGATCCGTAAACGGCCTGCGCGAAGGCGCTGGATGAGGAGAAGAATCCAAAAGCGAAGATCAGCAGCAGGGCTGCCAGGGGGGCACGGCTGGAAAAGCACCGCGCGGGGCGGGGACGGTCTGGTAGGGACATCACTTACCTCCAAAATGTAGAGCAGCGTATGTGAAGCCCCCGGCGGCGGCTGCAGGCCTGTCCGTGGGCGAGGCAAATATAGGTATTAGGATGCAAACCCGGTCGGCAGCGCCTGTAACTACATGAAAGCCATCGACCAGTAAATTGAAACCGCTAGAAAGCCTGCGCTTTAAAATCAATATCTGACAACGTGGTTCACGGTGATTTGACCCGTGAAATGCCGTGTGAAAGACTCGATTGTTGCAATGGCAGGCGATGCTACAGCTCCTATTCCCGAGGGTCCCCAGCTGGATATTTCCGACAGCGAAGGGGTCGATGCACGTCGGGCGTTGGTGGAGCGGATTGCCGTCAGTCAACGCTTCCGGTCTTCGATCCGGCTGCGCGACTTCCTATTTTACGTAGCGGATTGCGCCCTGCGTGACGCCCCGGAAGAGGCGACCGAGCAACAGATCGGCATGCGTGTATTTGGCCGCGCAGCCGGATATAACTCGAGCGAGGACAGCATCGTCCGCACGCAGGCCCGCCTGCTGCGCATGAAGCTGACGGACTACTTTTCCGATGAAGGCGCCGGGGAAGAGCTGATCCTCGAGATCCCCAAAGGACATTATCTTCCTGCCTTCCACCTCCGGAATGAAGCCGGGAAGGCTCCGCATCCGGTGGAAGTTGCTGTCGTGGAACCTGCGGCTGCGCTTCCCCCGGCTGTGACCGAGGCTGCTTCCGACCCGGAGCGGCAGAGGCCTGCACGTCTTCCAAAATGGCTGCCGCTTGTGCTGGCCTTGGCCGCCTTGCTCGTTCTCGGTGGCGCTGGATGGTGGGGCTGGTCACACACACCCGTCAAGCGCTCCAGCCTGGAGCGCCTGTGGGGGCCGTTCTTTGCGGAAGACTCGCTGGTGATATACAGCAACGCGCTTTTTACCGGTGACTCGCGCTCCGGCCTGCGCTATGCGCCACCGGGTACACAGGCAGGTTCCGACGCCAACCTGGTCGATACTTATACCGGAATTGGCGAAACGGCTGCGGTCTACGATATCACCCGTTTATTTGACGCCCATCACGCGGATTTCACCCTGAAACGCAGCCTTCTCGTCACCTGGGATGAGGCAAAACTGCGCAATCTGGTCTTTATCGGCTCGGTGGCTGAGAATCTATCCCTCCGCGACATCACCTCGACGACCGACTTCACGCTGATGCGCGGGGATGACTTTGCCGGCATCGCCAACCACCATCCAAAACCCGGTGAGCCGGCCGTATATGCCAGGCCCGAGCATCCTCTCGACAAGGATTACGCCATCCTTGCGCTTCTGCCCGGCGTGCAGCCCGGAAAAAAGATGCTGGTCTTCAGCGGACTCACGACCATGGGCACGCAGGCGGCGGTGGAGTTTGCGTGTCATCATGAGACACTCGATGAGCTGGTAAAGGCGGCTTCCGGTGCACACGGCGAACTGCGTCCTTTCGAGGCTGTGCTCGAAACCTCCATCGGCGGTGGCGTTCCGCTGCAGACGCGCCTCGTCACCGTCCACGTCCATTAAGAGAATTACGGTGAGGGCTGCAGTTTAAGCTCGCCCGCGGCGTGGATCTTGGCCGCCGTGTCGAATTCCTGCTTCGCCTCGGCTTCCTGTCCCGAGGCGCGTAGCGCCTGCCCTATCAGCGTATGTGTGATGAAGTTGCCCGGGTCCATCTTCTCTGCGTGCCGCAGGTAGAGAAGCGCCGATTGCGGATCGTTCCGCCGCAGCAGCACCTTGCCCATCAGGATGAACGGCCCTGTCCGCGACGTGTCGAGGGAGATGGCCTTCATCAGCGCTTCCTGGGCTTCCTGATACTTGCCGACGTGGGCATAGGTGTCGCCCAACCGGTCATAGACCGGAGCATATCCGGGATTGAGCGCACGCTCTGCTTCAAATTCCTTTGTAGCTCCGTCGATATCGCTCTTGAAGAGAGCTACCTCGCCGAGGAGAAAATGCGCCATGGGCAGGTTCGGCGTTGCGACCAGTGCTTTCTGCGCCTGCGCCGCGGCCAGTTCCGGGAGATTCGCGTTGATGAGCATGTTGCCGGTCAGCAGGTAGGCCGCGCCCGAATCCGGAGCCACGCCGTACTGTGCGGCGAAGGCTCTGCGGGCGTCATCATATCGCTGCGAGTTCATGTAGCAGAGTCCGAGCACGTAGTTTGCATCAGCCTCTGAGTTGGGTGTCCACTGCCGCACCTTCTCAAGATAGGGAATTGCATTTGCCGGCTGTCCCATGCGGAAGAGTGTCAGTCCCATCATCTGTACGGACTCTTCGTCCGATGGATCGTTCTGCACTGCCCGCGAGAAAGCCTTCTGTGCCTCGGCCAGTTTGCCGGTGCGATAGTAGGCAAGGCCAAGATCGTGAAAGACGCCCTTCGGGAGCGGAGTACTCTGGCTCAGCGCTTCGAGGATCGGCACTGCGTCCTGGTTGCGCCCATGCTTCATGGCATCTTCCGCTTGAGCGAGCTGTGCCGTGGGTGTCGCGGCCTGCAGAGGAGGCGTCGCGGGCGTGGTCTGGCCGAAAGCCTGAAAGGAAAGAAAGAGTGCGACAGGTAACAGCGTGCGCATCACATAACAGGATACGCTGCTAGCATCGAGGCATGTCTGGGCGGTGCTGGTTTTTGTTCGTATGCGTTATCGGGATATGCGGGATCGCCATGGGACAGGCGCAGTCTGCGAAGTCTCAGCCTTATCCGCCGAATAGGGCACATCCTGGTCCCGCCTGGTTCGTCGACGTCGCACAAACGGCCGGTCTGACGATGCAGAACATCAACGGCGATGCGGCAACGAAGAAGTACATCATTGAGACCACCGGCGGCGGCGTTGCCATCCTCGACTACGATCACGACGGCTGGCCCGACATCTTTCTCGTCAATGGCACAGCTTTTCCCTTCGAGCCGCATCCGGATACGCCGCCGACCAGTCATCTGTATCACAACAACCATGACGGGACGTTCACCGATGTGACGAAGCAGGCTGGTCTTACGGCTACCGGCTGGGGGCAGGGCGCCTGCGTCGGAGACTACGACAACGATGGGTGGGACGATCTTTACGTTACTTACTACGGCAAGAATCGTCTTTATCACAATGAGCACAACGGCACATTTAAAGAAGTAGCCGAAACGGCAGGTGTCGCTGGCACTGGTGCCGAGTGGGGGACCGGATGTGCATTCGTCGACTATGATCGCGACGGCAAGCTCGATCTGATGGTCGCCAACTATGTCCACTTCGATCTTGCTACAATCCCGAAACCGGGCGAAGGCGTGATGTGCCTGTGGAAGGGCACGCCGGTGATGTGCGGTCCGCGCGGGCTGCCTCACACGACGAACATCCTGTATCACAATGTGGGCGACGGCAAGTTTGAGGATGTCAGCGCAGCTTCCGGCATTACCAAGACCAACGCGCACTACTGTTTCAGTGTCTCCACGCTCGATTATGACGACGATGGCTGGCCGGATATCTATGTCGCCTGCGACAGTACGCCGAGCATCCTTTATCGTAACCGTCACGATGGCACATTCATCGATGCCGCTTCGGATGCGGGTGTAGCCTACGACGAAGATGGCCGCGAGCAGGCCGGGATGGGCTCCGCCATTGGGGATTACAACGGCGATGGCCGTCCGGATATCTTCAAAACCAATTTCTCCGACGATGTTTCTTCACTCTATCGTAATGATGGCGGTGGCATGTTCACCTCTACGATTCGCGAGGCTGGACTTGGACTGAACACACAGTATCTTGGCTGGGGCGTTGCGTTTATGGATGTGGAGAATGATGGCTGGCCGGATGTGCTCATCGCGAATGGCCATGTTTATCCTGAAGTCGATACCGCACATCTTGGTTCGACATACCGAGAGCCGCGGCTCTTCTATTCGAATCGCGGTGACGGTACTTTCAAGGATCTGAGTCGTGATGCCGGACCGGGGGCAACCATGCCTGCCTCGAGCCGTGGGCTTGCAACTGCCGATCTCTGGAACGATGGCCGCGTCGAAGCGGTGATCAACAATATCGATGGGACCCCACTGCTGCTGGTGAACGAAGCCGCGAATAGCAATCACTGGATCGGAGTGATTCTTGAAGGAACAGCTTCGAATCGCGATGGCATCGGAGCCAAGGTAACGGTTCATGCGGGTAGCCGTAGCTTTGTGCAGGAGGTGCGCAGTGGCTCGACCTATATCTCGAGCAGCGATCTTCGCCTGCACTTCGGCCTGGGGAGCACCAGCAGCGCCGAGAGCATCGACGTGCGCTGGCCCAGCGGTAGGGAAGAAATATACAACCATGCCATCGTGGGCTCGCAGGTAGACCGCTTTGTCACGCTGGTTGAAGGCCGCGGAGCGTCAGCATCTGCCGTTGCAGGAAAATGATACGGTGACGGTGGCAATTCAAGATGGCGCAGCAGCCGGGGATAGACGGGAATGAAGAAGCAGAGTTGGATCGGTGGCGTCACGGTGGCAGTCAGCATGCTGGCCGTTATGCCTGTACGTGCGCAGAATGCAGATCATCTTCCGGCACGGGACCTCACGCTCTCGACCGAATCCGTAGGCACGCGATTCATCGCCGCTCATGGGCAGCGTGCTGCCATCTTCGGCTACCCGGCCCAGGGGCTCGAAGCATGGGCGTGGCCGTATCAGATCTTCGACGGTTACAAAATCAGCTTCGTCCCTGATGGATCAGCCAGTGAAATCGCAGGCGACTCCATCCTTCGCCGCGTCGAATACCGTCCTGAAAGCGTTACCCGGATTTATGTTGGCACGGACTTTGTCGTCAGAGAGAAGCTCTTTGCTCCCATCGACCAGCCGGGTACGGTCATTACTTATACCGTAGAAGGCCGTGGGCAAGTCTGCATCCGCGTCCACTTCCGTCCACAGATGAACCTGATGTGGCCTGCAGCTGTCGGAGGACAAGGGACGCAGTGGAGCGATGCGCTGAAGGGATATGTCCTTCGCGATACGCTCAACGGCTACAGTGCGACGATCGCTTCTCCGGAAATTGTCGCGCATGACGACACCGCGAATGTGGCCATTCGTACGAGCGACGATCTCGCTCTGGAGATACAGCCGCATGCTTCCGGCGAGTACACGGAACAGGCTTCGCTGGTGATTGCAGAGGATGATCCCGGAGTGGCTGCAGGCTCCGCGGCGAAAGATCTCCTGACAAAGAAAACGGTCTACATGCAACAGGCCGCGGAGCACTACGCTGCATTGCAGTCGCACTCGCTGCGCATCACTACGCCCGATGACGAAGTGAACCAAGCGCTCGCCTGGGCTGAGGTCGCGCTCGACCAGGCGTGGGTCTGTAATGCGCGTCTCGGTTGTGGGGAGGTGGCTGGCTATGGCCCTTCGCGTCCGGGACGACGGCCGCAATATGCGTGGTTCTTCGCCGGCGATGGCCTTGAAGCTGAACAGGGACTTGTCGCTGCCGGAGAATATGCGCGCGCTCGGCAGGAGCTGGAGTTCATTCTGCATTATCAGAATCATGAGACCGGGATGATCTGGCACGAGCTCTCGCAGAGCGCCGGTTTCCTCGACTGGGAGCACAAATATCCCTATATGTTTGTGCATGTCGATGTGACATTTCAGTTTCTTGCCGCGGTTGCAAACTATGTGCAGGTGAGCGGCGATAACGATTTTGCCCGCAGACACTGGATGGAAATCGAAAAAGCCTATGACTACTGCCGCGCGCTGATCGATCCCGCCACGCATCTGCCCCGGATTCCTGCGGACAAGGAAGGCAGCAACGAACAGGATCGTGAGAGCGATGAGCTGAGTCTCTCCGCGGCATGGATGGATGCTGCGGGTGCATACGCCGTCCTAGCCATGGCTGCTGGTCATCCCGATGATGCGGCGCCGGCGATCCGGCAAAAAGAAGATGCCGCGCGCGCGATAGCGGCGCGTTACTGGGATGCATCGCACCAGTTCTGGATCAGTGCGCATACCGTTGCCGGTGCGGATATCTTCAATGGTGGCAGTCGCCCAGCCGAGCTCCTTGTCGCTCCGGTCTTCACGGAGCAACAACGTAGTACCATGCTTGACCGCATTGCGTCTTCCGATTACCAGGCGGACTGGGGGACGCGTGGCATTCCGGCGTCCGCATCGGACTATGATCCCAATGCCTATGCGCATGGCAGCATCTTCGCTCTGGGCGCAACCAGCATGGCATCGGCGTACTGGCAGGCGCATCGCCCGGCCACAGCCTTTGCCATCTGGGATGGCGTTATTGCATGGAACAGTCTCGATTCGCTCGGCCATCTGCACGAGGTGACCGCAGGCGATCTCTATTACCAGGAGATGGAATCTGTTCCTGAGCAGACCTGGTCCTCGGCTGGTTTGCTGACTTCCGTCACAGAGGGGCTTCTCGGCCTCAAGATCGATGGGGCTGCGAAGCAGTTGCGCATGGCTCCGCATTTTCCTCCGCAGTGGGGTGAAGTCTCGGTCTCCAATATTGCCGTTGGTCACGGCACGCTGCAGGCGGTTCTGCAGCAGACGATCGAATCTGTATCCGTGCAGGTGACAAATACGGGAGAGGCGGTGAACGTGACCTTCGCGCCAGAGATTCCGCAGGGTGCGGAGGATCTGAGCGCGGAGTGTGACGGCCGGATGGGACCGCTAAAGACAGATCCGGCGAAGGTCATCCATGAAGAGCAGGATGAACACGCGGAGCTGAGTTTTATCGCGGCTCCCGGCGATACGAAGTGCCGTATTCACTTCCATGGAGGCGTAGCGGTGCTGCCGCCGCTCATCAAGCCGCAGGTTGGTGAAAGCAGCCGTGGGCTGAAGCTCGTAGACGTGAATCTTGCGGGGCGTCTGCTGACTTTATCCGCGGATGTGAATCCGGATGGTCCGCATGCGGTGGAACTGCGTTCATCATGGCGTGCTCTTTCTGTTGATGGTGGACTGTTGACGGACGAGGGCAACGGTCTTATCCGTGTCGAGTTCCCGCATGGAGGCGCAGAGAGCGCGTCAGATGGATATGTGCGCCGTAAACTCGTCGTGCATTTCGAGTAGTTCTGAGCATCGAGATAAGCCCTTCAGCACGGGACAGCGGCTTCGGCCGCAAATGCTGCTGTCGCGTCAGTCTGAACTCCCGCGCGTACGCACAGGACTGGGCAAGGCACATGCGCAATCACATTCAGAATCGTGCTCGAAGGGTAATCCTCTTCTGACAGCTCATTATCCGGAGCTCCGAGAACAACCAGATCGGCGTGAAGTCTGCGGGCATAGCTGGCGATCGTCTCTGCCGGGTCGCCTGGTGTGACGACATGCTCCACGGGCACGGTATGCGATTCGTTGAAGGGCGCGATGAAGCGTAACTGTTCCAGCTTGAGGGATTGCTCGTTGCCTGTGCTCGGAGAGACATGCAATGCGACCAGGTGCGAATTGGCGATGCGATGCGCCGTCTCGAGCGCTGTCAGCGAAGCAGCAGAGAAGTCCGTAGCGGCAAGCACGCGCCGCCAGTGGCCTGCCCAGGGAAGCAATGCTTCGGCATCGGGGGAAACGGTGAGGATGGGGCATGGAGCTTCGGCCAGCAGATGGCGGGCGATCATTCCCAACGCTGCGCGTCCCGCCTCTGTGCGAGCGCGTGTTCCCAGCACCAGGAGGTCAGCATGGTGGTCTTGCACTGCCTGCAGAATGCGTTCGCAGATCGTGCCGCGTGCCAGCACAGAATGCACGGGAATATTCTGCAGCCGGAGTTCGGCCTCCATGCGTTCGACCTCGTGCCGTGCCTGCTCCTCGAGTCTTGCGAATTGCGTTGTGCCCTCGGGAAAGGCATAGCCTACCGGGTCGATCACATGCACGATGATCAGCGTTGCGCCGTGCTGCCGAGCCAGGGCCTGCGCATAGCGGAGTGCCGAAGATGCGGTCATGCCGAGATCGGTAGCGAGGACGATGGTGGAGAATTTAAGACTGGTTTGCATGGCAGTTTTCCCTTCGCCATGACTATCGCGCGTTTTGGCTATTTCTGCGGTGATTCGAGTCACCGCAGCCTGTGACGAGGATCACAGGCTGCGGCTTAATCCGAGGAGGCGACCAGTCCATCCGGATCGAGGATGGTGAGCGTCGCGCCCTTGCGCAGAATGAGATGGCTCTTTTCGAAGCGGTTGAGCAGGCGCGTGACGGTCTCACGCGAGGTGCCGGCCATGCTGGCCAGCTCTTCGTGCGTCAAGGCCATGGTAAAGCGCAGCTCCGGTTTGCCGCATGCCGCAGCACGGCCCCATTCCAGCAGTAGAGTGCCTAGCCGGCTTGCCGCAGAGCCGGACAGCGCGAGCCGGCGGGCGTCGAGAAAGACTTCCTGATACTCGCGGGCCATCACGCGCGCGGTATTGTTACCCACCTGGCGATAGCTTTCGAGGAAGGCCAGAAATTCATGCCGTCGAATGGCCTTAAGACGCGTGGGTTCGAGCGTTTCCGCTGTGACTTCATGGGGAAGATTGTTCAGCGCGGCGCTGAGTCCCAGCACATCGCCGGCCGCAGCCAGGCGCAGGATCATGGTCCTGCCTTCACGTGAGGTCGCCGAGAGCTTGAGCTGGCCGTCGCAGACGATGAATACGTCGCGCAGAGCTTCTCCCTCTTCAAACAGCACGGCGCGTCCGGGCAGGGATACGAAGACACCCATGGCATCCAGGCGAAGCAGAGCCTCGTCGTCGAGGTTACAGAAAAGGCGGAGAGAACGTTGCGAGCAGTTCAGGCAGTTCTCTGCACCTGTGCGTCCGGGTAATGGCATAGGCACCAGGGGAGAGGGAATCGGCTGTTCCGAAGTCTGTCTCTCATGGTGCTCCTGATCGCTATTTCCTGCAAGGTACGCGTTCCATCTGTCTCTTCCGGGGAGATTATCCGTGCAGAACGAGTTCAGCTTCAGAGTAGGACTCCATCGGGGAGAATTCGGCATGAGGTTTACGGCGGAGCTGTTCGCCGGCGGGTCGCCAGCTCTCGACGGTCCATTCGCGGGTGCAATGCGGGCAGAGCCAGACGATTCGCTGCCGCTTTTCCTGCTTCTGGCCGCCCTGTCCGCAATCGACCGAATGCAGGCTGCCGCTGCGAAAGTATTTGGCTTCTACCTGGCATGAAGGGTTGGCGCAATGCATACGGATTCCTTTCTATCGAGCTCGATGGTTTGCCGGTCGCCGTAGCCTGGAGATTGCTCCCCGCAGCTACGGGTGAGACCTTTCACGAATAGAGCTTGCCCGCCTGGGCCGAAACTCTGCTCTCTTCCAGTGCCGCAAGCGGAGGCTTTTCCCCGATGGCTTTCCGGCCGCAGGTAAAGACCGGGCATAGTGCGCTGGCCATCAGGCGATAGGCGGTGCTTTCCTGGAGAGGCCAGTAAGGTGGCTTGGCGCCCAGGCCAGCTATAATCCAATCCGCCGAGATACGATCGGCATACTCGAGAATTTTTTCGGTCCGTTCTCCGAGGCATACCTGGATATCGACCTTGGTCTGGAGCCCGGAAGACGGCAGTAGTTCTCTGAGCGCATGTTGAGCACGAAGAACGGCTTGGTCGGTTCTCCCTGGCTGATCCGCCTCGAGAACGTGCAGCAGGGTAAGCTGTGCTCCGCAATCGGCGGCTACGGCATGGACGAACTCGGCATGCGCCAGGGAATTGCCGGTAAGCGAAACGGGGTGAAGGATCTTGCGGGGTGTTGCATGCCGCATTACCTGTGATGCGGCATGCCGGCCTACAGCGAAGATCGGAACCGTGATGCTGCGAAGCAGCTCGGCCGCTACGGAGCCAAGGGCCAGGCGGCCGAGCTTGCCCCGTCCGTGGGTGGCCACGATCAGCCGGGTCGCCTGGCGCGTT
Organism: Silvibacterium dinghuense; assembly: GCF_004123295.1. Classification (NCBI taxonomy): domain Bacteria; kingdom Pseudomonadati; phylum Acidobacteriota; class Terriglobia; order Terriglobales; family Acidobacteriaceae; genus Silvibacterium; species Silvibacterium dinghuense. The sequence goes on along the minus strand of NZ_SDMK01000001.1, from coordinate 239,587 downwards.
TCGATCTGCTTCCGGATCACATCGGCGCTGAAACCGTGCTCAGCTACCACATCGCAGCTGACGCCCAGAGCGCGGATGCGCGCTCCGAAATCGATGACCATGCCGGTGATGCTGCGATCCAGCCTTTCCTGCTCGGGGTACGACAGGGTGCCATCCAGTGTCAGCAGGTTCGCTGGCAGGATGGCGTGCACCAGAGTGACATGCGCGTGATGGGCGAGAGCCTGAGAGACGATGTGCGGCAGAAGAATCTCGCTGTCCGTAAGGTCGGTGGCAACGACGATCTGTGATGGTGCGATAAGCAGCTGGCGTTGCGTGTCGCTGTTTGCGAAGAGGTAGGACATAGTCCCTCCTGACAGCTCTACTATCCAGCCGCTTGCCGGTGCCTGGCAGTGACGGCCGTCACAGGCCTTGCAGAGAGGGTGCTATCGCGGTTCGGAGGGGCAAGGCTGTGCGTCGGAAAGCATGCCATGCGATACTTCAAGGAGCATGTATAAACGGGTCGTCCTCAAACTCTCAGGGGAAGCTCTGGCCGCAGGCAAGGGCTTTGGCGTGGATGTGGTCCGCGTTCACGAGATCGCAGCAGAAATCGCGGAAGTACACGCTCAGGGCGTGGAAGTGGCCATCGTCGTCGGGGGCGGGAATTTCTTTCGTGGCGTTGCCGAACAAGCAAAGGCCATGGACCGCGTTTCGGCCGACAACATGGGCATGCTGGCCACGGTGATCAATGCGCTCGCGATTCAGGATGCGCTTGAAAAGCAGGGACTGCACTGCCGTGTCATGTCCGCAATCGAGATGAATCAGGTCGCCGAGCCTTATATTCGGCGCCGGGCCATCCGGCATCTGGAAAAAGGCAGGGTGGTGATCTTTGCTGCTGGCACTGGAAATCCTTATTTCTCCACCGATACGGCGGCTTCGCTCCGGGCAATGGAGATCAAGGCCGATGTGCTGCTCAAGGCAACCAAGGTGGAAGGCATCTACAATGCCGATCCCGTTATCACCAAGGATGCCGTCAAATTCGAGCAGATTACCTACATGGAAATCCTGCGGCTGGGTCTGAAGGTCATGGATACTACCGCGGTGAGCCTGTGCAAGGATAACAATCTGCCGATGATCATCTTTAATATGAATCATTCCGGCAATATCCGCCGCGTCATCGCAGGCGAAAAAGTCGGATCGCTGGTGACGGCCTAAAGTTTCTCCGGCTAGAACTTATTCGGCCAGGAGCCCGTCCAACGGGGGAGTGGTTTTGAGTCTTTCGAACCAATTCGCGCCCACCTCCCCCGTGGCGAGCCAGCCTTCTGCCGGTTCCGCGGTGCTCGATCCTCCTATTCAGGCTGGCCAGTCACAGGCGCCTCCGGCTGCTGCCGGGAATGCCAGCCGTCCGAAAAAGGAAATCCTGCCCGCGTTGACTGGGCTGCGCTGCTTTGCGGCACTGAATATTGTCTTCTTCCACTTCTCGAATCCGAAGTGGTTCGGCCCTTTTGCCCCGATTGTCGATAACGGCTATACCTCGGTCAGTTTTTTCCTGCTGATGTCGGGCTACATCCTGGCCTACAACTATGCCGATCGCGCGGCTGCCGGCCAGTTGCGCCCGCGGCGTTTCTGGCTGGCGCGTTTTTCCCGCCTCTACCCGGTTTACGTCTTTGCGCTGATTCTTTCGCTCGGCATGCTTGCTGCTGAGTGGCAAGCACGTAGCCATGCTCAGTTCGCTCTGGGCGTGATTTTGACCCCGCTGCTGCTGCAGGCCTGGCATCCGCTGCTGGCGACCTTCTGGAATACGCCGGCCTGGACCATGTGCACCGAGGCCTTCTTCTATCTCATCTTCCCGGTCGTGGTGCTGTGGAAGCGTCCGAAGCGGATGGGAGCCTTGCTGGGCGTCATGGCCGGCTTATGGGTGCTGGGTATGATCCTGCCCAGCCTTTATATGTGGCTGCACCCGGATGGAGACCTTCACCCCGGCCGCTACACCGATGGCTTCTGGATACGGGCGCTGAAGTTCACGCCGCCGCCCCATGTGCCGTCCTTCCTTTTTGGCATTGCGCTGGCCGATCTCGACGCCATGATCCCCCGCACGAGCCTCCGACGGCTTCTGTATGGGATTCTCGGTATGTCCGGGCTCTACGCGGTGCTCTATTTTGGCGACCACATGCCGTATCCGCTGATGCATGACGGCCTGCTGATGCCGCTCTTCGCGCTGGCCATCCTCGGCCTGGCGGGACAGAACCTGATTGCCCGGTTCTTTGGCTGGCTGCCTTTCCGGACTGTGGGCAAAGCCAGCTATTGCCTCTACATCCTGCACTTCAATCTCTGGAACCTGATCCATGACTCGCATATCCTCGATCGTCTCCACCTGGCCTCATACGATCCCTGGTTGAGCTATCTTCTACTGATCGCCGGTGCGATGGTGGTCATGTTCACGGTTGAGCGACCCAGCCAACGCTGGATTCGTAGCTGGGGCGCTTCCCGGGTCTAGGTCCAGCACTGCGATCATACTTTTCCCGTGTTTGCCGATGGAGCTTTTGGAGGGCGCATTGGCAGAGGAAAAACGTCCGCCGGATGTTCCTGAGGGGTTGCAGGAGCCAAAGGAAGCGAGCGCAGCAGGAGTTGCGGAGCCTATGCCGCAGTCACCTTGCGCGGAGCGCAGGCGCGAGCCTCGCTTTCTATGTGAGGGGCACGCGGAGATCGAGGTGCCGCACATCGGCCTCAAACTTCAGGGAGAAATTCATGATTTGAGCCGCTCCGGGTGCTTCATCGAGGCACCCACAGTAAATCTGGAGCGGGGAACACACGTCGAGGTCTATTTCGAGACACGGAAGATCTGTATCCGGGTAGCCGGGAATATCCTCGTTCTGCGTCCGCGTACAGGAGTGGGGATCGCTTTTTTGCCCATGAGCCCACGTATCGCCTGGCAGATTGAGATGCTGGTGGAAGAGCTGAAGGCGCTGAATGGCGCACCGTGCCCGGAGAAGCATGAAGTGAACCCAACTCCTGAGGCTGCAGCGGAATAGATCGGAAAAGAAAATGGCCTGCCGAAATCGGCAGGCCATTTTCCTCGGTGCGGAGGGGCGATTAAGCGCCGTTTCCGGAGGTGGACTGAACGTGCTCGCCGGCGTGGTTGCCGTGGGTGACGGCAGCGACGCAGGTTGGCTGGCCAGCGCTCGGGTAGGGCGAGTTTTCCGTGCCCGTGAGCACACCGGAGTTGGTGTTCAGCTCGAAGCCCGAAACCGTATTGCCCAGGAAGTTCGTCGTGTAGAGGAACTTGCCGAAGGCCGGTTCAACCAGCACGCAGGTCGGGCCGGTGTCGGTCGAGTAGGTGGACGATCCAGCGAGACCCGAAGGTGCGCCCGTCGACTGCGTGATGGAATAGGCGCTCACGCTGTTCGAGTTGTAGTTCGAGACGTAGATGTAGCTGCCGCTCGGGTCGATGGTGATGCCGTCTGGATAGGTGCCGGTCGAGAACGGACCGTTCTCAAGCGGGGTCAGCGCGCCGGTTGAGCCGATAGTGTAGGCGATCAGCTGGTTGGTTGAGCTGTCCGTTACGTAGTAGAAGCGGCTGGTCGGATCGCTGACGCTCGCATTGGGCGTAACACCTGCGCTGAAGGGGCTGCCGCTGATGGCGGTCAGTGCGCCGGAGGTGCCTACCGAGAAGGCCGATATGGTGCCCGCGCCCGCCGAGGTGTTCTGGTTGACCACGTAAACGAAGTCGTTGTTCTCGGTGACGTTGACGCTCATGGGGTTATCCTGCACCGGGAAGTAGCTCAGGCTGCCGTTGGTGACAGCCGTACCCAGGCTTCCGTCACTGTTGATCGGATAGACCTCGATATCACCCGGGCCAGAATTAGTGTCGGTATAGCCTGGCTGATAGGTATCCACAACGTAAAGGTAGGTGCCCGCAGCATTGATCGCGATGGCCTGCGGCTCGGTACCAACTGTGTTGTAGGTATTGCGGGGATAGAGCTTGGCATCCGTGCCGACGTCGAACTTCTGAATGGTGTTGTCATCGTGATTGATGACATACAGATAGCTGCCATTGGGCGATGTCACAATGCCCACCGGATCGCGGCCAGCGGTGTAGGGCGAGTCCTGAATCTGGGTCAGAGCGCCGGACTCAAGATCGACGCGGTAGACGCTGATCTGGCCCGGGTTATTTTTGGAGGCCGTCACATAGAGATAGTCGATGGTGTTGCTTTCACCGCAGGAGGTGATGCCCAGTCCGGCTCCCAGCGAGACGGCGGCGGCCAACAACCCCTGGCTCAATTTGCTGAACTTCATGTGTTTCCTTCGTCCTGGCGGCCCAGGTGGTCGATGTCGGGAAAGCTCCCGCTTGCATTGTAAATCCCGGATATGGAGAGCTCTCGGAGCCTCTCATGGCCGGGGCTTATATGATTCGGGCGGTGCGTAAGGCCTCAATGAGCCCCGCGGCACCGCCCAGATACGGCTCCGACCTTAGTCGGTATGGCTGTCGGCCACGCACCAGGTGGGATTGCCCACCGTCGCATAGCTGGTCTTGTTCCGCAGATCGGTCAGCACGCCCGAGTTCGGGTCGAGTACGTGACCGGTCACCGTGCTGCTGGTGTAATCCGCGGTGAAGATGTACTGGTTCGAGGGATCCTCGATGATGCAGCGCGGGCTCGATCCGGTGCCGAACGGCGCCCCGCTGACACTGGCCAGCACGCCGTTAGACGCAATCGTATAGGCGCTGATGTCGCTGCTGGTATTGCCCAGGGTCGAGGACGGGCCGTCGTTGGCGACGTAGAGGAACTTGCTCTTGCTGTCCGAGGTCAGCTGTACCGGGTTGCCGGCAGCCGACTGGCTGTTCGTGAACGGACTGTTCGAGATCGCCTGCAGTACGCCGTTGGTGCCGATGGTATAGGCATCGATCTGGTCCAGGCCCGAATCGAGCAGGTAGATGTACTTCGAAGCCTGGTCAGAGCCGATCATGGTGATGGTTTCGGCGCTGGTGATCGTCTGCGGGCTTGAAGAGCTGACCGTCAGTTGGCCGCTGCTCGAGTTCAGCGCGTAGATGTAGACGCTGGTGACATTCGATCCCGAAGCGTCGGTCTGGTTCACCGTATAGACATAGGACGCGCCGACCTTGAAGTCGATCGGGTTGCAGCCCACCGGGAAGTAGGGCAGCTGCGTGCCGCTCGAAGTGGTCTGCTGCGCATTGGTGATCAACGAGAGGCGGCCGGTGTTTGAGTCCACGCTGAAGGCGGTGATGTCGCCTACCGGGTGGTAGAGGCCGCTGGTGCTCGGGTCGGGGCATGGATAGCCAGCCGCAGTCGCTGCAGACAGGCTGTCAAAAGTCTCGCCTGTGTCGCCGGCAGTGGTCGGCTCGTACTGATCCAGCACATACATGAAGCTGCCGCTCGAGCTCAGAGCGAAGCGGAGAGGCGCATTTCCCTGGCTGGTGTAGGTCTGCTGGGTGGCCAGAGTGCCGTCGCCGCCCACCGAGAACACGGCAACGTTGCTGCCGCTGTAGGTCTCGGTCGAGCTGTCCAGCGAGCCCTCGTTGAGCACATAGAGGTAGCGGCCCGTCGTAGAGACAAGGGAGCGTACCGGATTGGTTCCACCGGAGCCGAATGGCTGGTTCTGGATAGCAGTGAGATTTCCGGTGTTATTGGCAATCTTGAAAGCGCCGATCTGGTTGTACTGTTCGCCGGTGACATACAGGTAGGCGATGGTGTAATCGACGGTGCAGGATGTAAGACTCAGGCAAAAACCTAGGGATACAACCAGAGCCAGGACCAACTGGCCATATTTCTTAAACTTCATGCGCTTCCTTCATCCTGGGGTGACAGTTCGCCAGGCAACTGGATCAGGGATATCTCCCGTCTGCATTGTAAAAGCTGGACGCGCTTTCGGCTATAGCAGAGGCAGCGAACGTCCCGGTACACACACTCTCGGACAAGTCGTTTACTTTGCAACAGGAAGGAGACGGGTGCGGGGGCTTTCGGCTCCTTGCCTCTTCTGCGTTGTTTGGACGGTGCCAGGGAACAGATAGTTAGGAGCTTCCGGCAAGATTTGTTGCGGAAATTGGGCAGCCCGCGCTGGTTTGGTTCTCCTGAAGCTTTCCCGGGTCGGCCGGGGCTCCAGAAAAGGGAAACGGCCGGGGGATCGGAATTCCCCGGCCGCCGGTTTTGTGCGTGTCCGGACTACCAGACCACGCAGGGGTTGTCGGGCACCATCGGCTGGCCCTTCTTGCAGCCGAAAGCCTTGCCGAAGGCCTCGAAGTTCTGCACCGTACCGTTGGTCCGGAACCGGCCCGGGGAGTGCGGATCGGTCAGGGCGCGTACACGCTGTACCTGGTCGGTACGGTTTTCGCACCAGACCTGGGCGAAGGCGATGAAGAAGCGCTGTTCCGGCGTATAGCCATCGATCTTCTGGTTTTCGGCCTTCTTGCCCTCTTCGGCCAGTACCGACATGAGCGCCTGGTAGGCGATGCGGATGCCGCCGTTGTCGGCAGTATTCTCGCCGAGCGTCAGCTTGCCGTTCAGCTTGGTGCCCGGGACCGGCTCAAAGTTGCCGTATTCGTTCACCTCACAGCCCGTGCGCTGGTCAAACTGCTTCTTGTCCTCAGGCGTCCACCAGTTCACGACATTGCCCTTGGCGTCATACTGGCTGCCCTCGTCGTCGAAGCCATGGGTCATTTCGTGGCCGATGACCACGCCGATGGCGCCGAAGTTCACCGCCGGGTCCTTGGTGACGTCATAGAACGGCGGCTGCAGGATGCCGGCCGGGAAGTTGATGTCGTTGTTGCTGGGATCGTAATAGGCGTTGACGGTCGGGGGCGTCATACCCCATTCCTTTTCGTCCACCGGTTTGCCGATCTTCTGCAGGTCTCGGGTGGTCTCGAAAGCGTCCGAGCGATGGATATTGCCGAGCAGGTCGTCGCGCTTGACCTCGAGCTTCGAGTAGTCGCGCCAGTTCTCCGGATAGCCGATCTTGCGGCGGAAGGCGGCTAGCTTGACTTCGGCCTGCTTCTTGGTCTCCGGGCTCATCCAGGGAAGGTTCTGAATGTCCTTGTTGAGCGAGGTGTCGAGGGCATCGACCAGCTTGTCCATGTTTTCCTTGGCTGCGGGAGGAAAGTTCTCCTTCACCCAGTCCTGGCCTACGGCCTCACCCAGGGCGCGATCGGTCAGAGCTGTGCACCGCTTCCAGCGCGCCGACTGCTGATCCTGCCCTTGCAGCGTCTTGCTGAAGAAGCCAAAATGCAGGTCGTCGAAGGAAGACGAGAGCCACGAGGCTGCGCCGTTGATGGCGTGGAACCGGAGATAGCTCTTGATCGCGTCCAGGCTCTGCTGGTCGATAACCGCATTGAATGCCTTGAAATAATCCGGCGTGGCGACGTTGAGGCTGTCGATGGCCGGAGCCGGGGTTCCGGCGAAATAGGTATCCCAGGCAAAGTCTGGAGCCAGCAGCTTCAGCCCGGAAACTGGTTGAGGGTGGTAAATCTTGTCCGGATCGCGCATGTCCACGCGCGGCATGGAGCCCTTGGCCAGCGCCGTCTCAATGGTCAGGACGGCATCGGCTTCGCTGGCCGCCTTCTCGTCATTGTCGCCGGCCAGCTTGAAGAGGGCCACGGCGTATTCCTTGTACTGCTCGCGGATCTTCGCCATGCGCGGGTTGTCGGCGAGGTAGTAGTCGCGGTCAGGAAGGCTGAGTCCGCCCTGCATGACGATGGCGATCTGTTTGGTCGCATCCTTCTGATCCTGCTCGCTGCCGAAGCCGAAGAAGACCCCGGTGCCGTCCTTCTGCTCCAGGTCTGCCGCCAGTGCCGCCAGGCCGCTCTTCGAGGAGAGCGCGTCGATCTTGTCGAGCGCCGGCTGGATCGGCTTTGCCCCAAGCTGATCGGCGAGATCCGAGTTCATGCAAGCAGCATAGAAGTCGCCGTACTGCTTCTGCAGCGGTGTCTTCGGATCGTCGGCTGCCTTCTTCAGATCGAGGTAGAGCAGATAGCGGTTGTGCTCGGCCAGCTCATTGAAGCGGCCCCAGGTCGACTGGTCGCTCGGGATGGGGTTGTTCTTCCGCCAGTTGCCGCAGGCGTAGGTGTAGAAGTCGGTGCACGGGTCGGCGGTCTTGTCGATGGCGCTCAGATCGAAGCTGACCGGTGTCTTGGGCACTGTGGTGGGACCGCTCGAGGCGGAATCGGCGGGCAGCAGGCTGGACTGCGCCAGCGCGAGACTGCTCGAAAATAAAAGGACACTGGCCATGCGAAACGGCTGCATCGGATCTCCCTAAGTAAAAGGCCGCCCTCCGTGGACAAAAGCGGCGGACTACGGCGTGATTACGCCTGAAGGGAAATTACCACGCATTCACACAAGAAAAAACGCCGGGCAGATTTGCCCGGCGCCAGTCTGGCTTGTGGAAGGTTCCTGAAAGGGGTATCTCAGAAGATTTTGAAGTGGATGGTCAGGTATTTCTTCGGATTCTGGCGGATGGCCGTGACCAGGTTGCTGCTGTTCTGGATCATCTCGTCGCTGTGGTTGTACAGTGCGGGATTCTTCACCAGCTGTCCCAGCGTGCCTTCGCCGCTGTTAACGCTCGTCAGCAGGGAATCGAGTTTGTTTACCGTGTCATTCAGCTGCGCGGCAAACTTCGGATCCTTGGCCATCATGCCGATGGCGCCCTGTCCTTGATTGATGCCGGCGAGCAGGTGGTTCAGGCTGTCGGTCGATTCCTTCAGGTTGTTGTAGAGCGCGTCATCCTTGAGAAGCTTGCCCGCGGATCCCTTGCCCTGGTCCAGTTCGTCGGCAATATGCTGCAGCCGGCCTACCGTATCGTTGGCGCGCGTATACAGCGTATCGTCGGAAACCAGCTTGCCGATGGAGCCCTTGCCGTTCGAAATGCCGTCAATCAGGGCCTGGAGCTGGTTCACCGTCAGTACCGCTTTGTTGTAAAGCGTGGGGTCATTGATCAGCTGGCCGATGGAGCCTTTGCCGCTGTTCAGCGCGTCCACCAGGTTATCGACCTTCGCAAGGATGGTATTGAGCTGCTCGATCGTCCCCTGGCTCGACTTGATGACGTCGCTCAGGTTGGGCGTCTCGGTCGTCTGCAACTCGGCATTGTTCTGTATCTGAGGACCGGTCGCATCTTTGCTCGCGATATCGACCACCGTGTCGCCCAGGACGCCTACCGTTTCCAGACTGGTCTTCGAATCAGTGTGAATGGCATCCAGGTACTTCTTACTGATGCGCATGGTCACTTCCACCGGCGTGAGCTTGCGCTCAGGCACAATGCGGATGCTCTTCACATTGCCCACAGTGACGCCTTCCAGGTTGACCGGTGCTCCCACCTTGACGCCAGCCGAGTTCTCGAAATAGGAGCGGATCGTGATCTTCCCATTCCAGAAACCGCCGGTCGAGCCGGACATCAGAAAGACGAGTGCGGCGAGAACGGAAAGCGCAACGATCACCAGCACGCCGACCTTAAGTTGTGACCACTGAACTTGCTGCTGGTTCGGCACAGGCCCCCTTGGGGAAAAAGGCTAAAACTGCAATCGCGCTATGGTCAGAGCATAGCAAACGCGGGTGTATCTTCCCTACACCCGCCTGTTGGATGCACCCAGGTAGAAAGCTGTTGCAGGAATCTCTTTTTGAATCAGTCTTCCAGGTGTACCGAGGCCATGGCGACGGTGCGGCTGTGGGTAAGGGACAGAGAAATATGCCGCACCCCGAGCCGGCGGGCGAATTCTTCGGCGCGCCCGCTGAAATGCAGCGTTGGACGCTGGCCCGGCAGGCGGCGGACCTCGATTTCCTTCCAGTTCACTCCGTGCTGGATACCGGTTCCCAATGCTTTAGCTCCGGCTTCCTTGGCGGCAAAGCGAGCGGCATAGCTCTCGGCAGCATTTTTCTTGCGTGAGCAGTATGCGATCTCCCCGGGTGTGAACACGCGCTCCAGAAAGCGTTCGCCGTAACGCTCCACCGATTGGGTAATGCGGTCGATCTCGATCAGGTCTATTCCGGTGCCCAGCAGCATGGTTTGAAGCTACCGCAAATCAGTCGATGCAGGCCAGAGCAGATCCGGGCGGTGGCGCGTCCTGTTCTTGCTGGTAACCATGCCGGTTCTTTTTAGAACTGCTGACGCGGGAAGATGTGCGCGTTCCGCGACCGCGTTTTCTTCATCCGGCATCTCAGTCCCAGAGCCAGTCGTAGCTGCGGTAAGACAAGGGAATCCTTTAGCACACGAAAGTACCATGCGCCGGACGTTATGCAATCGTAATCCCGGTCCGATCAGGAAAAGTATGCGTGGAAGTTACGAATCGACGCCAATGCTGAAGTTGACCGCGGCCAGCGGGGAGGATCCCGAGAAGCTGGTGCGTCTGCTCAGCGGCGTGTTGCTGGCCAGTGGTGGATGGGTACTTTCCCGGGCTACGCAGGGCAGGGAAGTCGCTGAGATCGACTTTGAATTCGTGCGCTCTACCTGCATCGAGATTTATGCCGCGCTGGTCGCCTCCGGCATCGAGCTCAGCCGCGAATCCCATTACCAGCTGGCAGAGCTTTGCGCATGTACCCGGCGGCTCATGCGCGAAAAGGCCTATGGGATCGCCAGGATCGACTTGGTTATTTATGGCGATGCATCGGCCAGAGTGGCCGATCCTGAGCTTTCACTGCGCGAGGTCTAGAGATCGTTCTGCTTTTGAGGCATGGTGCAGGAAAGTCCGGCTCAGCCCACCTCGACCAGTCCGTACCGCCGCTGCCATGGCCCGCGCAGCTGCGCCCAGACCATTCGCTTGGCTTCATCGCTGGTCTCGCCGTGCCGGTTTTCGACAAACCCCGCCGCCTCGCTCTTGGCCAGCTCCAGCAAGCCGCGATCGCGAACAATATTGGCCACGCGGAAATCCGGCAGCCCAGCCTGCCGCGTGCCGAAAACCTCACCGGGGCCGCGCTGCTCCAGATCGATCTCTGCCAGCTCGAAGCCGTTCTGCGTGCGCACCATGGCTGCAATGCGCTCCTCGCCGCCAGGCGATACGCGCCCGCTGGTCATCAGGATGCAGTAGGACTTCGCCGCGCCGCGTCCTACGCGCCCGCGCAGCTGATGCAGCTGTGCCAGTCCGAAGCGCTCTGCGTGCTCAATGACCATCACGCTCGCATTCGGTACATCGACGCCCACTTCAATGACCGTGGTTGAGACGAGCACATCGATCTCGCCACGCTGGAAGCGCCGCATGATGATGTCCTTCTCGTCGGCGTCGAGGCGTCCGTGCAACAGTCCCAGCTTCAGCCCGGCAAGGTGCGTGGCCCGCAGGTTCTCGTACATTTCGGTTGCGGACTTGAGCGACGGCTTCTCGAATAACTCTTCCTCTTTGCCCTTGGTCTTTTTCTTCTTGCCCTTGGGCGCCTTGCCCTTTGCCGGTTTCGCCGGCTCTTCGGGCTCGGGCGGCGCAAAGTCCAGCTCCGGCTGGTCATCCTTCGAGCCCTCGATCACCGGATACACGATGTAGGCCTGATGGCCGCGCTCCACCTGCTGCCGCAGCAGCTTCCATACGTCTACCTCGCGCTCGTCGGGCACATGTTTCGTCACGATGGGCGTGCGCCCCGGCGGCAGCTCGTCGAGCACGCTTACATCGAGATCTCCATAGAGCGAGAGCGCCAGCGTGCGCGGGATTGGCGTGGCTGTCATCACCAGCACGTCAGGATCGGCCTCACCTGGTTTCTTCATCATGCGGAAGCGCTGCAGCACGCCGAAGCGGTGCTGCTCGTCGACCACCACGAGGCCGAGCTTCGCGAACTCCACCTTCTCTTCGATGAGCGCATGCGTGCCGATGACCAGCTGCGCCGTGCCGTTGTGGATCGCGCGCCGTGCCAGCTTTTTGCGCTCTTCGTCGAGCGAGCCGGTCAGCAGCGTGGTTTTGTACTTGCGGCCGCTCTTTTCGAGCAGTTTCTTGATGCCCAGTGAGTGCTGCGTGGCCAGGATTTCAGTCGGAGCCATCAATGCTGCCTGGTAGCCGTTCTCGATTGCCACCAGCATGGCTTGCAGCGCCACGATCGTCTTGCCCGCGCCTACATCGCCCTGCAAAAGCCGCCGCATCGGCGAGCTTTGCCGCATGTCGCCCACAATCTCGCCCAGCGAGCGCTTCTGCGCGCCGGTAGGATGAAATGGCAGTACCTGCCGCAGCGCTTCGCGCACATGGTCGCCGGTCTCAAAGGCGATGCCCGCTCGTTCCTTCAGCTTGCGCCGCTTCAGCTCGAGCCCGAATTCCAGATAGAAGAGTTCTTCGAAGATCAGCCGCCGGTGCGCAGCTGTTGCCGAGGCCTGCAGGTCCGTCATGGGCGTTCCCGCCGGAGGAAAATGTGCCAGCCGCAACGCCTCTTCGCGGCTTGGCAGTCCCAGCCGCTCGACCATGGTCGATGGCAATGTCTCCGGGATGCGCCCACGCAGCTCTTCGAGCAGATTATGCTGCACCCGCCTGATCCACCGCGAGCTGAAGCGTGAGCCGCCCAGCGATTCGTATACCGGCACGATGCGGCCCACTTCAAGCAACTGCGCTTCGTCGTCCGGGTTGTCCGGCAGTACCTCGATCTGCGGCTGGATCATCTTGAAGCCGCGCGTCGAGCGCGAGCCCTCGACCTTGCCGTAGAGCGCCAGCATCTGTCCCGGCTTGAAGCGTCCTTCGAGATATGTGCCCCGGAACCACATGCATTTCATCGTTGCCTGGTTCTGGCCCACGGTCATTTCGAAGATCGGCATATTGCGCGTCTTGAGCGTGGCCGTGCCGCGTACCTCGGCAATCACTGCCGCCATCTCGCCCGCCTGCAGGTCGGAGAACTCCCGCGGATGGGCGCGGTCCTCATAGCGGAAAGGCAAATGGAAGAGCAGATCCTCGACAGTCAGAATGCCCTTCTCGGCAAGCGTAGCGGCGATCTGCGGGCCGATGCCCTTGACGAATTGGATCGGAGTATCGAGCTGCACCACTCCCCGATGGTATCAAGGGCTGTTGCTCCCGCTGATCGTTTGCCGAGCCGGTTGCCCCACCCATGACAAGCACTTGGTCATGGGTGGGTCTCACAGCAATGCGGGATCGCGACCAAAGGGAGCGGAGGCCGAAGGCGATTCGCCCTACGCGAAGCAGGAGTTATTACCTCGGAGCAATAGAAATCATGGGATAGACTCGTTCTGATATTCCAGGGGAGAGTTCGACGCATGTCCACTGTGGTGCACCTGGACCGCATCTCGAAGTCCTATGAGAACAAGGTTGCGGTTAAAGAATTAAGCCTGCGCATTGACGCCGGCATGATGTTTGGATTGCTTGGACCGAACGGAGCAGGGAAGACCTCCAGCATCCGCATGATGATCGGCATCACCATGCCGGATTCCGGCACCGTGAACCTCTTTGGCAAGCCCTTTACCCGTGAGAGCCTGCGCCGTGTCGGCTATTTGCCCGAAGAGCGCGGCCTCTACAAGAAGATGAAGGTGATGGAGCAGCTCGTTTTCATGGGGCAGCTCCGGGGGCTCGAACCTGCCGTCGCCGCTCGCCGGGCCCATGAGTGGTGCGAGCGTCTGCAGATCCTCGACGCCGCGCAGAAGAAGACCGAAGAGCTTTCCAAGGGCATGCAGCAGAAGATTCAATTCATCGCCACGCTGCTGCATGAGCCAGAGCTCATCATCATGGACGAGCCCTTCTCCGGTCTCGATCCGGTGAACGCCACGCTGCTCCAGGACACGCTCATCGAGCTCAAGAAGGCTGGTAGGGCCATCCTCTTCTCCACCCACCGCATGGACCAGGTGGAGAAGATGTGCGACGCCATCTGCCTCGTCCATGGCGGCGAAGCGGTGCTCTCCGGCTCGATGCGTGAGGTCAAATCCCGCTACGAGCGTGATCGTGTCGAGATTGTCTACACCGGCGACAACAGCTTCCTCCAGCATCCTGCCATTGCCTCCTATAAGGACTACGGCGGCCAGGTCGAAATCACTCTCCACCCGCATGCAGATGCGCAGCAGTTGCTTTGCGCTGCCGTCGAGCGGGCTACTCTCTATCGCTTCGAGCTGAAAGAGCCGTCTCTCGAAGAGATCTTCATCCGCACCGTGGGGGAACAAGTCCGTGCGTGACATTCTGCTGATCGCAAAGCGTGAGTACCTGGAGCAGGTCAAAGGCAAGGCCTTCAAGCTCACCACGATTCTTATTCCTGTCGTTTTTGCCGGGCTTATCGGCGTCATGACTTTCGCCACCCGGAATTCCGGCGTCGGCAAGCATCTGGCGATTGCCAGCTCGGATTTCTACCTGGCCAGCCGCGTTGCCGGGCAGATCGCCAACGACCGCGATGCGCAGGCCACGGTCGAAGTTGTTTCCCCGGCAACTCCAGAGCAACATGCGGATCTGATCCGCAAGGTGGATCAGAAGCAGATTGACGGGTTTCTTTGGATCGATACTTCTTCTCCAAATAACGTGAAAGCGAAGTATGAGTCCCGCTCTTCTGGAGACTTCGCTACGGAAAGCCGTCTGCATAGCGCTCTCAACCACGCCCTTGTCGCCAATCGCCTCATCGCTCGCGGCATCGATACAAAGGATGTGGATGCGCTGACGCGAACCGTCGATATCGACACCATGCAGATCAAGAACGGCCAAGAGGTCGAGAGCAGCGCCATGGGCACCTTCTGGGCAGCCTATGCCATGGCTCTGCTGCTCACCTTCAGCGTCGTGATGTACGGCATGAATGTCGGCCGTTCCGTCATCCAGGAGAAGACTTCGCGCATCTTTGAGGTCATGCTCTCCACCGTGAAGGCCACGGACCTGCTCGCAGGCAAGCTCATTGGCATTGGTGCTGTTGGCCTTACACAAATCGCCATCTGGGGTGTGGCGGGGGCGCTTTTTGCCGGAACCGCACTGGCTCAGAGCCTGATGACCAGCGGTGGTGTGAGCATCGAAATCTCTCCGCTGCAGATCGTGCTCTTCGCCGTGTACTTTCTGCTCGGCTATCTGCTCTACAGCACGTTTTTCGCTGGCATTGCCGCCACCTGCGACACAGAGCAGGAGCTCCAGCAGTATGCGCCGCTCGCTGCCGTTCCGGTATGGCTCAGCTTCGGCATGATCACCTTCATCATGTCGAACCCGAACTCCATCTGGTCCGTCGCCATTTCGCTCTTTCCGCCCTGCGCGCCGATTGCGATGTTTCTCCGCCTGGCCTCGCAGTTTCCGCCTGCCTGGCAGATTGCCGCTTCGCTCGGACTTCTGGCGCTTTCGGTCGCCGTGGTGGTCTGGTTCACCTCGCGCATTTATCGCGTCGGCATCCTGATGTACGGCAAGCGCGCCACCTTGCCGGAGATACTCCGCTGGCTGCGCTACAGCTGAGTGTGTCCATAGAAATAGAATGAGAGCGTGAGCTCGGAACGCCGTTTTACTTTTGGACAGCGAGTGGCCGTGGCCGTGGTGCCGCGGCTCACCGCGTTGGTTCTGGCCGCGATCGGCATGACCCTGCGCTTTGAGGTGATCGCAGAGGAGGGCGCGATTCCGGCGACGCCGCCTGCGAAGGGCATCTTCTGCTTCTGGCATCGCTGCACCCTGCCCTGCGGCTGGTACTTCCGCAAGTTCCGCTGCTCCATTCTCATTAGCCAGAGCTTTGACGGTGAGCTCATTACCCGCACCCTCGGCCTGCTTGGTTACAACGCGGTGCGCGGTTCGAGCTCACGTGGAGGTGCGGCCGGGCTGCTTGCCCTGCGCGATGTGCTCGCCAAGGGCGATCCGGTTGTTTTCACGGCGGATGGCCCGCGTGGCCCCATCTACCAGACCAAGATCGGCCCCGTAAAGCTGGCGCAAATGACCGGGCAGGAGATGGGCTGCTTTTACCTGTTGCCGGAGCAGTCCTGGGTGATGAAGTCCTGGGACCTGTTCCTCATTCCGAAGCCCTTTTCCCGTGTCGCCGTGAGTTGGGCGCGCGCGGTGCCCGCACCCGGCCCTCATGACTCGCCGGAGATGCTCGAAGCGAAGCGCCAGGAGCTGAACGACGCGCTTGAGCGTGCCCGAGCCCAGGCGGAAGCGCACTTCGCAGGGTAAATTCAGAGCTGCCAAAAGAAAAAGGCGCCGCTCGCAGGCAGCGCCCTTTATTTCGCAGTGCGGTTAGAACCGCATGCTGAAGGTGCCGGTAAAGGCGCGGGGCGCGCCCACCTGCAGCGTGTTGTTGCCAACCCCGGTCGGGTCCGAAGCGATGAAGCCGTTGGTGCCGATTGTCGAGTAGTACTTCGCGTTTGCCAGGTTGTAGATGTTGAACTGCAGCTTCAGCTGATCGAAGATGCCCACCTCATCCTTGTGGTAGGAGGTGCCCATCTCGGCCAGGAAGCGGCCGTCCACGCTGCTGTCGTCGGTGTAGGTGTAGTAGCGCTTGGACATGTAGTCCGAGCCGATGTGCGCGTCGAAGCCCTTGTGGCTGTAGCTCAGCGAGTTCTTCCACATGAACTCCGGCGCATCGACCACGATCTTGCCGCCGGTCTCGATCTCCGTGCCGTCCGATGTGTAGTTGTCGTTGTAGGTGGAGCGGCTGAAGGTCAGGCCGTTATAGAGCACCCAGCCGTTGCCGAATTGCACCGAGGCCGCGCCGTCCAGGCCGTTGGTGGTGACCCCGCCGACGTTCGAAAGCAGCGAGGCGTCACCTGCGATAGCAGCGCCTTGCTGGATGGCCAGCAGGCGGTTGCTGAAATTGACATGGAAGTAGTTCGCCTGGATGGAGGCGCGGTTATCCGTGTAGCGATAACCCACTTCCTCGCTCCACGAGCTCTCCGGCTTCAGGCTGCTGGTGAGCACATCGAAGCCCGCCTGCGAGGTTCCCCATGGCGAGGTGCCGAAGCCCGGGCCGCCGGTCTGATAGGCGCGCGTGTTCTTCGCCACGTCGGCAAAAACTTCGCTCTTCTGGTCGAGCTTCCAGTCCACGCCAACCTGCGGCAGAAAGGGGCTGCCCGACTCAAGGCTGCCCTGCGCGTAGCTGCTGGCCACTGTCGTCGGAGCCAGGTCCAGGCCGGTGTTATAGGCCTTCAGGTTGCCGGTCTGGTTGGTCTCCTCAGCCTTGAAGCCCGCCGAGACTGTGACCTTATCGTTGATCTTGTACTTGTCCTGCAGGTGCAGCGCGTAGAGGGTGCTCGGGAACTCGTAGGCCCACTGCGTGTAGAAGGGGTTGGTGGGGAAGTCGTAGAGGGAGTGAATCGGGCCGGCGAGCGAGGTGTTGTAGAAGCGCCGCGCCAGCGTGAAATCTTCCTTCTCAAACCACGCGCCGCCCTCGAGCATGTTCTTCGCGGTCTCAAAGCTCAGTGAGGTGAGGAAGCCGCCGCGCTCGATGCCGTATTCGGAGGTGCGCAGCGAGATGGGCGAGACTGCTTCATAGTTGGAGTTGTAGGTCGGCAGGTAGGGTGTGAACCACAGACCGTCGCCGTCGTTGCCGTGGCCGTAGGCCGTGGTTTTCCAGAAGAGGTGGGTGCCGATGGCGGTCTTGTAGCTCACGTAGGCCAGCCTGTCCCGGCGCAGGCCGGAGGCGCCGAAGTAGGCCGCGTCTTCCGGGTCCTGGCTGGAAGTCAGCTTGCTTACCGGATTGGGATAGGCAATCGTGCCGCCTGACTGGTAGGCCTCAGCGGCCTGCAGTGCCTGGTTCCAGTTGCCGAAGTTATCCCAGTTGTAGCCCAGCGTCTTGACCCAGATCTTGTCGAGATCCTGGTAGTCGACTTCCTGACGGTTGGAGAGATCGGCGTAGGCAGTGAAGGTTCCGTTCGCGCCTACTGGTTGTACGTACTTGAGGTTGAACTGCTCGTAACGCTGGTTGCGCTGACCCGCGCTCTTCCACTTGTCCGCGCGCTGCCATACGCCGGCGAAGTAAAATTTGCCTCCGCCCGGCAACAGGCCGCTGTCCAGCCGGCCATAGCTGCGCACGCCGTCGAAGCTGCCGAAGGACTGGCGCGCATCGAAGTGGAACTTGTCCAGCGGGTCGGCGGAATAGAACTGCACCGCGCCGCCCAGGTTGCTGGTGGAGGCGACTTCCAGCGCGCCGGTGCCCTGCGAGAGCGTCACCCGGCCCATGTCTTCGTCGATGATGGCGCGGCTGATGTGCAGGCCGTTCAGGTTGCCGTAGGACATGTCGCCGAGCGGCACGTCATCGAGCGTGAAGCCGAGCTGGTTCTGGTTGAAGCCGCGCACCGAGATGCGCAGCGCCCACTCGTAGGCGCCGTAGGGGTCAGCTGTGGTCACTTCCACGCTGGGCAGGCGGCCCAGCACGGCAATGGGGCTGGTACCCGGAGCCTGCTGCAGCAGCACCTTGCTGTCTACGGACTGTGTGTCGCGTGTCTCACCCGGAGCCGTGACGGTGACCGTCTCGGATGTGGAGATTTTCTGGTCCTGCGAGGTGTTCGTGCTCTGCGCATCGGTTTGAGCGGTAGAGGCAGGGCTGGAAGTTTGCTGGGCCACTGCGGGCAGAGTCAGAGTGAGAGCGGCCAGCAGGACTGGCCATCGATAGGCGTTCACGGTTCCTCCAAAAGACTTGCGCGGGACCGGTTCGTTCCTGCACAGCAAAGCGCGGCAACCTTGGTTGCAGCGCTCATAGGAAGGACGACGCGCCTGTACTTACTTGGCTTATGCGCGACAAAACCGGACCAACTGTATCAAACAGTAAGTCTGGTTTCTCTTTGAAGTTTGAAATGCGAGTGAATATCCGTTGAACGGAGCAACCGTTTCATAATGAGAGCGCTTGAGCAGCCGCTATAGCCATCCTTTTGCCCGCGCGATGCGCGCCGCGTCTACGCGATTGGCCGCGCCCAGCTTGCTGATGGCCTCGGAGAGATAGTTCCGCACCGTGCCTTCGGAGAGACGGAGTTCGGCTGCAATCTCTGCGCTCGACTTGCCCTCACCTGCTCGCCATAGAATCTGCCGTTCGCGCTCGGTCAGCGGATCGGGCCCGCTGTCCCACGCCTCTGCTGCAAGATCGGGATCGATGACGCGCAGTCCGCGATGCACGCGCCGCACGGCCTCTGCCAGCTCTGCCGCCGGCCGGTCTTTCAGCAGATAACCGCGCGCGCCGGCATCGAGTGCGCGGCGCAGATATCCGGGCCGCGCGAAGGTGGTGAGGATGATGACCCGCGTTTGAGGAAAGCGCTCACGCACTTCGCCTGCCAGCGTCAGCCCGGTCATTTCCGGCATCTCGATGTCGGTCACCAGCACATCCGGTTTCTGCTGCGCAATCGCTGTCAACGCCTCGCGGCCATTGGCAGCGCGTCCGCACACGCGGATGTCGTTTTCCGTCTCCAGCAGCGCAGCCAGAGCGCCCAGAACCATGGCCTGATCTTCCGCAATCGCAACACGAATCGACATGTCTTACACTGAGCTCCAGGCTGGTTGGTTGGGAGTGGAGGTTCCGGGAATGCGAATGGTCAGCCGCGTCCCGCTACGGCCTTCTACGGTATCGGTAGCGAACTCGCCGCCCAGAGCTTCGATACGCTGCCGCATGCCACGTACGCCATTGCCGTCTTCCTTCAGTCCGCCGCGTCCGTTGTCTTCCACGATCAGCCGTGTCTCTTCGCCGCTCTTCTCCACGCGCAGCAGGCAGCGGCTGGCCTGCGCATGGCGAACAATGTTGGTCACGGCTTCGCGCAGCACCAGGGAGAGCACGCTTTCTTCGCTCGCCGAAAGTTGCAACGGCTGTTCTTCACATACCAATGCCACGCCTGCTGCGTCGAGTACGCTCTGTGCCCGGCGCAGCTCGGCTGAAAGGCCCTCGGCCCGATAGCCACGGATCGCCTCACGCACCTCGGTGAGCGCCTTGCGCGCAATCTGCTCCACGTCGCCAATTTCCGCTGTCGCGCGCGAGTGGTCTCCCTCCTGATCACGCCCGATCAGCCGCCCCGCCAGCTCTGCCTTCAGCACGATGACAGAAAGCGTATGTCCCAGCACATCGTGCAGGTCGCGGGCGATACGCTCGCGTTCGGCCATCTTCGCGAGCTGCTCAATTTCTTCCTGTGCCATGCGCAGCTTTTTGTTGGCGCGCACGCGCAGCGACATGAAGATGTTCGTGCCGCCGATCACGAGTGTGAGGCAGGTGCCGAAGCCCCATGTCCACGGATTCGGCTGCAAGAGCATGCCTTCAACGCAGGTCAGTACTGCCATGGCAGCGACAGCCACTGCGCCCACGACCACTGATTCTGAAACGAATGGCGCAAATGCAGCAACATACATGAACATGCCGTACGCTGCTGCGTTGTGCCGGTAGTAATACACCCCAAGTGCCACCATAGCCAGCAGGCACAGGTACACATAGAGCTGACGGCGCAGGAAGACCAGGCCCATGTAGAGCGCAACAAAGATTGCGTACACGATGCCGAACTGAACCCAGTAAGCGCCGTTGTGCCGTTCGATCGGCTCAATGAATAAAAAGATGGTGTAGAACAACCAGATGACATCCCACCAGTCGGGCGCAGCAGCTCGCTTGCGGAGGAGTTCGCGGCGCACGCTGTCGAGAATGGTTGCCATGTTATGCCTTGGCCTCGCGGCGGGAGAAGACCAGCCATGCGGCTCCCAGCATGAGGCAAGTAAAGCCTAACAGAGCCTCCCAGTGCCCGCTCAGCGAGCTGCCCGACCGGGCAAAGCCGAAGATATGCAGCGCGATCTGCGCGAAATGATACGCCGGCAGAGCCGGAGCTACGTGCTGCATCCACTTGGGCAGCACATCGAGCGGCATCCACAGGCCCGAGGCGAATGACATCGGCAGATAAATCAGATTGATGATTCCCGGTCCCGCCGTGGGTGGCACCAGCAGCGAAACCAGCAGCCCCATGCTGGCGAAGGGAATTGCTCCGGCCAGCGTGATGCCGATGAGCTTCGCGAACTCGAGTCCGGTCATGTGCACGCCGGCGAGTGTCACGCCGATCAGCGAGAGCAGGCACGTCACCACCAGCGCAAACCCTGCGGCCGACATGGTCTTCGCGAAAAGATAGGCGAAGCGTGGCATCGGGCTCGCCATCTTCAGGTCCAGCCATCCCTGCGCCCGCTCCATGGCAATGCCAGCACCGAGTCCGAAGAGCGCCGCGCCCACCAGGCCAAAGCAGCTGTAGCTTGCCAGCAGATAGCGTGCATATTGGTTGTGGCTGTTCAGTGTGCCGAAGAGCAGATAGAACATCACCGGGAAACCGATAACCGAGAGCGAGTAGCTGCGCAGCCGCAGCATGCGCAGGAATTCGTAACGGACCTCGTTGCGAAACAGGTTGGCATAGTAGCCGAAGCTCAGCTCGGCGCGGGGAACGGAAACGGAGGCGGTGGCCATAAGCATCTCCTTAAAACCAGTGTGGAAGTCTGTGTGTGTTAGCTCGCCTGCGCGGCGGTTTTACTGGAGTCGCCGGTGAGCGCCAGGAATGCATCTTCCAGGCTGTGCGACGAAACCTCGAGACCGTGCACCGTGGCATCGCGCCGGAAAATCTCGCGTAGCACCGCCTCGGCATCGCCCGCTGTGATTACCACGGCTTCGCGATCCTCTTCGACGCCCAGCACCGTAGGCAGGTTCAATAGAGCTTCGCGTCCCATTGCCGTCACGCAGCGAATGCGTCGTCCCGAGGCACGATGGCGAATCTCCGCCGGTGTACCCTCGGCCTGGATGCGTCCCTTGTCGATGACCACGATGCGGCTGGCCAGTGCGTCGGCTTCTTCGAGGTAGTGGGTTGTCAGCAGCACCGTGCGTCCTGCTGCTGTCTGTTTGCGAACCTGCTCCCATAGCGCGCGCCGTGAGGCGATGTCCATGCCTACCGTCGGTTCATCGAGGATCAGCAGCTCCGGGTTGCCTGCCAGTGCCAGCGCAAACAGCACACGCTGCTTCTGTCCACCGGAGAGTGAGCCGAAGAGCCGGTCTTCGATTCCTTCCAGTCCCGCGGCCTTCACCAGCTCTGTCTCCGCGAGAGGCGCAGGATAATAGCTGCGGAAGAGCGCAATGTGCTCGCGGACTTTCAGTGTCTCGGGTACGCGCGACACCTGTAGCATTGCGCCGATGTGTGTGCGTGTCGAAGCCTCACGCGGATCGAGCCCCATCACCCGCACCGAACCGCTGTTCGGCGAGAGCAGCCCCAGCAGCAGACGCGCTGTTGTCGTCTTACCTGCGCCGTTCGGTCCCAGCAGGGCCACCACTTCGCCCGGATAGAGCGTAAGGTTCAATGCGTCGAGCGCCAGGGTTTGGCCGTAACGCTTTGTTACTGCCTGCAGTTGTGCGCACGGCTCACTGGCCGCCGGAGTGGAATGGATGCGTGCGGGTTTCGGCTGGCCGTAGTCGACGGCGGGCTGCCGAAGACCGGGAGCGATCGATGCAGTGGACATGAATGTCCTCCTAAGAAGAGCCTTCGCGTTTGCAGGCTGCGCCTGCGAACATATTCAGCATCGCGCTCTCCCGCGCCTGCTCCCAGTGGGCTCTGTCACCGATGGGGAATGACAAACGTCATCTCGCTCCCCCTATACTGGCCACGATGCGTCGCATGCCATTCATCCGGGTTCTGGCTGCTTGCCTCCTGCTGCTGTTTACCGCCTTCGCGCCGCCTGCTCAGGCGGAGAAGCCGGGCAAGCCGCTGGTCATCTATCTTCAGCCCTTCGGTATTCCACACGGGCTGTTCGGCCGTGGAGGACCATTTCTCTGCCTGCATCAGCACAAGGTCGGCACGCGTCTTTTCTGGCTCGACAGCACGCATCTCTTTGCCGCATTCACCGTCAACACGCCATGCACGCTGCGTAATAGCGCCGAACCGGCCGTGCTGCGCGGGCTGGTCTTTGATACGACCACTGGCGTAAAGATCGCACAGCATGACTGGACCATCGACGAGGTCGGAGGCGACTTTAATGTCTTTCCTGGCCCCGGAGCTTCCGTCGTCGTTAAGCAGGGAGCGCGTCTTGACTTCCTCGATGTGCTCCTGCACGCGAAGGAGTCCGGCGAGCTTGACACTGCGCCGCGTGGCCTCTGGTCCACGCCTGCGCATCGCACCATCCCGCTGCTCACGGCCGATGGCCGCGTCTACGAGTTTTACGCTGCCGATCCGCTGCGTCTGCTCAACCGCATCTCGCTCGATGCCTCGGACGATGTCCGCGCGGTCAAGGAATGGATCGCCGGTGACGAGCGCATCGCCGGCAGTCTTTGCACCGATAAGTCGCAATACTCCTGCACCCGCATCCTCGTTGAAACACCGGATGCGAAGTTTCTCGACCGCGATGGCGCGCCCTGGTCGTATGCCGAGACGGAAAAGCCTGTCGCGCTTGCGCCGCTCGGCTTCCTCGATGCGACCCATCTCGTGATTACGCGCGAAGACAAGAATTTCTTCCACGATGCCCAGATGCTCATCGTCACGCCTACGGGCGCGCGTATTCAGCTTCCGCCGATTGGCAGCTTTTATCCACGCCGCCTTGCCGGTGTCTCCGGCAATCGCTTCGGTATCGAAATGTATGCTCTTGGTTCCTGTGCTAACTGCATTGTTGCCAACGAGTTCGTGGTCGCTGAGCCGGACACGCGCAAATTCCTCTTCGAAGAGCGTGGTACGCCCTATATGTCTGTCGGAGAGCTGTCGCCGGACGGCAAATGGATGGCGATTCTCGACAACGACATGATCCTCTTCTATCCCATGCCGCAATAAAAACGGCCCGCCGTGGGGACGGGCCGCATACTGCCTGCAATGGCTTTCGCTACTGATAGCGCCAGAGGGCCACGCCGCCGAAAAGGCCGTCTTCATTGGAGATGACGGTGACATTTGTCGGCAGCGTGAAGCTGATCTCCTTCGCGTTGCCGCCGCCAATGTACAGGTGATCCCAGTTGAAGGTCCTCTGTGTTTGCTCGATAGTCTTTTCCAGGTGTTTGTTCCAGCGCTTCTTGCCCAGCCTCTTCAGGCCCTTGCGCCCCAGGTAGTCTTCGTAAGTCTTTCCCTTCAACCAGGGGTGATGGCCGAGCTCAAGTCCGGGGCAGAGATGGCCATTCGTGAACAGCGCTGAGCCCATGCCGGTGCCGAGCGTGATGGCCATTTCGACACCTTTACCCGTGATCGCACCGTAGCCCTGCACGGCAGCATCGTTTGCGAGATGAATCGGCCTGCGCCACATCTCGTGCAGCTTTGCTTGCAGGGAGTAGCCCACCCATGACGGATCGAGATTCGCCGCCGTCAGTGTTTTTCCATGCTTGATGACGCCGGGAAAGCCGACCGAAACGCGGTCGAATGCGGTCAGCTGGCGCTTCATTTTTTCGAGAGCGGCCAGCATCTTCTTCGGTGTCGCCGGATCGGGCGTCGGCGTGCGCAGCCGCTCAGAGAGCGGGTTTCCGCGCGCATCGAGAAGCATGATCTTTAAACCAGTGCCGCCGATGTCGACGGCCAGCGTAATAGGGTGCGGAAAATGCGATTTCGACTTGGCCATAGAACTCCCACAAAAAGATATCGCGCGCCCCGATCATGCCATCGAGCTGGGGTAATCCAGGCCTGAAGGGAAGATCAGGAGCGTTGGATCAGTAGCCGGACATCACGATAGGCAGCGTCGGAGTCTGTGCCCCCTGCGCGTCCTCTATAGTGACGCCAAAACCCCTGGCTTGGATGCCGGAAGGCACGCTGGGAAGAATAACGGATGCACTGCCTGTTGTATCGGGGTGGAATAGCCCCGCCGGGATAGGCGGCTTTCCATCGGCAGGCATCAGCCACAGCTCGTAGGTCTTGTCGGCCTTCAGCGAATGCAGGTTCCTGGCCATGAAGACCAGCGCGCCCTTCGCCGGAAGGTACGTGGCATAGCCCGACGGTTGCGGCGTCTGTCTTGTCTCTGCCAGCGTTACCTGTTTTGCTTCGGGCGAGGTCAGCGCATCGGTCAGCAGCTGCGCGTGCTCCGCCTGTGCCGAAAGCCGCGCCAGGTCGGAGCGGTCTGCCAGCTGCGTCTGCTGCATCTGTATGCCGCGATTGCCAAGGTAGATGGCTACGATGATCGCGGCGGCTGCCGTGATCCAGCCAAGGACGCCAAAGCTGATTCCGCCACGGCGAGCCGTTTCCGGTTCCTGGTCCGGCGTGTCATTCGGGTTTCGAGAATTTTCTGGCATGGAGAACGTCTCAGCATCCGATCTTTGCAGCCTGGTCCCTGTATCCACCAGAATAGAAGCAGGCAGGCGCGATCATACGATGAAGTCAAGGCTGGATAAGTTGCTTGTGGAACGTGGTTTAACGCCGACCCGGGAGCGCGCTCAGGCGCTCATCCTTGCGGGCCGCGTGCTGGTGGATGAACAGAAGGTCGAAAAGCCCGGTACCGCGGTAACGGCCGATGCTGCCCTGCGCCTTCTCGGGGACGACCTCCGCTATGTCAGCCGTGGAGGGCTCAAGCTCGAAGGCGCGCTCGCGCACTGGGGCATCGATCTTACCGGCCGCTTCTGCCTGGATGTCGGCGCTTCGACGGGCGGGTTTACCGACTGCATGCTCCAGCATGGCGCAGAGCGGGTGCTGGCCGTCGATACCGGTTATGGTCAGATCGCCGAAAAATTCCGCTCCGACCCGCGTGTCTCGCTCATGGAGCGTACGAATGCCCGCAAGCTTGTCCCCGGCGAGCTGCCTGCGGGGATCAGTTTTCTGGCGATGGACGTGTCGTTCATCTCCGCCACGCTGGTGCTGCCTTCGGTGGTGGCTGCCGCCGTGCGCTCGGACAGTGAAGGCCTGGAGGCAGTGATCCTTGTAAAGCCGCAGTTCGAGTCCGGACGCGAGCATGTCGGCAAGGGAGGTATCGTGCGCGACCCTGCTGCTCACCAGCTTGCGATCGACCGGGTGAAGGCCTGCGCCGTGGAACTTGGCGGTCAGGAGTTGGAGATGATCGATTCGCCAATTCACGGCGCGGAAGGGAATCGCGAGTTCCTTTTGCACGCCGTCCGGCTCGGTCTGGAAATGGGGCGGGGAATCGGGCCGGGAAATCCGGCACAAACTCCACGCTGAATGGACCGACGGAAGCTCCAGCCTTCGTTACACTGAGAAAACGCATGTCTGCCGTCGCCATTATTTCGAAGCCCCAGAAACCCGAGCTGCAAGCCCTGCTCCCTGAGCTGGTGCTATGGCTGCGGGCACGCCAGTTCGATCCCGTTCTCGATCCCGTGAGCGGGAACTACACCCAGGCGGCACGGATTGTCCCCCGCCATCTGCTGCCGGAAGAGAATCCCGAGCTGGTGATCGTGCTCGGCGGCGACGGGACGCTTCTTTCGGCGGCGCGTGTCTTTGCCAAGACCGGCACCCCGATTCTCAGCGTGAATCTCGGCTCGCTCGGCTTCCTCACCGAGGTGCGCCTTGCCGATCTCTACTCCACGCTCGAGGGCTGGTGTACCCGATGCTTCACCACGGATACCCGCTGGATGCTCCACACCGAGCTCTGGCGCGACGGCAAGCTCTACAGCCAGCATGAAGCACTCAATGATGTTGTCGTAGCCAAGGGCACCATCGCCCGCATGGGTGATTTCCGCGTGATGCTGAACGATCAGCTGGCCGCGGCCTTCCGCGCTGATGGCGTCATCGTCTCGACGCCCACCGGGTCCACGGCTTATTCGCTCGCGGCCAATGGGCCTATCCTGATGCCGAATGTCGATGCGATGATCGTGACGCCGATCTGTCCGCACCTGCTCACCATTCGCCCGATGGTCGTGCCCGGGGATGCCCAGCTCGCACTGCGCATCGAAGGGATTCCTGACCAGACATACCTCACGGTCGATGGGCAGGAGGCTGTGCCGCTCAAGGTAGGGGATGAGCTGCGCTGTCGCCGCTCGCAGTACAACGTCAAGCTGGTGCGTCTCGGCTCGGCCGGATTCTTTGACGTCCTGCGCGCCAAGCTCAAATGGGGCGAGCGCTGATTTCCTGCCTCACACGCCGGATAGTCAGCCACAACAGCGGCACCGGCACCGCGTAGCTCCAGAAAGCCGCAATTCCGTGGGATACAGGGCCGTATCTTTGCAAGCCGGCTCTTCCATAAAATTCGGTGAAGATCAGCACGGCGATCACTGCCAGGATCAATGGAGCCAGCGGTAATTCCCGCGACCATGCGACGGCCACGCGCGGGAGTATCCGCGCAAAATAGTGCCAGCTTGCAATCAGGAACGGTACTCCCAGGCCAATTGCAATCCACCAGGGAGAGCATCCCAACCCGCGTTCCGTGGTTGCCATGTCTGCATGAGCTGCAAAGGTCCGGTTCGGCACGTAGGCGATGAAGTTCCCCACGCACATCAGGCACACCAGCAGCCAGAACAGCCCGGCTGCCTGATGCTTTCGTGTCTCCGCCTGCTTCAGCCCCAGCCGCGAGATCAGGTAGAGTCCGCCATTGCCGAAGAGCACGCCTGCTACGGCGATCAGCGATGCCAGCCATCCTCGCCCGGCCGCGAAGATCGGGTCATAGTCGACATTCTCGTCAACATCTCCCTGCAACAGGATGTTCGATACGGTCGCGTGGCCGTAGTTCAGAGCGAAAGGATTTGCCTTCGCGCCAAAGATCCATGCCGTGAAGGAATGCGCGTATTCGTGTGCGAAGTACCCGATCGCGTGCGCCAGCCAGAGCAGGGGAATGAGCAGCAGAACGAAGCGTGCCGTCTTCAGGGGAGAATCTCCTTGGTGATGTGTTTCAAGCTTATTCTGCCCGCAGTGTCTCTGCCGGGTCGATCTGGCTGATCCGCAGCGCCGGCACCAGGCTTGCTGCCGCTGCCGCCAGTGCCAGTAACGCCAGCACAGCCGCCAGTGTCACCGGATCCCACGGTTTTACGCCGTAGAGATAACTCGCCAGTACGCGCAACGCGCCGAGGGAGGCGACAATCCCAGCCACCATTCCCGCGCCGGCTGCAAGCACTCCTGCCGAGCCCACCTGCATCATCGCCTGCCGGAGTGAGGAGCCGAGCGCCATGCGGATGCCGATCTCCCGCCGCCGCTGCACGACGAGGCTAGAGACCAGCGAGCCGATGCCGATGGTCGAGAGCACAAGCGCGAGCCCTCCCAGCGTCGTCAGCAGCAACACCTGGATGCGCTGCGTCGCAAGCTGGGTGGCCAGAATGTCGTCCATCGACGAAAAGTTCGAGAAGGGGAGGGTCGGATCGGCCGCCGTCAGAGCTGCCTGCATGGCGCGCGGCAGCCCGGCGTCGGAATTGGCTGTGCGGACAATCCACGAGGGTTGGAACCAGATATGTACGAGCGAGAGAAACTGTGGATCGATCTGGCTGGCCGGCAGATACCAGATCGGTTCGGTTCCCAGTGGTTCAGCCTGTGCCATGGCGCGCGACTGATCCTGGACGTCGCCCACCACGCCGACGACCGTGAAGCTCTTCTTGCCGTCTTTAAAATGCTCCCCGACCGGGTTGGGTGTTCCGAAATATGTCCGCGCGAAGCTCTCGTTGATCACAGCCACCGGCAGAGATGTTGCGGTGTCCGAATCGAGGATGGCGCGCCCGGCCAGCAGCGGTATCCGCAGCGTCTGGAAGTATCCTGGCGTGACATAGCTCAGGCTGACGGCCTGCTCTGTGCCTGCCTGCGGCCCCTCCACAAACGTCGCGGCATCGTTGACCATGGCTTCGTATGGCACGCTCAGTCCCACGGCGGCGCTTTCCACGCCCGGAATTCTTTTCATCGCATCGAGGCTGCGGGTAAGTAGTCCCTGGAAGGTTGCGGGATCGTGATAACGGGCGTCGTCGAGCGATACCTTGGCCGTGGTCACGTGGTGCGCGTCAAAGCCCGGCGGCAATGTTTCGAGGTGAATCAGCGTGCGCACCAGCAGGCCGGCTGCGGCCAGCAGCAGCACGGTCAGAGCCACTTCTGCGCCGATCAGCCACTGCCTCAACCGTCCCGAGCCGGCCGAAACGCTCCGGCTTCCCGAGGCCAGCGAGGAGCGCAGGTCGATGCGCCGCGTGGCCAATGCCGGCAATGCGCCGAAGAGCAGACTCGAAATCAGCGCGGCCGCAAGAGCAAAGCTCAGCACCCGCAGGTCGAGATGCAGGCCGCCGAGCGGCAGCATCTCCGGCGGCAGAAAGCCGTCCAGCCCGCGCAGAATGCCATAGCCCAGCGCTACTCCCAGTCCGGCACCGACCAGCGCCAGCACCACCGTTTCCGTCCACAGCTGCCGCAATACATCACCGGACGAGGCCCCCAGCGCCAGCCGCGTCGCGATCTCCTGCGTGCGCCGCGAGACCCGCACCAGCGTCAGCCCTGCCAGGTTGCCGCAGGCGATCAGCAGGATGAAGCTCACCGCCAGCATCAGCGCCCGTACTTCGCCGCTCATCTCCCCGGCCAGCGCCTGCTTCATGGTCACGGGATACACCCAGGCATGCCCGTGGTACTGGCTCTCGAGCCTGGCCATGCGCGGCAGATGCAGCCGGCCTAATGCCGAGTCGGCCTGCGTCCACGTTGCGCCGGAGTTGAGCCGTGCGATCATTTCGCAGTTCTGGCCGCCACATTCGCCGCTCATGTCCGACGGATGCAGCGGTGTGAAGATGTCAGGGTTGCCTTCGAGCCGCGCCGCTTCAGGCAGTATGCCGACAATGGTATAGGCCTCGCCTTTCAGATCGACGGTCCGGCCCACCAGTGATGGATCGCCATGGAATGCGGATTGCCATAGCGGATAGCTCAGCACGGCGACAGATGGCCCGTGGGCCAGATCCTCTTCTTCCGTAAAGCCACGGCCCAGCTGCATCGGCACGCCGAGCACGCGGAAGTATCCTGCGGAAACGCGGCTGTTGTGCACATAACGTACCGCGCCGCCATCTTCAGCACCGGCCTTCAGGTTCACGCCATCTATGCCACCGCGAGCTGCGATGTCCACCGGAGCACCTGCGCTCTTCAGGGCAATCCAGTCGTCGCTGGTGAAACGGTCGCCATCGCTCGAAGATGCAGGCTGTCCCGCCGTCTGCGGAGATTCGCGGTGCAGAGCGAGCACGGCCAGCCGATCCGGCTCGGGGTAGGGAAGCCTGCGCAGAAGAAATCCATCCAGCAGTGTGAACACCGCAGTATTCACGCCGATTCCCAGCATGAGAGTGAGAATCACGGCCAGCGAAAAGCCCGGGGTCCGGCGCAACTGGCGTACGGCCAGACGAAGATCGTGAGTGAACATGGCAGCTCCCTCAAAGAGAAACGGCAATCCTCCTGCCAGATACGCAGGCATCGGCACTCTGGTTCGACAGTATTTTCTTTGGATACACGGAAAAGCAGGTGTCTAAAAAAGTAAAGCCCGCTGTCCGTATGCGAACAGCGGGCTTTACTCCAAATCAGCTACAGTGGATTCGTTCCTCGCGACCAGCGGGAGCGGGTGCCGAAGGCGAAAGGCCTGGACGGCTAGTCCCGCACTGCGCGCAGCAGTCAGCTCTTGGTCAGCTCGCTCAGCAGGACCTTGGCCTTGGTGGCCAGTGTCTGGGCGCCTTCGAGGTCGTTCTGCTGCAGAGCCTGACGGGCTTTCTGCAGAAAGGCCCGGATCTGGACTACGGTTTCCTGTTCGGAGGAGGAAAGCTGCCGCTTGAGATCGTTCAGCCCTTTCTCCGTGCCGGAGAGGGACTCGCGGATCTGCTGCTCAGAGGGCGTGGCGCCACGCTCTCCGGTTGTCGTGATCTGCCCGATGGGCGAAACCGCCGGAGCTTCTCCACTGGCTGCCTGTTGTGTGCCGGCTGCCTGATCCTTGTTCGTCTCCGTCGTGTTCTGTGTCTTCTTCCGGTGCGTGGAGCGTTTCGGCTTCTGCGCCGGTTTTTGCTCGCTCGGCGGAGCGATGTTCGGCAGCTCGGGCGGCGGTACGGCAGGCAGAGCTGCAGCGCTCTGGTCGATAGTGCGGGTGGGCGGAGGGGGCGCCGTGGCAGCGGCTGGAATGATGGCGACTTTTCTGTGTTTGCAGCCGCTCGTCAGTACAGTGATCGCCAACAGAACCGCCAGCTTGCGTGCGGACGTCATTCCCTGGGTCCCTTTAAGGCAGATAAGTTCGGTTCAATAAAAGTACGCAGTTTATTCTCAGGGGGATTGGTTACCGGGATGCTAAATATGAATGTTGTTCCGGTGCCTGGTAACGATTCTACGTCAATGTGTCCGTTGTGCAGTTGCAGAATGCGATAGGTCATGGAAAGGCCAATGCCGCTGCCTTCCCGTTTAGTAGTGAAGTAGAGATCAAAAATGTGCGGCCGGATGTCTTCGGGAATGCCATCGCCCTGGTCCTGCACCCGGAGCCGAGCTGTCCGGCCATCTTCCTGGAGGCGAACCGTCAACGTTCCGCCTTGATTCATAGCCTGCGCGCCGTTGATGACAACGTTCAGCAGAGCCTGCTTGAAGAGGTCGCTGTCGATCTTGACGATGACCGGATGCGCGGGCAGATAGCTGTCGAGTACGATATTCCGGGTTTCGAGTTCTGCGGTCGCCAGCATCTGCACGCTGGCCACAATCTGCCGCAGATCCTGATCTTTGAGCTGCAACTCTACCGGGCGCGAGAAGTCCACCAGTGTCTGCACCACGCGATCGAGGCGTCGGATTTCGCTCTGAATCACATCCAAATGACGCAGGCCGCTGGCTGCCGGGTCGAGTTTGCTGCGCAGCAGCTCGAGATGCACCACGATCGCGTTGATCGGATTTTTGACCTCGTGGCCGACACCGGCGGTCAGCCGACCGATTGCCGCCATGCGCCGCGAGAGTTCCAGCTCGTTTTCGATCTCCCGCACCGATTCGAGATCATGCAGCGTCAGAAGCGCGCCCAGGGAGGTTGCCGCATCGCCGGCGCGATCGTCGTGGATGAAGTCGAGGGAGATCTCCACGCGCCTGCCCGTTTCCGTCACCACTTCTTCCTGCACAATGGCAATGCCCGCGTCGAAGGCCTGCCGCACTGTCCGGCCCAGTACCGAATAGCGGTCGAAGATGTCATGCACCTCGGCGCCCAGGATGTCGTCCCGGTGTACGGAAAGAAAGCGCTCGACCGAGCGGGAGACCAGCACGGCCCGCGCATCCCGCGTGAACAGCATCATGCCGTCCTGCAGGTTGGAGAGAATCTGGTCGAGATTCTCCTTGAGGGCCGAAAATACCTCTTCGACATTGCGCATGCGCCGGCCCAGCCGCTCGATTTTGTGCGAAACCTGGATGACCGTGTCGCGGGAGGGCGGTTCGAGCTCGCCTGCGGGTTCGAGCCCTGCCTGTGAGAGCGCATCCAGCCGCGCGCTGATCTGCTCGATCGGCTGCAGCGCCAGGTTGGTCAGGAAGGCGGCCGCAATCAATGCCGCCAGGATTGCCAGACCGATATAGGTCAGCGACTCCACGAGCCAGGGACGGAAGGCATTTTGCAGAAAGGTTGTCCGGATGCCCACCCGTACGGTCAGGAATGGCTGATTGTCACGCTCCAGTCCAAGTGACAGGTTATAGACCTGGGGCGGTCCGAAGACCGTATGGATGGCGCGCAGCGGTGACTTCTGCAGCAGCGAGGCATAATCCTGACGCTGCGGAAGGCGATGATCCTGAAGCGCCGGATCGGGAGCAGTAACCAGTCCGTAACCATTGCGATCGGCAATGGCAATGTCGAGCACCGTCGGCGAGTAATTGATGACCGAGTTGATGAAGGAATTCAGGCCCGGATCGTCGCGCAGCGAATCGGCTACGGCCTGGCGCAGCGCTGCTGGGTCATTGGCATTGAACTGCTTATCGCGCAGCCCGTTTTCCAGCGCCTCGCGGACGGCGAACTGCAGCTGGTGGGCGATGATGTCGGTCGATGAATACGCCTGCTCGATGTGCTGCTGCAGCAGCTGCGTCATGTACAGCCAGGAGAGGACTGTAGCGATCAAAAATACGAGTACGGTGATCGCAGCGGCGAGTTTTGTCTTCAGTCGCATGTCTGAGGCAGCCATGCTCAGTGTAAGCCCGCAGGGCTGCGTCGCGCAGAGGCGACTATTCTGATATCACATTGCGGGAGAATGGCTTAGTGCTGGGCGTCCGAGTCTGCGGCGGCGCTGCCATACTCCTTCAGCTTGTTGTGCAGCGTCTTCAGGCTGATACCCAGCTTCTCGGCAGCGCGGGTCTTGTTATTGCTGGTGGCTTCGAGCGTTTTGAGGATCAGCATCTGCTCGGCTTCGTCCACCGTCGCGCCGACACGCAACTGGATGGCATCTTCCGCGATCTCGCCCGCGGGTCGGGCTGCGCGCGTGCCAAAGCCAGGCGGCAGATGCTTCGCCTCGAGCTGGTCTCCCAGAGAGAGCACCACGGCGCGTTCGATGGTATTGCGCAGCTCGCGCACGTTACCCGGCCAGTCGTAGCTCATCAGGCGTGAAAGCATTTCGCCATCGATGCCATTGACACGCCGGTCATGCTTGCGGCCCATATCCTCAAGCATCGCGTCCACGATTGCCGGAATATCTTCCTTATGCTCGCGCAGGGGAGGCATATGGATATTAAAGACATTCAGGCGATAGAAGAGATCCCCGCGCAGGTGTCCGTCGGCAACTGCCGTTTCCGGCTGCTTGTTCGTGGCGGCCAGCACACGCACGTCTACCGGAGCCTCGATCTTGCTGCCCAGCCGGCGCAGCTTCCGCTCCTCGAGCACGCGCAGCAGCTTGGCCTGTGTTCCGATCGGCATTTCGCCAATTTCGTCCAGCAGCAGCGTGCCTTCCTCGGCCAGCTCAAAACAGCCGGCCCGGCGTTCCACCGCGCCGGTAAATGCGCCTTTTTCGTGGCCGAAGATCTCGCTCTCGATGAGGGTTTCCGGAATGGCCGCGCAGTTCACAGCGACGAATGGCTTGGTCTTCCGCGGGCTCAGCTCATGCAGCGTCCGTGCCACCAGTTCCTTGCCCGTGCCGCTCTCGCCGGTGATCAGCACCGAGACATTCGACGGTGCTACCCGCTCGATCAGAGCGAAGACCTCCTGCATCTTCTTCGACGAGCCCACCAGCGGTCCCAGCACGCCGGTATCGCGTAGTTTGCGGCGCGTCACTTCGAGCTCACGCTCGGTTTCGCGCTGTCGCGTGGCATTTTGCAGGATAGTCCGCAGGCGTGTCGGATCGACGGGCTTCTGCAGAAAGTCGTAGGCGCCCATCTTCATGGCTTCGACCGCCAGCTCAATGGAGCCCTGGGCAGTGAGTACGACCACCGCCTGTTGCTCTTTCAGGTCATGCAGCCGCGAGAGCAGCTCGAGGCCGTCCATCCGCGGCATTTTCAGGTCGGTGACCACAATGCCAGGCTGCCAGGCCTGGATG
This sequence comes from Silvibacterium dinghuense, assembly GCF_004123295.1. NCBI lineage: Bacteria > Pseudomonadati > Acidobacteriota > Terriglobia > Terriglobales > Acidobacteriaceae > Silvibacterium > Silvibacterium dinghuense. The sequence goes on along the minus strand of NZ_SDMK01000001.1, from coordinate 205,496 downwards.
CGCTCGATCGCCTCGAGGCCGTCGCGCGCAGTGTCGGTGCGATAGCCCCAGCCGGAAACCAGCTCCGCAAGGCCCATCAGGGCATGCGGTTCATCTTCGACAATCAGGACTTTCTCTTGGTTGACCATAGAGTACTGAGGGGGCACTCTCTCTTGTATCACGGAGAGAAGCGCTTGGCGCGGCTTTCAAAGCCGCTTCCCATGCGTATGGGATGTATCCTTATCACAGTGATGGACTTCGAGATTTCGCCGACCGATCTGCAACAAATTCTTGCCAGCCATTCCACTCCGGCAGACACTCAAAACTTCGTCCTGCTCGATGTGCGGGAGCCGTGGGAGTTCGAGGCGGCCAGCATCGCAGGCAGTACCCTGATGCCCATGGGAGAGATCCGCTCCCGCTTGCAGGAGCTCGATCCCGAGGCACACATCGTCACCGTCTGCCACCACGGTGTCCGCTCGCTCAATGTCGCACTCTGGCTCCGCCAGCAGGATTTCGAAAACGTGCAGTCGCTGCGCGGCGGCATCGATGCCTGGTCTGCGCAGATCGATTCGGCCGTTCCTCGCTACTAGGGTGTATCGACCTATTCGGGGATGCAGCGTTGCTGGGCCAATTTGCCCCGCAAACCGGAGGGCCGGGGCCGATTTTCCCGCTCTCCTCGTCACTCGTCGCTCGCAGATGTCCAATCTGCGTCGCTCCTCGCTCCTCGATAGCGAAAAAATCGGCTCCCGGCGCTCGCTCCTCGAATAGGTCGATACACCCTAGCTCGCATCCCTATCGAGTTGGGGCGAGCTGGGTGCCCCAACTCTCACTTCTGAGACATGGGAGAGCTTAAACCCCGACGAGAATAACCCACCCCACACAAGCCAACCTCTGGCTTGTATGGGCCACCCAGACTCTTTACTCGCGACCAAAAAGGAGCGGGTGCCGAAGGCGGGTCGCCCTATGCGGAATAGATATACTCGACTGTTGGATTCTTACCCCGCAGGAGTTTTGTCGATGTCCTCTGCCGCTGTCACGTTTGCCCGCGAAAACCAGCCCCGCTTCCTCGAAGAGCTCAAGACGCTGCTGCGCATCCCGTCGATTTCCACGCTGCCCGAGCATGCGAAGGATGTGGCAGCCGCTGCGAACTGGCTTGCGGCTGAGCTGAAGCGCATCGGCATGGAGAACGTCGAGATCATTCCCACCTCGGGTCATCCGCTGGTCTATGCCGACTGGCTCCATGCAGCAGGCAAGCCTGCCGTTCTCTGCTACGGACATTACGATGTGCAGCCGCCCGACCCGCTCGATGAGTGGACGACCCCGCCCTTTGAGCCCACCGAGCGCAACGGCAACCTCTATGCGCGTGGTGCCGTCGACGACAAAGGCCAGATGATGATGCACGTTAAAGCGCTCGAGTCGCTCTTTGCGGCGAACGGCGGCAAGCTGCCCATCAATGTGCGTGTCATCCTCGAAGGCGAGGAGGAGGTGGGCGGAGAAGGCATTGCCGCATTCGTGCGTGAGCATGGCGATCGCCTCAAGGCGGATTTCGCCCTGGTTTCCGATACGGAGATGTTCGCCCCTGAGCTGCCTACTCTCTGCGTCGGCCTGCGCGGCATGATTTACACCGAGATCGAGGCTCGCGGTGCGAAGACGGACCTGCACTCCGGCATGTATGGCGGTGCTGCCCCCAATCCCTTTGTTGCGCTTGCGCAGATTATCGCCCAGCTCAAGGACTCCGCCGGCCGCATCCTCATTCCCGGCTTCTACGACGCGGTGAAGGCGCCGAGTTCCGATGAGCTCAAGGCCTGGGCCTCGCTGCCCTTCGATGAAGAGGCTTACCGCGAGCATGAAGTCGGCTCACCGCAGCTCACGGGCGAGCCCGGTTTTTCCGTCCTCGAGCGCACCTGGGCGCGGCCCACGCTTGATGTCCATGGCATGCCCGGAGGTTTCACCGGCGCCGGCGCGAAGACCGTGATCCCCGCGAAAGCCGTGGCCAAGGTCTCCATGCGCCTTGTGCCAGACCAGACCCCGCAACAGGCCTTTGCTCAATACAAGGCTTATGTGGAGTCGCTGAAGCCGAAGGGGATCGAGCTCGATGTACGCATGATTCACTCCGGTGATCCCATCGTCATCGGTACCGATAACCCCTATATCGAAGCGGCCCGCGAGGCCATGCACCAGGTCTGGAACAAGGACACGGTCTTCGTGCGCGGCGGCGGCTCGATTCCCATCGTCGGCGATTTTGAGCGTCACCTGAAGATCCCCACCGTGATGATGGGCTTCGGCCTTCCTGACGACAACCTTCACGCGCCGAACGAGAAATTTCACATCGCGAACTACCATCGCGGCATTGAATCGATCATCGTTTTCTTTGAGCGGCTTGGAGCCGCGAAGTAAGCGCACACCTTCACACAGGGAACAGTCATGAGCTACGAACCGAATCCGAAACGCTACGATACGCCTGCCTTTCGCCGCTGCGGACACTCCGGCCTTCTTCTGCCGCCCATCTCTCTGGGCCTGTGGCAGAACTTCGGTGGCGCCGATGTCTTTGAGACCGGCCGCGCCATCCTGCGCCGTGCCTTCGATCGTGGCGTCACGCACTTCGACCTCGCCAACAACTATGGTCCGCCTTATGGCTCGGCCGAGGAGAATTTCGGCGAGATTCTTCGCAAGGACTTCCGTCCCTATCGCAATGAGCTCGTCATTTCGACCAAGGCCGGCTGGGACATGTGGCCCGGTCCGTATGGCATCGGCGGCTCGCGCAAATACCTGCGGGCTTCGCTCGATGACAGCCTGAAGCGCATGGGGCTCGATTATGTCGATATCTTCTACTCGCATCGTCCCAGCCCGGAGACGCCGCTTGAGGAGACGATGCGTGCCCTTGCCGACGCGGTTCGCCAGGGCAAGGCGCTTTACGTCGGCATCTCGTCTTATAGCCCGGAGGCCACCCGCGAGGCTGCAGCCATCCTCGAGAACGAAGGTGTGCACCTGCTGATCCATCAGCCCTCCTATTCCATGCTCAACCGCTGGATCGAAGAGGATCTGCTCGGCACACTCGATGAGCTGGGCGTCGGCTGCATTGCATTCTCTCCGCTCGCGCAAGGGCTGCTCACGGATAAGTACCTCAAGGGGGTGCCGCAGAACTCCCGCGCCACCGCAGCCGGCTCGTTTCAGAAGGGATTCCTGAACGCCGAAAACCTCAAGCGCGTTCGCGCCCTCAACAATATCGCAAAGAAGCGCGGCCAGAGCCTCGCGCAGATGGCTATCGCCTGGACGCTACGCGATCCGCGCGTGACCTCGGCGCTGATCGGCGCGCGCAATGTCGAGCAGCTCGACAACTCGCTTGATGCGTTGAAGAAGCTGAAGTTCACCGATACTGAACTAAAAGAGATCGATCGCCACGCGAAGGATGCGGAGATCGATATCTGGAAGGGTGCCCGCGAGGGCACGGCCTAAGCATGCGCGGCTTTGTCCTGGCCGGCGGCCAAAGCCGCCGCATGGGGCAGGACAAGGCCCTGCTTCCGTGGCAGGGACGCGCGCTCATCGAGCACTCGCTGGCGAAGTTCGAGGCCATGGGCATTTCCGCGCAGATTCTCGGCAGCCGTCCCGATCTTGCGGCATTTGCCCCGATCATTCCCGATCGTTTCCCCGGACACGGACCGCTTGGCGGTATCGAGTCCGCGCTGGCCGGCACGGACGCGGAGCTCAACCTCTTTCTCGCTGTCGATGTGCCTTGCGTGCCCGTGGATTTTTTGAAGTGGCTGGTAGAGCGCGCCGAAATGACGCGTGCGGGCGCGACCATCCCCAGTGCCGGAGGCCGGCTGCATCCTCTCTGTGCGGTATATCACCGCGGGCTGCACCCGTATCTCCGTACTGCGCTCGAAGCCGGCGATGCGAAGGTACAACATGTGATCCCGCAGGCTGCGGCCAGCGCCGGTCTTCGTGTGGATGATTTCGATATCGAGTCGATTGCCGCTACGGGTGCATGGCTTGAAACTGCGGGGAAGGTTCCGCTCCATCGCTGGCTTGAGAACTGGAACACCCCGCAGCAGTTTGCCCATGGAACTGCCGGTTTGTCCGGCAGGAGTCTGGCTGGCTCTAGTTCAGCGGCTGCTTCTTCGCCGAGGGGGTGAATTTGCGCAGTACGAACTCCTGGATCACGCCATTGGCCATGTTTGCCGCCAGGTTGACTCCGAAGGTTGAAATCACCAGTCCTGCACCGCGGTCGCGCTCGGGGTAATACGTCTCGGCCAGCGCGCCCGAGATGAGAAAGCCGCCCATGCTCGAATAGTTCACCTGCATCTTGCCGTTATCGCCATGGCAGAGGAAGGCGCTGGTAAGCGCATGCATCAGGCGTGACTTGGTCGACCCCTCACCCTGGTAGTAGTAGCGGGGATCCTGGTGCAGCAGGGAAGGAAGCACGGCGCCGCCGAAGAAGATATCGGTGAAGCCGTTGGCGTAGTTTGCCCCAACGCGCTGCCCGAACCCTGCCCATCCCTGCTGATAGTGCGGCGTATCCGCTGCCTGGTCGACGGCCGAGATGAATCCCACGCCGAGGAACGTAACCGGATTGCGTTCGGTGGCCATTGCCAGCTGAAACTTCAGCTTCGCGCTCAGGGGCACCGGGTGCTTGTCATACACCGTATAGAAGTTGGGGATGAAGCCCAGCACCTTCTGCTGTTCCGCCACGTGGACTTCCTGTTCTGCGATGGCGTTGGTGTCGAGCGTCGCGGTCACCGTCGTCACGGCAGCTGCAACGTTCATGCGGATGCCGGTAATCTCAAAATACTGGCCGGGCGTCAGCGTGATCTCCTGAGATTTCCACTGCGTAAATCCAGGAGCATCGATGGCCAGGTGATAGATCACGCCGGGATGCAGTCCGGCCTGCGAGAAAAAGCCGGTATCGTTGGCCGTGAGCATGTGATGCTCGTCGCCGCCGTCAATCACGACTGCTGCCTGAGGAATCACATCTCCGCGGATATCGGTAACGGTGCCTACCAGGGTGCCGGTCTGCGGATCAGGAGCCGCAACCTGTTGCGCAGGAGCGTATACAACGAGCGCACAGAAAATCAAAGCTATAGCAAACGAGCGAATGCGCATCGTGATGGAAGGTGCTCCTCATGACAGAAAAATATTCGTTATGTAAGACTCACTAACCCCCCGGTCTGGTGCAGAATTTTGCCGGAAATAGCCATGAAACAAATCTTTTGGCCAGAAAAACAGGGCACGGAGTAGCTATTCGGTCACAAAATCTGCATCTACGGTTGTTTATCCACGAATTTTGGCTTTTGCCGTAATCTGATGAGAGGAGTGGAATCTTTGTCGAATCAGGCTGATGAATCCGGGACATCACAGAATGATTTGCCCGTGATTGAGGCAATTCTGCCCAGCGGCGCCGCAGAGTCAGATTCTGTTTCCGGCAGAGAAGCCACTGGCCCGTCGGGTGAGATCGCCCCCTATGTCGCCTTCGAGCATGTCTCCAAGTCCTTCGGTAGCCTCACCGTCCTCGATGACGTGAGTTTCTTTGTGAATCCCGGGGAAACACTTTGCATCCTGGGCCGCAGCGGTGTCGGCAAATCGGTCTCGCTCCAGCAGATCATGGGGTTTCTCAAGCCCGATTCCGGCCGTATCGTGGTCGCGGGAGAAGACCTCTGCGGCTATACCGAGGAGCAGATGCAGCTGGTGCGCCGCAAGGTCACCATGGTCTTTCAGAACGGTGCGCTTTTCGACTCGCTCAGCGTCGGCGAGAATGTGGCCTTCCCGCTGCGCGAACGCCGCGAACTGGCCGAGGACCAGATCCTGCAGATCGTGAACGGCCTGCTCGATATGGTGGGCGTCTCGGGGATGAGCGATCTGCTGCCCTCCGATCTCTCGACCGGCATGAAGCGCTCGGTCGCCATCGCTCGTGCGCTTTCGGCGCAGCCCGAAGCCATTCTCTACGACGAGCCGACGACCATGGTCGATCCGCTCATTGGCCGCCTGCTCGGCGACCTCATCCAGAAGCTCAAGCACCAACTCCGCCTCACCAGCATTGTTGTTACCCACGACATGCGTTTTGCCGAGCGTCTTGCCGACCGCGTGCTCTTTCTGCACCAGGGCAAGGCCCACTTTTTCGGAACCATGGAGGAGATGAAAGCGTCCGACGACGAAATTCTCCGCCAGTTCCTCGAACTCGACGCCCTGGTGCTCCCAAGGGTCTAGCTTTTTCTTTCATGTCCGATACCATCGCAACTGCAAAAGACTTCATCGGCACCTGGCGCCTGATCGACTACGCCTTCATCCACGACGACGGGATCGTCGAAAAGCCGTGGGGCACGGACCTGCGCGGCTATCTCATCTACACCGCCGAGGGCTACATGAGCGGCAACCTCGGGCCCGCGCGCCGCAAGCGCGGGGTGATCGAGCGCATCAGCCCCGATCCCACCACGGATCGCCCACGCCGCAACCGCAACTACATTGCCTACACCGGCCGCTTTACCGTCGAGGGTTCGAAGGTGATTCATCACGTCGAGGCCAGCCTTTTCCCGCACTGGGTCGGGCGTCCCGAGGTGCGCGAGTACAGGTTCGAAGGCGACCGGCTTACGCTGCGTACAGAGCCGCTGCGCGCCGGCCGTCACACCATGGTCGCGCAGTTGCTCTGGGAGCGGGTCCGCGGCCATATCTGAACGCCTTGCGCGTGCATCGATAAGCCGTCGATTTTTCTCTGGCAAAGATCCCGCCCCATGCGCTAAAGTGCGCGGCGATGCTGCCTGTTCCGGACAATGCGAGGAGTTGGATACGTCCCGCAGTTCAGATTGCTGCTGCCGGGCTCGGCGCTTCCGCGGGCAAATTCGTCGAGAAGTATGCCGAGAAATATGGCGAAAGTGCCGCTGAGAAGATCCTGGATCTCGGCGAGGATTCCGTTCTCGACAAGCTCAAAGACCCCGCCCTCCATCTCGACGATCTCTATCGCCAGACGCTGCGCGTGAGCCTGCAACAGCTTGCCGGGCAGAGGAAAGACGACGAAGATCGCAGCTGGTTTCAGAACTGGGAGACGAGCCTTGCTGCCCCGCAGCCGCTCGCGCTGGATGCTGTGCCGTCCGGTCAGTATCGCCAGCTGGACGATGTTTTCTGCCGCACCATGATCCGCATCGACGCTGAAGGTGCGGCTATCGGAGCAGGCGGTAAGGCATCGATCACACTTACGCTGCGTGAGCTGCCTGTATCGCTGCGCGCAGCTTTGCTGGAAAGTATGCCGGCGCTCCTCGACCAGAACTTTCGCGCGCTCATCATTACTCCAGCCTACGAGCAGGCGTGGAAAAGCAGTCAGCTCATCTTTCAGGAGGGGGTACAGGACAAGCTCGAACAGATTGGGAATGACGCTGCTGCTACGCGGCAGCTGCTCGAGTCCTTCCTCCAGCAGCAATCCGGCGCGTCTGAAGAGAAAAAGCGTCTGGAGGCCGAGCTCGCCAGCCTTCGTGCTCAGCTGCTGGATGCAGACAAATCACAGCAGACCGCCACGCTCGTGAGCCTGCTGTCCATTCACGACTTTGCCGGGGCCCTTCATCTCAAAAACGACAAGATTACGCAGGACCGCAGCAAGCTGCAGCAGGGAAGTGTGAAGCCGGAAGAGCTTGCGCACGATCTTTTCGAACTCGGCATGATCCACGAGCTGCAGCGCGACTGGCTGAAGGCGCGCGACGCCTATGGAGAAGCCTGGCAGCTTGATCCGTCGTGCGGGCATGGCTTCAAATACGCCTACGCTTCGCAGACGCTCCATGACGATCGGACTGCCATCGAGATCTACGAGAAGATTGCCGATATGCCGGCTTCGTCGCCCGAGCGTGCTCCTCTGTTTACCAACCTCGGCATCCTCTATGCGCGTCAAGGCCGCAGCGCTGCTGCGGAAAAGGCGTATCTCAAAGCCATCGATCTCTATCGTGCGCTCGCCAGTCAGCAGCCCGATGCCTATCTTGCTGCGCTGAGCGGAACCTATGGTGATCTGGCCCAGCTGTACGGAAGTACCGGCGAGAGTGCGCAGAAAATCGACGAGATCTATCGTCTGGCCCTCGATCCGCTGCTTGAGGCAGGCAAGGCTGCTCCGCTGCTCTGGTTGCCGCAGATCGCCGAAATCTATACCGGAATTGGTTTTTACAAGGCTCGCATCGGCGACGACTCCGGTGCCGCATGGAGCTATCGCAAGGCTCTTGGAGCTTATAACGAAATACGCAGCCGCGGGGGTACGGCCGATATCGGCAAGCTCGCGGTGACACTGGCTCAGTTTGCCACGCTCGAAACCCGCCTCGATCCAGCTGCGGCAGGGGAAGACTATGAGTCGGCGATCGCTGTTCTAAGAGTTCTTACAGATAAGGCAAATGCCGCTATTTATGGCCCTCTGCTGATTGAGGCGTTGTATAGCCGCGCGCAGTGGCTGGCCGTGAACGGTCAGACCAGGGAGGCGGTTGCCGACTATCGCGAGGCCTTGAGCCTGTATCCCCATGACCTTGCCGCGATCGCGACGCCGGATGCCCGGCATCTGGCCGAAGCGCTGGACGCTCTCGGCGCGCTGCTTGCCGCTCAGAAAGACTGGCCTAACGCGGAAAAAATCTTCGATCGAGCTGTCACCGTGCGCACCGATCTTGCCCTTCGCGCCTCTCAGGCGCCGGATGCCGCCGCAGTGACCAGTCTCCTCAACCGGGCAAAGATGCGCGCTGCCGCCGGTCGTTTCTCCGATGCTTGGACGGACTGTGTCGAAGCTGGGCGCCAGATCGAGCCACTTTGGCGGGCCGATCCGCTGGCATGTGGCGATCTCCGCGCCCTCATATGCATCCTTCAGGCAGGTGTCGGCTCTCGTTTGCCCGATCAGCGAAAGGATCAGCTCTGTATGCTCGCCCAGGATGCTCTTGCCTGCGCCAGAGAAGCTGCGACAAGAGCAAAGGCCCAAACGATTGTGAACCAGCTTTGCGGTCCTAACGCCTCTCCTGCGCCAAATTCCTGAGCCTGACGCTTTTTCTCCTGCATCCAATCGAGCAGCTATCATATAGAGGTGTGGACGGCATCGGGCTCTGCCTGCCCGGAACGGCTGTCCGCATACCGTACAGCCTGTCGCTGATCAGACTACAACCGAGATATTTTCCGGAGACTACAAGCCTCGATGACCGCCTCGCTCTCCCATGCCGGCCGCCACCCCAGATGGATTCTCGTCCTTCTCGGCGCTCTCTGCGTGGTTACGCCTTTTGCCATCGACATGTATCTCCCCGCGTTCTCGCATATCGCCCGCGAGTTCCATACCGAGACACACTCTATCTCCCTCTCGCTTTCGAGTTACTTCATCGGTTTTGCCATCGGCCAGCTTTTCTATGGCCCGTTGCTCGATCGCTTCGGCCGCAAGCGCCCGCTCTATTTCGGCCTCATCGTTTACGTCGCCTGCTCTATCGGCTGCGCGAAGGCGCCCACCCTGCATGCCTTTGTAGCGCTGCGTACGCTGGAGGCCCTCGGCGGATGCGCCGCGCAGGTCGCGGCGATTGCCATGGTCCGCGACTTCTTTCCGGTTGAGCAGAGCGCCCGCGTTTTCTCGCTTCTTTTTCTCATGATCGGAGCCTCGCCGCTGCTCGCGCCTACCATCGGGAGCGCGCTCATGTCTGGTCTTGGCTGGCGCTGGATCTTCGTCGTCCTTGCCGCCATGGCATTTGTCATCCTGGTGGTTACATTCTTCCTGCTGCCGGAAGGTCATCAGCCGGATGCTTCCGTTTCGCTGCGCCTTGCGCCGATCCTGGGAAATTTCTGGACGATCTTCGCCACACCGCAGTTCCTCGTTTACACTCTTGCGGGAGCGTTCTCCTTTGCCGGCCTCTTCACCTTTGTCGCAGGCTCACCGGTTGTTTTTATGGACGGCTTCCATATGGGCACCAAGGGTTTCGGCATTACCTTCGCCGTGCTGGTGATGGGCTTCATCGGTGGCAACAATCTGAATGTTTTCCTGCTGAAAAAGTTCAACAGCCAGCAGATCTTTCTCGCAGCGCTTACCGCACAGGCCATCCTCGGCAGTGCATTTCTCGTCGGGGCGCTTGCCCACCTGCTCGATCTACGCGGCATGATGGTGCTCTTCTTCCTCTATCTCACCTGCATCGGTTTCACTTATCCGAATGGAGCAGCCATCGCGCTTGCGCCCTTCTCGCGCGATGCGGGCAGTGCCTCGGCCATGTTCGGCTCCGTGCAGACTGGTATCGGCGCCATCATCTCCATGAGCATCGGCTTTCTCGGTGCGCAGGCAGTGATCGCCATCATGGCGGGTACGGCAGTCTCCGCATTGCTGATGCTGCTGATCGGCCGCCGGGTCGTGGGTGAGACGGTCGTCAGCGAGGACGGGGCGGTCGCCATCGCGCATTAGCGCCCCTTCGCCCCTCCCGTTGCTACACTGGAGGGGTGAAGATCGCGCTTGCCCAGATCAATCCCACCGTCGGAGACTTCGACGGCAACAGCCGCAAAATCCTGGAATTCGCGGCGCGTGCGGCTGAAGGCGGAGCCGAACTCGTACTCTTTCCTGAGCTCTCTGTCTGCGGCTATCCGCCTGCCGATCTGCTGGAGAAGCCGGCCTTTCTCACCCGCGCCGGGCAGGTCGTTGAGGAGATTGCGACGAAGACCGCCGGCCTGGGCATTGCCGTCGTTGTGGGATATCCCACTCCCGCTCCTCATGGCAGTGGTAAGCATGTCTCGAACTCGGCGGCGCTGCTGCGCAACGGGCACATCGAATTTGTCCAGACGAAGATGCTGCTTCCGTTCTATGACGTCTTCGACGAGCAGCGCTACTTCGCGCCTGCTGAAAAGCAGCGGCTCTTCTGTTTCGAAGGGCAGGACATTGCGCTGACCATCTGCGAAGACGCCTGGAACGACAAGAGTTTCTGGGAAAACCGCCTCTACAAGGTCGATCCCATCGATGAGCTGATGCGCGCCGGCGGCCGTCTCATTCTCAATATCTCGTCCTCACCCTATTGGCAGGGCAAGCGCGAGACCCGCCGCAGGATGCTCTCCGCGATCGCGAAGCGCCATAAGGCCCCGGTACTGCTGGTGAACCAGGTCGGCGGCAATGACAGCCTGGTCTTCGATGGTTCGAGTCTGGCCATCGGCCCCGATGGTGAACTGATTGCACAGGCAAAATCTTTCGAAGAAGATTTGCTCTTCGTGGATCTTTCTGCACCGCACGCACAGCCTGCTCCGATTTCAGAGAATGAGCACGAGGCCATCTACAAGGCACTCGTTCTGGGCACACGCGATTACGTCGGCAAGTGCGGTTTTTCGAAAGCCATCATCGGCCTCAGCGGCGGTATCGATTCTGCTCTTGTTGCCGCCATTGCTGTCGACGCGCTGGGTGCCGAGAATGTGCTGACCATAGGCATGCCCAGCCCTTATTCTTCGCAGGGCTCGATTGACGATAGCCGCCGGCTTGCCGCCAACCTCGGCATTCGCTATGAGGTGCTCGGCATTTCGCAGCTCTTCGAGGATTTTCAGCAGACGCTCGCTCCGATGTTCGCCGGTCTCAAGCCCGACATCACCGAGGAGAACATCCAGTCGCGCATCCGCGGCAACCTGCTCATGGCCCTCTCCAACAAGTTCAATGCGCTGGTGCTCACGACCGGGAACAAGAGCGAGATGTCTACCGGCTATTGCACGCTCTACGGAGACATGGTCGGAGCGCTCGCCGTCATCGGCGACGTGGTGAAGACCGAGGTCTACGAGCTCTGCCGCTGGATCAACCGCAATGGCGAAGTCATTCCCTGGGCCATCCTGGAGAAGCCACCTTCCGCCGAACTGCGACCCGATCAGAAAGACACCGACTCTCTGCCTCCCTACGAGGTGCTTGATCCGATTCTTGAGGCCTACGTCGAGCGCTATGAAACGGCAGAGGCCATTGCTGCCTCGCAGCATGTCGATCTCGAGCTGGTGCGCCGTGTCGTGAAGCTCGTCGAACGCAGCGAGTACAAGCGCCAGCAGGCGGCGCCGGTGCTCAAGGTCACCTCCAAGGCATTCGGCATGGGGCGCCGTTTCCCCATTGCTGTCAAAGTTCAGGTATAAGCAAGTTGGGAATACCCACGGGAAACGAGGATTTCATGCAGTCTGCCCTTCGCTCGGCCAGCCGCCGGGTCTCTGCCGTGATTCTGGCCGCCACGCTCTCGACCGCTGCTCTTGCATTTGCGCAGGATGCACAGCCATCCGCTCCTGGAGAGCCGCAGTTTCCGCTGGCGAATGCGGCGAACTTCACTGCTGCCTCACCGACCAAGGCCGAAGTCAATGCCTTCCTCAATGTCTCCTGGGGCTATGACAAGGACCGCGTCTGGAACGTCTACGCTATCGAGAAGACGCAGGCGGCCGGCATCAGCAGGGTGGTCGTACAGGTAGCGCAGAAGAGCAATCCGCAACAGATTTCGCCGCTCTCGTTCTTTGTCACGTCAGATGGCAAGCACCTCATCACGAATGAGATTCTGCCTTTCGGTGCTCATCCCTATGTTGAGACGCGTCATCTGCTAACCGAGCGCGCCAACGGCCCCAGTCGTGGAGCTGCCGCGAAGACTCACGAAATCGTCGAGTTTGCCGACTTCGAGTGCCCACACTGCAAGGCGATTCAACCCATCATGGAGCGCTTGGTGCAGGACTTCCCGCAGGTCCACTTCGTCTTTGAAAACTTCCCGCTGACTTCCATCCACAGCGAAGCGGAAAAGGCTGCGCTCTATAGTGTGTGTGTGGCGAAGCAGGGCGGAGATGCGGCTTTCTACAAGTTTGCCGACGCGGCCTTCGAAAACCAGAACGGTCTCACACCGGAATCCTCTGACGCTACGCTTGGCGATGCGGTGACCAAGGCTGGGCTCGACCCTGCCAAGATCGGTTCCTGCTCGTATACCGCTGAGGCCAAGAGTGCGGTTGCGGCTTCGATCGCGCTCGCGCACGATCTGCAGATCGACGAGACTCCGACGGTATATATCGATGGCCGTCCCATTCCCGTCGGCGAAGTGGCCAACAACCAGCTGCCCTATGAAAAGCTGAAAGACATTGTCGCCTTCCAGATGCAGATCGAACCGTAGTGTCTGGGCATCTCCATTGTAAAAACGGCCGCCGGAGCAATTCTCCTGGCGGCCGTTTTTGTTGCTGATAGTGGTTTTGTTCTCAGGGAACACTGACCGTGATCGGACCGGCATCCTGCTCCTTACGCACATAGATGCGATAGCCGAAGGGTTTCGTGCCTTCACCGGCCCATAGCAGCCGGTGCGGGGGGACGCGGTCGGCGTAGAGAGCGTAATGGGCGCTTAGGTAGTCTGCGAACTGAGGCCAGTCACGCAGCTCGTCGTAGTGATAGGTCATTTCTCCCAGCCCGCACTCGTGGCTGGTTACGACGAAGGCGCGAGGTGGGTGCTCCCGGATTTCATCCAGGAATCGTCCCCGGTATGCCTCGCCGGTTGCATTCTGCTCTGGAGAGAGCAGGTAGCAGTCGTAGAGAAAGCCGGTGCTCTGGACCAGATTCATGCGGTAGAGTGCGTTGAGGCAGCCTGCGGCCACATCCAGGCACTGTACCTGATGGTTGAGCTGTTGCCCGCCAAGCTGGGTCAGGTCGGCGCGCAGCATGGTGTCGAACTCCTGGTTATGCCAGTCATAGCGTATGGCGTGTCGCAGGGAGCCGAGACCAGTTACCAGCAAGCCAAAAACTAACCCTGCCACACTCAGAGTTGCGAAGACTTTGCCGCGCGCCTTGGTTGGCTCCCGCAGTGCCATGGTGAAGTCGAGCGCGATCATCAGCAGCAGCAGCGATTCCATCGGATAGCGATGGTAGGGGTATCCTTTGCCCTGCGCATAGAAGGAGAGCGCCCCGAAGAGCACGCCAAGCAGCAATGCTGCACCCTCCCAGGTCCGCCAGAAACGGCGGTGGATCGCAACCGGAAGCCAGAGCAGCACCAGCGGCAGCGTCACGGAGGAGATCGCATTCTTGAGCAGGTATCCGGCGCTTTGACGCCGCAGACCCGCATGCTCCGGGATCAACTGAAAGAGAATGACGGAGAAGTCATGCAGCGCATGCTCATGCGCCAGCCAGCCTAGTGCAAGAAGCCATGGCAGCACGAAAGCCACACCGCCGGCGAGAATAAACCGCACCCACGGCTGTCCGCGCCGGTGCAGAGTGAAGGCTGCACCGGCAAGGAGTGCCGCTCCGAGTGCGAGAGGAAACGGCTTAATGGTTGCCGCCATGCCGGCCAGCAGGCCGAAGAGCAGGAAGCCCGGCAGGCGCATCGTCTCTGACCGCATCGCTCGGAAAAGGCAGGCATAGGCCAGCAGCAGCAGGGCCGCAATCTCCAGGTCGCGTTGCCCTAGGTCGATGAGTCCATCGCGGCCATGCAGCAGGAGAAAGAGCACTCCGGCGAACAGCCCGGCCAGCGCATCATAGGGCAGGGAAATGACGATCATGGCCGCCGTGATCACGGCGCAAAGCCCCAGGTCGAAGAGTCTCCAGGCCAGCGAGCCGCCTCCGAAGAGGTGCATCACCGCTGCCTCGAGCGCATAAGTGCCGGGCAGGTTGATATCCACGATGTCGCGGTAGGGCGCCAGGCCGTGATCCATCAGGAAGACGACATAGTGCATCAGCGGCGCATCGCCCACCAGAGGCCAGTGCCAGGTGCGAAGTACGAAAACAATGGCCAGCGCTGCCAGGCACAATCCGAGCGCTGCCCGGATAAGCAATCTCCAGGTCTTGATAACTGTCTGCTCCGGTCTTCAGGATAAGGTACAGATTGGACAGGCAATGCGCTGGAGGAGGCTGCCGGAATTTTTCCCGGTCCGGGCCTTTCCCCGGGGTCGGATGTGAATCTCAGGAAGGGAAGCAGATGCCGTGCTGGGAGGCAGGAGCGATATGCGTCGGAGGTGGCTGGAAGGGATGCATGGGATGGAGCGAAAAATCATCGGTGTGGCAATCGCCGGGCTGCTGCTCTGTGCGCCGTATGTCCATGCGCAGGACAATGACGACGGCTCCGTCGACAAGGCGCACCGAATTCTGGAACTCACCAACCAGGATCGAGCCGAGCATGGCTTGCAGCCGCTGATCTGGGACGATGCGCTGGCTCAAGCGGCACAGGCGCATACCGACCGCATGGCGCAGGAAAAGTCGCTTTCGCATCAGTACCCTGGTGAGCCTCCCATTACGGATCGCGCCTCACAGGCCGGCGCTCGTTTTCAGGCCATCGCTGAAAATACCGCCATGGGCGGCGACGCTCGGGCCATCGAAAAAGAGTGGATGAACTCCACGCCGCACCGCACGAACATCCTCGATCCGCAGATGGACCACATTGGCATCGGGGTAGCGGAGAAAGGAGGCTATCTCTTCGCCACCGAAGATTTCAGCCGTGCGGCTGAGATACTCACCACGGCTCAGGTGGAGGATAAGGTTGCCGCGCTTCTCAAGGCGCAGAATATCGATGCCTCCATGGCGCACGACGACGCCGAGAAAGCCTGCGCCGGGCAAGGAGCGATACCGGCGGGTAGTCCGATCCGTTCCATTGTCCGCTTCCAGACCACGGATCTGAGCCAGCTGCCGTCGCAGGTCGCGACCCGGCTCGGCAGCGGACAATATACGCGGGCAGCGGTCGGCGCCTGTCCGCCCACCCCGCAGCCCGGAAACTTCACCAGTTATCGAGTGGCGATTTTGCTGTACTGATTTTCCGGGGAACGCATCTTTTCCCGGGAGCATGGGTTCATACCTTCGTCCGTCTACCCATGAAAGAGGGGATGCAGAGCGCCAGGCAGGTTTCGCTTGACCGCATCCGCGCATGCCTCCTATCCTGCGACGGAGACTCAGCATCGTAACGCTTCAAGAGAAGACACGCCGGTTGAGACCGGCATCCAAGCTACCCTGGGCTACTTCTCCCTCTGCTCAGGGTCCGCAATACCATCATCTGGAGAACTGTATTGATGTTTTTGCGCCGTACGCTCTGTTTCCTTGCCTGTGCAGTGATAGCGCTGCCGGGGTTGCTCCCGCATCCGGCTCTCCTTGCCCAGGAGCGGCTTGATGACAGGGATTTGGAGCACATTATGAAGAACCTGCACGATGATTCCAAAGACTTTCGGCAGGCCTTCGACAACTCTGTGCACAAGAGCTCCATCCGTAATACCGGCCAGGAAAAGAACGCCCGCTTTCTCGCGGAGCAGTTCGAAAACCAGGTCGACGAGATGTACAAGCACTTCAAGGGGTCGAAGAAGGCGGATGCCTATGTCGGCCCGGTCGTGCAGACGGCGGCTCAGCTCGATCAGCTGGTGTATTCGCTGAACATGGACAGCAAAACCACGCTCGCATGGGAGAAGTCCCGCTCCGAGCTGCACCAGGTCGCGGCCTCCTACAACACACCAGAGCCCTATCTGCAGAGCACGTCTTCGTTTGCCGGGGCGACTGCCGATACGCAGTCCTGTGCGGCCTCGATTGGCGCTGCGCCCGCGCAGAAGCTGGTTGACCGCTGCCTCAAGGTCTCGACGGCGACCCACCCGCCCTGCAACGTGCAGAACAGCTGCGCCCTCATGCGGGACGAGATTCGCCGCAGCTGCAACCTGCTGGGCGAAGACGATGCACCGGGATTCTGCAAGGAATACCGCTAACTTCTATCCGCGCAATTGAAGAGAAGTGGAATGCCCCTTCATGCATGGTCATCCTGGCCGATGCACAGATCCTGATCGCGACCAGCGGGAGCGGGTGCCGAAGGCGATTCGCTCCACGCGCAGTGGCCGCGAAGCGATATGCTTCGCGGCCTTTTTTGTTTTCCTGAACAGGATAAGGGTTCTAGTAGCGGTAGTGGTCGGGCTTGAAGGGGCCTTCGACCGCGACGCCCAGGTATTCGGCCTGTTTGGCGGAGAGCGTCGTGAGCTTCACGCCGATTTTCTCCAGGTGCAGGCGGGCAACCTCTTCGTCCAGCTTCTTGGGCAGCACGTAGACCTCGGCCTTGTAGCTGTCTTTGTTCTTCCACAGGTCGATCTGCGCCAGCGTCTGGTTGGCGAAGCTGTTGCTCATCACGAAGCTGGGGTGACCGGTGGCGCAGCCCAGGTTCACCAGGCGGCCTTCGGCCAGCACGAAGATCGAGTGTCCATCGGCAAAGGTGTACTGATCCACCTGGGGCTTGATGTTGATCTTCTTTACATCCTTGGCCTCGTTCAGGCGATCCATCTGGATCTCGTTGTCGAAGTGGCCGATGTTGCAGACGATGGCCTGGTCCTTCATCTTCGCCATGTGCTCGAAGGTGATGATGTCCAGGTTGCCGGTGCAGGTCACATAGATGTCGCCGCGGCCCAGCGTGTCTTCGAGCGTCGTGACTTCGAAGCCTTCCATCGCCGCCTGCAGCGCGTTGATGGGATCGATCTCGGTGACGATGACGCGCGCGCCCATGCCGCGCAGCGAGTGCGCCGAACCCTTGCCTACATCGCCGTAGCCGCAGATGACCGCGATCTTGCCGGCGACCATCACGTCGGTGGCGCGCTTGATGCCGTCGGCCAGCGACTCGCGGCAGCCGTACAGGTTGTCGAACTTCGACTTGGTCACCGAATCGTTGACGTTGATGGCCGGAACCAGCAGCTGGCCCTGCTCCTTCATCTTGTAGAGGCGATGCACGCCGGTCGTGGTCTCTTCCGAGACGCCGCGCCACTCCTTGGCTAGCTTGTGCCAGTGCTGTGGATCTTCTGCATGCACGCGCTTTAGCAGATCCTTGATGACCTGCTCCTCGTGGTTCGAGGAAGGCGTGTTCACCCAGCCGTCGCCGTTCTCGAGCTCGTAACCCTTGTGGATCAGCAGGGTCACGTCGCCGCCGTCATCAACGACGAGCTGAGGTCCGAGGCCGCCCTTGTGCGAGAGCGCCTTGAAGGTGCAATCCCAGTACTCTTCGAGCGTCTCGCCCTTCCAGGCGAAGACCGGCACGCCCGCCTTCGCAATGGCTGCCGCCGCGTGGTCCTGCGTAGAGAAGATGTTGCACGAGGCCCAGCGGACTTCGGCGCCGAGATCGACCAGCGTCTCGATGAGCACGGCCGTCTGGATGGTCATGTGCAGCGATCCGGTGACGCGGACGCCGGCCAGCGGCTTCTCGGCGGCATACTTGCGGCGAATCGACATCAGGCCGGGCATTTCATGCTCGGCAATGGAGATTTCCTTGCGGCCCCAGTCGGCCAGGGACAGGTCCGCAACCTGGAAGTCGGTCGCGTTGGTTTCAAGCGTAGCGGTTGCCATGCAGATCACCTCATATCGTTACATCAAGATATGTTGATATTATCTCAGAAGAGCCATGTCTTCGCTTGTGAAAATTTTGCGGGCCACTGCCGACCCCAACCGCCTGCGTATTCTCCTGCTTTTGGAGAACGAGGAACTCTCTGTGGCTGAACTGCAGGAGATCCTCGTGATGGGCCAGAGCACCATCTCCACGCATCTTGCGCAGCTCCGGCAGGCGGGTTTGGTCGAGGACCGGCGCATCGGTAAATACAGTCTCTATCGGCTGAGCGCGGATGGCAGGACAGGGGTGTTTACCGGACTGCTGGCCGAGGCCCGCGGACAGATTGCCGAGGCTGCGAGCGATGCGGCCGTCGTTCGCAGCGTGGTGCGCAAGCGGCAGGACCGCATGCGCAGCTTCTTCGACGAGGTTGCCGGGCGTTATGGCCGCAATTACGTGCCGGGGAAGAGCTGGAAGGCGATGGCCGAGACGCTGCTGAAACTGATGCCGCCGATGGTGATTGCCGATCTGGGTGCCGGAGAGGGTGCTTTTTCGCTGCTGCTGGCGCAACGGGCTGTAAAAGTGATTGCCGTAGACAACTCCGCCCGCATGATTGAGGTAGGCCGTGAACAGGCGCGAAAAGAGGCCATCACGAATCTGGAATTCCGGCTTGGGGACATGGAAGAGCTGCCCATCGAGAGCGCATCGGTCGATCTGGCTTTCTTCTCGCAGTCATTGCACCATGCACTGCATCCGGAGCGAGCAGTGCTCGAAGCGGCACGTATTCTCCGTCCGGGCGGCCGCATCGCCATCCTCGACCTGGTGAAGCATCGCGTTGAAGAGGCCCGCGAACTTTATGCGGACGAGTGGCTGGGTTTTGCCGAGGCAGAGATCGAAGCCATGCTGGGAGCCGCAGGCTTCGCTGCGGTGCATACGTCGGTCGTCCATCGTGAGAGCGAGCCGCCTCATTTCCAGACACTCCTCGCAGTGGCGGACAAGGTCGGTTGATTCTTCCAGCGTATCCGGATACAGCAAGGACGATCGAAAATGAATACATCCTTCATTCCGCCCCGTTCGTCTCTTCCTGTGTGAGACCTCGGCACTCCTTTTTTCCTTTGCTGCGCTGGATGCTATTCGGCACCGTGATCCTCGCCTGTGTAGCCGGCGCGTTGCCTCTGGCGCATGCGTGGTCATTTCCCGGGCATCATCGTGGCCGGCGCCCGGTCGTTGTGGGATATTTCCCGCAATGGGGGCTCTATGCCGGCAATCCCTACACGGTGAAGGCGATTGTTATCAGCGGCGCGATCCGCCAGCTGGACCAGATCAATTACGCGCAAGGGTTTGTCACCAATGGCCGTTGTTCGGTTGCGGACCCGCGTGCCGATCTGCAGACCGCCTATACCGCGGAGCAGAGCATCAGCGATCATGCCGACGATCCGGCCTCGCCTTTTCGAGGGTATTTCCACCAGATGCAGGAGCTCAAGCACCGCTATTCAAAACTGAAGGTGCTGATCTCGCTCGAAGGCAATCCGAAGGATTTCGCCTTCGATGCGCAACCGGAGAATCGTGCGGCCTTTGTTGCCTCCTGCATCGACACCTTTATTCGGGGCAACTTCGCTCCCGGGATTCATGAGCCCAGGCTTTTTGACGGCTTCGATATCAATTGGGAGTTTCCGCAGGAAGAGGATGCGGCGAACTATCGCGCTTTGCTCGAAGAGTTCCGTCGCCAGATGAATGCGGTGCGCCGCGATCTGCGCCTGTCTGTTGCCGTCGGACACTCGCCTCGCATGCTGCCGGGTACGGATTTCGGTGAAATTGCCAGGATTGTCGACCAGGTGGGCGTGATGAATTATGACTACACCGGTCCCTGGGAGCACAGCACCGGCTTTATTGCGCCGCTCTTTCCCATCCCCGGCGCTCTCCACCATGGCAGCGTGGAGCAGAACATCTCGGAATACAAAGAGGCAGGCGTGCCGCCGGAAAAAATACTCATGGGGCTGCCGTTTTACGGCTATAGCTGGACCAACGTGGTGGATTCCAACGACGGCCTGCACCAGACAGGCAAGCCCATCCACGAGGATCAGCCGTACCACTTTATCCAGGCATTGCTGCCTGAGTTCACCATCCATCGCGACCCGCATTCGCAGGCACCATGGCTCTACGACGGCAAGACCTTCTGGACCTATGAAGACCCGGTCTCGGTGCGTTACAAGGCCAGCTTCGCTGCGAACCAGCATCTCGAGGGCATCATGATCTGGGAGCTCAGCGGCGATACCAGTGACGGCATCCTGCTGCGCACGGCATGGGAAGCTCTGCGCCACCCGCTTGGCCCGGAGGATTTTGTGCAGGCGCCCGTGGAGTCAGAACATCCACAATCGGAGCAGGCTCTCCCTGCTCAGTAACGCCGGGATTCGGATTGCGGCTATCCTGATTGCGTCATGAGCCGTGCATTCGCAGCGCCGTCTTCTCCGGTTTCGCAGCCGCGAGCGTGGCTGCACTGGCTCTTCGCCCCGAACCTCTCAGGCCGAGGACACCTGATCACGCGCTGGCTCTTTCTGCGTGCGCTCGCGCTGATCTATTTCTCCGCCTTCTACTCGCTCGCGTTCCAGATCAAAGGGCTTATCGGCCCTGAGGGCATTCTGCCGATCACCCAGTATCTTCCGGCGATTGCACGAGCGCTCGGCCCGGCGAGGTTCTGGTTTGCGCCGACGCTGCTGTGGCTCTCCCCGAGTTCCGACATGCTCATGGCGCTCTGCTGGATTGGCATGCTCGCGGCGCTGGCTGCACTGCTGAATCTCTGGCCACGCCTGAGTTTCCTTGTCTGCTTCGTCTGCTTCCTGTCTTTTGTGGTTGCCGCGTCGGATTTCTCCGGCTACCAGTCAGATGGAATGTTGCTCGAAGCCGGCTTCCTCGCGCTCTTTTTCGTCCCGAGCGGACTGCGGCCGGGTTGGGGAGAAGCGACACCGCCTTCGCGTGTCAGTCTCTTCCTTTTGCAGTGGGAATGGTTCCGCATTTACTTCGAATCCGGTATGGTCAAGCTGCTCTCGGGCGATGAGCAGTGGCGCAACTTCAGCGCGATGGACCAGTACTACCAGAACGGTCCTCTGCCAACCTGGGTTGGCTGGTATGTACAGCATCTTCCGCATAGATTCCATGCCACTACCGTCGCTCTCACGTTGGTGATGGAATTTGGCGTCGTGCTGCTGCTCTTCTGCCCGCGCCGCCTGCGGCTGATCTGCTTCTGCATCGTCACGCCATGGGAAGCGGGTGTAATTCTCACGGCGAATTACACCTTTCTGAATTACCTCGTGCTTTCGCTGGGTATCCTGCTGCTCGATGACGGCTGGCTTCGCCGCTGGATACCGCGCCGCCTGCGGACGCCTGATCCTGTGGCACCAGTCGCGGACGCCGGCTTCGAAGATGAGCCGCCGCTCTCCATTTTGCATACGGATGCAGAGCAGCAGGGAAGTGCGGCATCATCGCGTGGCCTTCAGGGGCATCTGGGAGCGCTGCGCCTGGCTGTGAGCGCAGTTGCCCTCACCTGGATTGCTTATGTGACGACGGCAAAGCTCATCCTCATCCCGCTTCATGATCTGCCGCTGCCGATGGAGCCGATCCGCGCTCTCGAACCGTTTCGCATCGCCAACCAGTACGGCCTCTTTGCGGTCATGACGCGGGGCCGGTACGAGATCGAGTTCCAGGGCTCAAACGATGGCCAGACGTGGATTGCATATCCCTTCCGATACAAGCCGCAGGCGCTCAATGAGCGGCCGGGCATCTATGCGCCTTACCAGCCCCGCTTCGACTGGAATCTCTGGTTCTCTTCGCTCGGCGAGTGGAGGCAGAACCAGATCGTGCCTCTCGCGGAGGAACACCTGTTGCAGAATGATCGCGATGTGTTAGCCCTCTTCCGGAGCAACCCCTTTGCTGCTGCGCCGCCGAAGTATGTCCGGGCCGTGCTCTGGCAATACTGGTTTACTTCGCTCGAGGAAAAACGCAGGACAGGGAACTGGTGGCGCCGCGAGCTCCTCGGCCTGTACGCGCCGGAACTGACGACCACGGCAAACGGGGAAGTGACCGTCGTCGCCATGCCGATGAGCCTGCCTCCGCACGATTAGAGCATTTCTGATCTTTGATACGGTGGTGCCGCCAGTGGCGTGCGCATTCCTGTCCGCAAGAGGCGGGTTCCTGTTGTAATACGGATGTGCCTCGCGCTTCTGTGATCGGAGCCGGTCCCAATGGTCTCGCCGCCGCCATTACGATGGCGCAGGCCGGATATGGTGTGACTGTTTTCGAGGCAGAGAGCATTCTTGGCGGCGCTTCGCGCACGCTCGAGCTGACGCTGCCCGGCTTTCGCCATGATTTCGGATCGGCGGTGCATCCCATGGGTGCGAGCTCGCCGTTTTTCCGCAGCCTGCCATTGGCCGATTACGGCCTCCGCTGGGTGCATGGGCTTATTCCCCTGGCTCATCCGCTGGATGACGGGACGGCGGTGGTGCTGGAGCGGGATCTGGGCGAAGCTGTCCGCCTGCTGGGCGAAGACGGCGAGGCGTGGCGGCGTTTGGTCGAGCCGCTCGTCCGGAATTGGGATGTCTTTGCGAATGAGATCCTGGGTCCCATTCCACATCTTCCGCGGCATCCGTTGCTGCTTGCCGGGTTTGGGCTCCGCGCCATGCTGCCGGCTACGCTTCTCGCCCGGCGCTTCCGCAGCGAGCGGACGAAGGCGCTCTTTGCCGGGATGGCGGCCCACTCTTTTCTCAGCCTTGAGGCGCCGCTGAGTTCGGCGATCGGCATTGTTCTGGCGGCCTCGACGCATGTCGTCGGCTGGCCGGTTCCGGCAGGGGGAGCGCAGGCGATTCCGAATGCATTGGCTGGGTACCTTCGCAGCCTGGGCGGAAGCGTGGAAACAGGCCGTCGGATTGTCTCTCTTGAGGAGCTGGCTGCTTCGGATGCTGGCCACCCTGTCTTGTTTGATACGGCCCCGCGGCATCTTGCCTCTATCGCCGGATCGCGTCTGCCGGCAGGGTTCCGGCGCTGTCTTGAGCGCTTTGAGCCGGGTCCGGGCGCCTTCAAGATCGACTATGCGCTCTCGGAGCCGATCCCCTGGACCGCAGCCGATTGCCGCCGCGCCATCTGCCTGCATCTCGGCGGATCGCTCGCAGAGATTGCCCGCTCCGAGGATGCGATGTCCCGCGGCCGTATCAGTGAGCGCCCCTACATGATCCTCGCGCAGCCGACGCTCTTTGACCCGTCACGCGCGCCGGAAGGGAAGCACATTGCGTGGGTCTACTGCCATGTGCCGAATGGCTGCACCGTGGACATGACGGAGATCGTCGAGTGTCAGATCGAGCGCTTTGCCCCTGGCTTCCGCGATTGCGTTCTGGCCCGACGTGTTTCGACCCCTGCCGATCTTGAAGCTGCCGACTCGAATCTCGTCGGTGGAGATATCAGCGGTGGTGCGATGACCCTCGGGCAGACCTTCCTGCGCCCTACCTGGAAGCAATACGCCACGCCGGATCGTAACCTGTATCTCTGCTCGTCTTCGACGCCGCCAGGAGGAGGGGTGCATGGCATGTGCGGATACCGGGCGGCGCAGCTGGCCCTGCGCACGCATGGTCTTTGAGGGGCGATTGGGCGATGAGGCGCCGAGGCGGATGTTTCTGATTCGTCAGCCACCGAACGCTGCCAATTGCGCATCTCAATGCCTGAACAGGCAGAATCGGCAGAGAGCGTGAGTCCTTTTCCCCAGGAAAATGCGGCGGAGCGCAGGGAGAGCACGAGAACGATGGCGACAGGTACGGTGAAGAAGATGCGTAAGCCAGGGAGTGTTTCTGATCCTCTCTGGTACAAGGACGCAATCATCTACGAACTGCATGTGAAGGCCTTTGCCGACAGTAACAACGACGGCATCGGAGATTTTCGCGGCCTGATGCAGAAGCTCGATTACCTGACAGATCTTGGCGTGACCTGCATCTGGCTTCTGCCCTTCTTTCCTTCGCCGCTGCGCGACGATGGCTACGACATCTCCGATTACATGAACGTGCACCCCAGCTATGGCACGATCAATGATTTTCAGCTCTTCCTCGATGCCGCGCATGAGCGGGGGCTGCAGGTCATGATCGAGCTGGTCATCAATCACACTTCGGACCAGCATCCCTGGTTTCAGGCTGCTCGTACTTCGCCTCCCGGTTCGCCGGCACGTGAGTTTTATGTCTGGTCGGACAGCGATCAGCTCTATAAGGACGCCCGCATTATCTTCACCGACACGGAGAAGTCGAACTGGTCGTGGGATCCTGTTGCGCAGGCGTATTACTGGCACCGATTCTTTTCGCATCAGCCGGATCTGAACTTCGACAACCCGCGTGTGATGGAAGAGGTCATCAAGGTTCTGCATTTCTGGCTCGATATGGGCGTGGATGGTTTGCGGCTGGATGCGATTCCCTATCTCGTCGAACGAGATGGCACCAACTGCGAGAATCTCGCCGAGACGCACGCTGCCATCAAGAAAATCCGCGCCGCTCTCGATGAGCGCTACGAAGGCCGCATGATCCTGGCCGAAGCCAATCAGCCTCCGATCAACGTGCGCGACTACTTTGGCGATGGCGACGAATGCCACATGGCTTTCCACTTCCCTCTGATGCCGCGCATCTATATGGCTCTGAGCCAGGAGGATCGTCAGCCGATTACCGATATCATGGCGCAGACTCCGGAGATTCCTGAGATCTGCCAGTGGGGCATGTTCCTGCGTAACCATGATGAGCTCACGCTTGAGATGGTCACCGGCGACGAGCGCGATTACATGTATCTGGCCTACAGCGCCGACCCGAGAATGAGAATCAATGTTGGTATCCGTCGCAGGCTCGCCCCGTTGATGGACAATAATCGCCGTCGTATCGAGCTGCTCAACAGCCTGCTCTTTTCCTTCCCCGGCACGCCTATTCTTTATTACGGCGATGAGATCGGGATGGGGGACAACATCTATCTCGGCGACCGGAACGGCGTGCGCACGCCGATGCAGTGGTCGGGCGATCGCAACGCAGGCTTTTCGCGCGCCAATCCCGCGCGTCTGTACAGCCCGGTCATCATGGACCCGGTTTGGGGCTATGAGGCGATCAATGTCGAGGCGCAGCAAGGCGATCCCTCGTCGCTGCTGAACTGGATGCGCAACATGATTGCTCTGCGCAAGCTGTTCCCGGTCTTCGGGCGCGGCACGCTGCGCTTCCTGGGAGCCCTGAATCGCAAGATCATGGCCTATATCCGTGAGCTCGACGGAGTACAGATTCTCTGCGTGGCCAACCTCTCGCATGTCTGGCAGCCTGCGGAGCTCGATCTCTCCGGCTTTGAAGGTATGCTCCCTGTCGAGATGCTCGGCTATGTCGAATTCCCGGCTGTGACCAGTGCACCCTACCGGGTGACTCTCGGCCCTTATGAATTCCTCTGGCTGGAACTGCAGCAGAACATGGCAGCGACATACGGCAACTTGTAAGGATTAAGGAGCGATGGCTAGATTCGAGCTCTCAGAAGAGACGCGCAAACGAGTCGAGGAAATTGGCAGCGCAGATCTGGTGATCGGCGTGGCGGGTGTTGCGCCGTTCGAGCTTCTGCTCGAAAAGATACCGTCATGGCTGCAGCGGCTCTCTCCATCGCCGGGACGCACGGTACTGGCCTTCGCTGGCGTGCAGGAGATGCCGTCGCAGCCCCTGCCTGAAGGCCTGGAGCTTCTGCCTTTTGTTCCGGCGGCACATGATCCTTCGCTTGGGCCCTGGATTGAGCTGTCCAGCGCACAGCTTGCGGTGATCGGGCTGGCTTCCATCCTTGAGGCTCGCGGCTGCATTGTCTTTCACCCCGATCTTGCTGCGTTCGATGATCCTGGTTCCTTGCAGCTCGCTATCCCCATTCTCGAAGGCAACTGTGATCTGGTCATGCCTGT
The DNA here is from genome assembly GCF_004123295.1 of Silvibacterium dinghuense. Classification (NCBI taxonomy): domain Bacteria; kingdom Pseudomonadati; phylum Acidobacteriota; class Terriglobia; order Terriglobales; family Acidobacteriaceae; genus Silvibacterium; species Silvibacterium dinghuense. Next base: position 179,399 of record NZ_SDMK01000001.1, on the reverse strand, counting down.
CTACCCGGAAGGGAAATACGAAGGCCTGCTGAACAAGGGGCTTCTTGCTCCGCTTTCGCGTTCGCTTTGCGGGCGTCGTGTTTCAGCACCGCTGCCTTCTGACTTCGGAGTTTCCGCGCGCATGATATCCCGCATGACTGCGGGGCAGCCGCAGCGCGCACTCACCGCACCACGGTTGTTATGGCCGGCAACAGTGGCGGGTATGGATGGCGGAGAGATATGCGAAGCGCCTCTGCATATCCGGCACAGCACGCAGAGTGAAGGACTCGAGCTGAGTACGGTCATCGGGCAGCTCGTCGGCTCGCTCTTCCAGGAAGTAGAGCTGCAGGCGGCGCAATGGCAGCGTGTCCGCGGCTCTCAGGCCATGCGTGCCCTCACAGCGCAGAGCGGAGCCGGGCCGGAGACGGCTGAGCTGCCCGCTCCCGATCCGCAGCCGCTGATCGATTCCTTCGTGCTCGGCTTCCGCAACCTCGAAGAGGTATGGCGGATTGCCCTGCCGCCTCTCTCACTCTTTGAGCTGCAGCGGCTCGCTCGTCTGTCTCCGGCGGAGTTTTCCATGCCGGATGAGCTCTGGGTGAAGATCGTCTATGACTTCGCAGTCGCCTGGCACGTGCGCCGCATCAGCCGTGGACACCTGCTGGGCGCGCTGACGCCGCTCTATCTTGGCTGGGTTGCTTCCTATGTGCGAAGCGTAAGCGATCTTTCTCTGGTGAAGACACAGGCGCGCCTGGAAGAACTGGCGCAGGCATTTGAAGTGTATAAGCCCTATTTCGTATCGCGTTGGAGATGGCCGGATCGCGTGAGCTGATTCGCGAAGACCAGGAGGATTTCGTCATGTGGAACCAGATTGAACAGGCACTGCGGGACTCGATGAGCCGCGTGACGACGAAGATTGCCATGCTGCTTCCCGGCATACTGGCTTTCATCGTCGCGCTGCTGATCTTTCTTGCCCTGGGATGGCTCTTCTCCTGGCTGGTGAGGAGCGTTCTTACCAGGCTGCGCTTTGACGAGCGGTTGCGGAAGGGCGCGGATACTCTGGCCGAGTGGTCGCCGACGAATACTCCAACCACCCTCGTCACCCGTGTTGTCTTCTGGATCTTTGTTGCGCTCGGTGTTCTGGTCGGTGTCTCGGCCTTCGATGCCGCGTCCGCCGAGCCTGCCATCACGGCCTATGTTTTTCCCTACCTGCCGCACATCTTTGCCGCTGCGCTGCTCTTTTTCATCGGCAACATCGTCGCACGCTTCCTTTCACGGAGCGTGCTGATCACGGCTGTCAACCTCAATCTGCACTATGCCCGCCTGCTGGCCACGGGTGCGAAGTGGCTGGTGCTGATCCTGACGACAGCCATGGCTCTCGACCATCTTTCCATCGGAGGCCAGATTGTCGATCTTGCCTTCGGCATCCTCTTCGGCGGCATTGTGTTGGCGTTGGCGCTGGCGGTCGGACTAGGATCGCGCGATCTGGTCAGTCGCTCCCTGGAGCGTGAAAGCGCGCGTCCGCCGGAGCATGCTCCGGCGGAGCGGCTGCAGCACTTTTAAGGAATGAGCAACGCTTTGCCAGTGGTTTTTCTGCCTGCAAGGTCCATCTGTGCCTGTGCCGCATTGGCCAGGGGATAATCATGCTCTGTGCGTACCTGCAGCGTTCCGGCTTTGACAGCCTGAAAAACCGCGGCCGCTCGCGTAACCAGCTCATCCCGGGTCTGCACATAGTGCTTCAGCGTCGGCCGCGTCACGTAGAGCGATCCCTTTGTCGAGAGCTCGATCAGGTCGAAGGGCGGTACTGCGCCACTGGAGCCTCCGAAGAGCGCCATCAGGCCACGCGGGCGCAGCACGTTGAGTGATTTTTCAAATGTCGTCAGGCCCACGGAGTCGTAGACGACATCCACGCCGCATCCCTCTGTCAGCTCGCGTGTCCGTGCTTCGAAGTCCTCGCGCGTGTAGAAAATGATCTCCGCGGCGCCGGCCTGGCGTGCGAGTTCGGCCTTCTCTTCGGTTGAAACCGTGGCAATCACCCTTGCGCCGATCTGCGCAGCCATCTGCGTAAGCAGCAGCCCCACGCCACCGGCTGCGGCGTGCACCAGAGCCGTGTCGCCTGCCTTCAGTGGAAAGGTCGAGTATGCCAGGTAGTGGGCGGTCAGGCCTTGCAGCATCACGGCCGCGGCGAGACGCAGATCGACCCCCTCCGGGATATGCACCAGGCGGTCCGCGGGAGCGATCGCATACTCGGCATAGGTGCCAAGTACATTGCACCAGGCTACCGGGTCACCAGGCTGGAACCCAGTTACACCTTCGCCGACAGATTCCACGATACCGGCTGCCTCCTGCCCATCGATCAAGGGCAGCGGCGCTTTGTACCGGCCTTCGCGATAGTAGATATCGATGAAGTTGACGCCGGAAGCGCGAATCTTGACCAGAACCTCTCCAGCTTGGGGGGAGGGAATGGGGAGATCGACCAGTTCGAGGACTTCAGGACTGCCGGTGCGGGTGATCTGGATGGCTTTCATAAGACACAGGATGAGCAAGCCGTTGCGAAGGATGCCGAAAAGAAAAGAGCCGTCCCGAAGGACGGCTCTGGGGTTTTCAACTGCTTAATCCTGGAGGATGCTCGGCTCGCCCGGAGCGCGCAGGCGCACCAGCCGGTCGATGGTGTAAGGCGCGCGGTGCGAATTGGTGTGGTAGTGGCGAACCTGCAGTTCGCCCAGCAGGCCGATAGCCAGCATCTGGATGCCGCCCAGGATCAGGACACCGGCGATCACAAACCACGGGCCATGCTGATCCATCACGTGCTGGTGGGTGAAGAGCTTCAACACGCACAGGCTGAAGGCGATGATCGAGCCGAAGAGCATGCCCAGTGCGCCGAAGATGCCGAAGAAGTGCAACGGCCGGGTCATGTACTTGAGCAGGAAGCGGATCGTCAGCAGGTCGAAGAAGACGCGGAAGGTGCGGCCGATGCCATAGTGGCTCTTGCCCCGCTCGCGGTTCACGTTCTTGATCGGAATTTCGCAGATGCTGGCCCCGTACCAGGCTGCCAGGGCCGGGATAAACCGGTGCATCTCGCCATACAGCGGAACGTTGTGAATCACCTCGCGGCGATAGGCCTTGAAGGTGGTGCCGAAGTCGTGGATATCGACGCCGGAGAGCTTGGCCATCAGCCAGTTAGCGCAGCGCGAAGGGAAGCGGCGCATGACAAAATTGTCGATACGCTCCTTGCGCCATCCGCTGACCACGTCATAGCCTTCTTCGAGTTTCTCGAGGAAGTTGGGGATTTCGTTGGGGTCGTGCTGCAGGTCGCCATCCATGGCCAGGATGTAGTCACCCTGGGCGTGGTCGAAGCCGGCGGCCAGGGCCGAGGTCTGTCCGAAATTGCGGCGCAGCTTTACGACCAGCACGCGGCTGTCCACCGCGGCGATCTCCTCCAGCAGCTTGTAGCTGCGGTCGCTTGAGCCGTCGTCGACGAGCACCAGCTCGAAGCTGTCCCCCACCTGCTCCATGACAGCCTTGAGCCGGTCGTACATGGCGGTGATGTTTTCTTCTTCGTTGTGGAAAGGGACGACGATGGAGTACTTCGGCATGCTTCTATTCTAGCAATTTTCCCCTTGCAGCAAGTCACCAAAGGTTTCTTGGGGGGCTTTCTCGGTATACCCCCTCCCGATATATAGCCCTTCAGCGGGACGACAGATACGCCCTGCTTGGCTCGTGGGAGCGTTTGTCCTGCAGAGAGACGCATGTTGCCCTATAAGGCCGTCCTGATCCTCCTCATTGCGTCCTTTTTTCCTGCTTGCATCAGTGTCCAGTTGTCTATACCTTTATCTCCACATTCATGATCGGCGGAAGAACTGCCGGCAGAAATGATGTAGCCAATGCAGCAATCTTGGTCCCGTTTTGCTGTCGTTTGCACTGCCGTATGGCGAAGAAACACCTGTTTCAAGAAAGACCCGTTTCTCTTTGGAGGCAACAAAACTATGAAACGCATATCCACATGTCTCATGTGGGCGCTGATGCTGGCTGTCGCGTGTATCCCGGGGATGGCACAGACCGTCACCGGCTCCATCCGCGGCACCATCACTGACCCAAGCGGGGCCATTGTCCCTAGTGCGAAGGTGACGGCAACAAATACGGCTACCGGTGTTAATACGGTAGCGACGACCAACAATGCGGGTGAGTATTCGGTTCGCTTCCTGCAAATTGGTCAGTACACCATCACAGTGGAAGCGCAGGGGTTCAGCACTGCGCACTACGGTCCGTTTGCGCTGGAAATTGATCAGGACGCCAAGATTGATATTCCCCTTACCGTAGGCCAGACCAGCACTACCGTGACTGTGAAGGAAGAGCTCCAGCCGATCCTTCAGACCGAGAACGCGACCAACGGTGAAACCTTCACCGAGAACACCATCAACAGTGTGCCGCTCAACGGTCGCGACTTCACCCAGCTGACCGCCTTCACCCCCGGCGCGGTGGTCACCGGCTACGGCAGCTTCGGCGGATCGAACTCGACCGAGCGCTCGACTGGCGACTCGAACGAAGCCAACGTCAACGGCAGCCGCCAGCAGTCGAACAACTACCTGCTCGACGGCCAGGAAATCAACGAGAACATCAACAACACGGTCGGCTATACTCCCAGCCCGGACTCCATCGAACAGCTGCGCGTCGTCTCGTCGAATGCGAACGCCGAATTCGGCAACGTGAACGGCGGCGAAGTGCTGATGGTCATGAAGAGCGGCAGCAACAAGTTCCACGGTTCGGTCTTCGGCTTTCTGCAGAACGACAACCTGGACGCCAACTCCTGGGCCAACGACCATAACGTGATTCCTGTCGCCAAGAATCCGTTTACGCAGGCGATCTTCGGTGCTACCTTCGGCGGTCCGATCATCAAGGATAAGCTGTTCTTCTTCGTCGACTATGAAGGCATGCGGTACCACACGGGCGGCGAGACGGACTACAGCCTTGCTACCCAGGACATGCTGAAGGGCGACCTCTCCAACCTATACAGCATCAACTCGACCGGTGGCATTCAGTTGTACGATACGCAGACGCTTGAGGCCAACGGTACGCCGACGCCTTATACCAACAACCAGGTTCCAGTAAACAGCTCGATCGCCCAGTATCTGGCTGCTCATCAGAATGCCTATCCGGCCCCGAACAACCCAACCAGCGATCCGACGGGGATCTATAACAACTTTGTCGGTCCTTCGGGCACCTTCCAGACGAACGACCAGGGTGACGTCAAGATCGACTATCATCCCCGGCTCAACGACGTCATTTCCGGCCGCTATTCTCAGGGATATGCGCAGAACGCTACGACCAAGGATCCGCTCCCGGTCGAGTTTCCCAGCGCCTCGAATTACCCCGACCACCTGGGTAACATCACCTGGACCCACACCCTCTCGCCTGCCATCGTGAACCTGGCGCGTGCTTCCTACTCGCGCATCCAGTTCAACAGCGGCGTCACCACTGACCCGAGCGGTATCTTCGGTCTCGACGGCAACTCCATCGTCGGCATTCCCAGCAAGGCGCAGGAAACCGCGGGCTTCAGCCTTCAGTCCTTCTCGACCAACGATGCCACCGGCATGCCCAGCAACTTCGGCGCCAACCCGACGCCGGAAGTCTTCGTCGACAATGTTTTTGAATACGCCGACGATCTGACCTGGCAGTATGGCAAGCATCTGTTCAAGTTCGGTGCTTCGTTCATCCGTTACCAGCAAAACAGCTTCTATCCCGGCAATGACGGTGAATTGGGTAGCTTCAGCTATGACGGTCAGTACTCGACCGATGGCGGCACCGCTTATCCTTTTGCCGACTTCCTGCTCGACCGTGTGAACTCGGCTTCGGTGGGCGCGGTCACCGGCCTTACCGGTCAGCGTCAGTGGCGCGACGGTATTTTTGCGCAGGACGACTGGAAGTTCAGCGACAAGCTGACGCTGAACCTCGGCGTCCGCTGGGAGTTCGATCAGCCCATCTACGAAGTGAATAACAAGATGGCCAACCTGAACCTGGCGACCGGTGCGGTGGAGTATGCAGGCGTGGACGGCAACAGCCGCGCTCTCTACGATCCGTACTATGCGCAGGTCCAGCCCCGTTTCGGCTTTGCCTATGCGATCACCCCGCGCTGGGTCATCCGCGGCGGCTACGGCATCACCAGCTACTTTGAAGGTATGGGCGCCAACCTTCGTCTGACCCAGAATCCGCCCTTCCATACCGACTATCAGGAAACTGGTGTCAATCCGACCATCAGCGATGGCGTTGTAACCTCTACGGGAACCTACTACGAAACTTCGAATGGCTTCCCGACCACTACGCCGCCGACCACCACTTTTTACGCGTGGCCGAAGAACATGAAGCCTTCTTCTACGCAGGAAATCACCCTTACTACCGAATATCAGCTTGCCGCCAATACTTCAGTACAGCTCGGTTATGTCGGCATCCTCGGTCATCACCTCACCGACCCGTACTGGGGCAACCAGCGTCCATCGCCCGACCAGCTTGGTCCCTATGACAGCCTGGTGGGCACGGTGAACGGTGAGAATTATGCCGCTGGCACCAACCCTGATCCGTCGACGGTGGACACCGGCGTGGTGAAGATCAGCGCCACCAACGCCGCCAGCAACTACAACGCCATGCAGGCGGTCCTTCGCCAGCGCCTGACCGACGGTCTGGAACTGACGGCCAACTACACGCTTTCGCACTCGATGACCGACAGCTTTGGCTACTACGGTGTGTCGAACATCAGCGGCGGTTACTACCAGCAGAATGCCTATGACATGCGGGCCGAGTGGGGCGACGCGGGTTTCGATATCCGCCAGGCTCTAAGCGTCTCGGGTGAATATGCATTGCCTTTCGGCCGCGGCCGTCAGTTCGGCGCCAACATGAACCGTGCTTTCGACGAGGCTGTCGGCGGCTGGAAGCTGGCTTTGACCGACGTTACCTACACTGCCTTCCCCCTGACCGCGGGCACGACCTCTAACTACTCCAGCAAGGTGTATTCGGCGACCGCCCGTCCCAACCAGTATCGTCCCCTTCACGTAACCGGCCGCTCACTGAATGCATGGTTCGGAACCGCGGTACAGCCCGGTGGCTCCGAAGCGGCGTGCTCGGTCGATACCAACAATGGCACCTGCGTCTTCGGGCCGCAGCCCACGACCACCTTCGGCGACGTTCGCCCCATGACCCTGCGTGGCGATGGCTACGAGCAGGTTGACGCAGCTCTCTCCAAGTCCTTCCCGATCTGGAAAGAACATGCGCTGGCCTTCCGTGCCGATTTCTTCAACCTGCTGAACGTAGCCAGCTACAGCGCACCGCATGCTACGGTTACCGACTCGAACTTTGGCCAGATTACCGGCACGACCTCCACCGAACGCCGTATCCAGCTTTCGCTGAAGTACGCGTTCTAACTCGAACCACAGCTCTTGCAGTGGGCTTATCCTGCCTGCAGCAGGATAGATAAGAAAGAAGGCCGGGAGATTTTCTCCCGGCCTTCCTGTTTCGATTCGAAGTTCGCGTTATGAAGCAGTGAATGTCTCAATAGAGATGGCCAGTGCATGCTCACAGGCTTCGCGCGAAATATCATGATGCGTCACAAAGCGGATCTGGTCTGCTGCTGCCGCGCCCGCCAGCACTCCTTTTTGCTTCAGCTTCGCCAGCACCGGCGCAACATCCGCGACGCCGCGCAGGCGGAAGATCACGATGTTTGTCTGTACTGCCGTGAGATCGATTTCAATCCCTGGAATTGCTGCTAAACCTTCAGCCAGCAGTCGTGCGTTGGCATGATCTTCGTGCAGGCGCTGCGGCATCTCTTCAAGTGCGATCAGTCCTGCTGCCGCCAGAATGCCTGCCTGACGCATACCTCCGCCCAGCATCTTGCGCACGCTGCGGGCCCGCTCGATGAAGCGTCGGCTGCCGACCAGAATGGAGCCGACCGGCGCGCAGAGTCCCTTCGAGAGGCAGAACATCACGCTCTGGAAGCCGCTGGTCAATGTGGCCACATTGATGCCGAGCGCTGTGGCTGCATTGAAGACACGGGCTCCGTCGAGGTGTACCGGAATGCCGGCATCGCGTGCGCCGTTCCAGATCTCTTCGTACACTTCAAGCGGCGTGACCGTGCCTCCCGCCATGTTGTGCGAGTTTTCGAGCGAGATCAGCCCCGTTTGCGCGCGATAGTAGAGCTTCGGCGCAATCGCTGCCTTGATCTGCTCCCATTGCAGTACGCCGCGATCGCCGGGAACGGTGCGCAGATGGCAGCCGGAGAACGCCGATACCATGGCCATCTCCCAGTCGACGATATGCCCGCGCGCGTCGCAGATGATTTCCTGTCCTGGCTGTGTATGCAGCTTGATCGCGATCTGGTTGCCCATGCTGCCGGTGGGCACAAAGATGGCAGCCTCACGTCCAAAGAGCTCCGCGGCGCGCGCTTCGAGGCGATTCACCGTGGGGTCTTCTCCGTACACGTCATCGCCGACTTCGGCATCGGCCATCGCCGCGCGCATGGCTGCGGTGGGTTTCGTGACTGTATCGCTGCGCAGGTCGATTACCGGGGTGGAGAGTGTTTCTGCAGTACTGGACATACAGGATCCTTATTCGGATAAAGTGAGGGCGCATTGCGCTGCGCCCGTGGGATCAGCCTTCGACGTGAAGCTCGCGCAGGAGAAAGGCATAGTCCATTGCTATCTCTTCGAGATAGTCGTAGCGCCCTGAGGCGCCGGAGTGTCCGGCTGTCATATTGGTATGGAAAAGCAGCGTATGGTTGTCGGTCTTGAGCGTCCGCAGCTTCGCTATATATTTGGCCGGCTCCCAATACATTACCTGGCTGTCGTGAAGCGAGGTCTTTACCAGCATTGCGGGGTAGGCCTTGGCTTCCACATTGTCATACGGCGAATAGCTCAGCATGTAGCGGAATGCCTCAGGTTCATTTGGATTGCCCCACTCCTCGTACTCCGGCACCGTCAGCGGCAGAGAGGCGTCGAGCATGGTGTTCATCACATCCACGAACGGCACGTGCGAGAGCACCGCCCGATAAAGGTCGGGACGGAGGTTGCACACTGCGCCCATCAGCAGCCCGCCTGCGCTTCCGCCTTCCATAGCTATGCGCTTCGCATCGCCATATCCGCTGGCAACGAGATGTTCCGTGACCGCGATGAAATCGGTGAACGTGTTCCGTTTTTCCATCAGGCGGCCTGCATCGTGCCATTTCTTGCCGAGATCGCCGCCGCCGCGGATATGCGCGAAGGCCATGACGAAGCCGCGGTCGAGCAGGCTTAGCCGGCTGCTGCTGAAGTTGTTCGGCAGCGAGTAGCCATACGAGCCATATCCATAAATGTAGAGAGGATTCTTGCCGTGCTCGAAGCGATCAGAGCGATAGACCAGCGACACTGGAACCTGCGTGCCGTCGGAGGCCGTGGCGAACAGACGTTCGGAGTGATAGTGCGAGCGATCAAATCCGCCCGGTACTTCAATCTGTTTGAGCAGCGTCGACTCCCCGGTGGCGACGTCATACTCGAAGACAGAGCTGGGTGTCACCAGCGACTGATAGCCATAACGGAATTTGTGCGTGTCAAAGTTACGATTGATGTGCGGATGTGCGCTGTAGGCCGGCTCGGGAAAGGCGATCTCCTGCACCGTGCCCAGCGTGCCGTCTTGTCCGGAAAAGGGAAGAATGCGCAGGTGCTGCAGGCCAAGCGTTCGCTCACAGGCGACAAAGAACGAAGCAAAGAGATCGATCTCTTCGAGCATCGAGTCTTCGCGATGTGGCAGCACTTCACGCCAGTATGCCTTTGAGGGGGTCTCAACCGGTGTCGTGACCAGCCGGAAGTTGCGTCCCGTGTCGTTGGCGCGGATATAGAAGAGGCCGTGGCGGTGATCCACGTAGTACTCGAAATCATCGCGTCGCGGCTCAATCAGTTGCCACTTGCCGGCGGGATCATCGGAGCGCAGGAACCAGTTCTCAGTCGTTGTATGGCTCGAGCTTTCGAGAATCGTGTAGATACCATCCCGCGTGCGGCCTGCGCCGAGATTGAAACGCTCGTCTTTCTCCTCGAAAACCAGCACATCTTCACTGTGCGGACGGCCTAGAGTATGGCGGAAGAACTGGAACTGCCGCTTCTGTACCTCATCTTCGACGGTGTAGCAGAGGGTCGCATTGTCCGCAGCCCAGAGCACGGAGCCGACGCGCTCCACGCGCTCGCTCAGCAGCGCGCCGGTGCGCAGATCCTTGACCTGCAGCGTGTACTGGCGAAAGCCCTTGTTGTCTACGGCATAGGCCAGCAGATGACCGTCATCGGAGACGGTGAGTGCGCTGACTGCCATGTACGGCTCGCCCTTGGCCAGCTCATTGATATCGAGCACAGTCTCTTCCTGTGCGGCATCACCGGGAAAGCGGTCGAGATCATCGGTAAGAGCAGCTTTGCGGCAGTAGATGGGATACTGCGCACCCTGCTCGGTGCGCGAGTAATACCACCAGCTGCCGTCGCGGAAGGGAACCGAAACGTCGGTTTCCTTGATGTGACTCACCATTTCCTGGTAGAGCGTTTTTTGCAGTTCGGCTGTCGGTGCGAGATCTGCGGCGGTCCATGCATTTTCCGCTTCAAGGTAGGCAATGACCTCGGGATTGTCTTTCTCGCGCAGCCATGCGTAGTCGTCCACCAGAGTGGTGCCGTGCAGGGTTGTTTCGGTGTGGCGGATGGCGGCGACGGGAGGCTTCATTTCGGTGGGGTTCGACATACCGTTCTAGGATATAGCGGCCTCTCTATGCGGCAACAGTATGGCGGCTTGCATGCTTTAATGGGCAGGTAGCCGCAAATCGCATGCGCATCCTGCATATCATCCCGTCTCTCGATCTCGCGTACGGTGGACCGCCGGAGGGGCTGCGCCGTCTTGCTGCGGGCTATCTCCGCGAGGGCCACGATGTCGAAGTGGCGACACTGGACGATCCGCGGGCGGAGTTTCTCCGCGAGTTGCCGTTCCCGGTCTCGGCGCATGGTCCGAGAAAGAATACCTATGGCTATTCGCCAACGCTATTGCCCTGGTTGCGCGAGAACGCTTCACGTTTCGATGGCGTGGTGGTGAATGGGCTCTGGCAATATCACGGCCGCGCGGCGTGGCTGGCTCTCCACGGACGCCAGAGGTATGCCGTTTTTATGCATGGCATGCTTGATCCTTATTTCAATAAGCCGTATCTCACCAAGTTTGCGAAGAAGTGGCCTTACTGGCTCTTCAACGAATACAAGCTCATCCGCGATGCTCACCGTGTGCTTTTTACCTCGGAGGCTGAGATGCATCTTGCCGCGAAGAGCATGTGGCCGTATCGCGCCGAAGGCATGGTCGTTCCGTACGGCACTCCTGGACCTGGTAAAGACACGGCTCTGTATCGGCGTGCTTTCCTTGAGCTTTGCCCGCAGATGGAAGAAAAGAGGTTCCTGCTTTTTCTGGGCCGCATTCATCCGAAGAAGGGATGCGATCTGCTGATCGAAGCCTTTGCCGCGGCTGCTGCGGCCGATCTTCACCTGGTAATAGCTGGTCCTGATCAGACAGGATGGAAGGCGCAACTCGAAGCCCGCGCTGTCGAGCTTGGAGTGGCAGACCGCATCCACTGGCCGGGAATGCTCAGCGGAGATACGAAGTGGGGCGCATATTTCTGTGCCGATGCCTTTATTCTGCCTTCGCACCAGGAGAACTTCGGCATTTCGGTTGCAGAAGCTCTGGCCTGCAGGCTTCCGGTGCTGATCTCCGATCAGGTGAATATCCATGCCGAGGTCAAGAGCGATGGCGCTGCGATCGTCGAGCCGGACACGCTCGACGGAACCCGGCGCATGATCGAGCAGTGGGAAAACATGCCTGTTTCACAGAAAGATGCCATGCGTGCTGCTGCTCGGCGCTGTTTCGAGCAACGCTATAACTCGCAACGGCTGCCTTCCTCGATCGTCTCTCTGTTTCAATCCTCCTGATTGCACCCGAGCAAAAGCAGAAGCCCCGGCTAGGACCGGGGCTTCTTTGTTCGTATGGAGATTAGGGTTAGAAGTGGAAGCCAAGCTCGGCCGTCATCGCGCGCGGACTTACGTAGTGCGTGCCGCTGAAGGTTGAGAGGAAGTTATAGAGCGCGTACTTGTTGGTGATGTTGGTGCCGGTCAGCTTCAGGCTCCACTTATAGCGGTCGCCGTTGAAGAGGTTGTCCTGGCCGACGGAGAGATCGAAAAGATTTCTCGACGCAATGCGCGGAGGATTCTTGTCGTTGTCTCCGGTGCCAGGAGCCGGAATCTTCACCAGCTTCGAGGTTAGGCCGGCAGCGTCGCACTCGGTAAAGCCCGAGGTCGGGGTGGCCTTCACGCCATCGCAGGTCAGGCCAGCCTCGAATTCCTCATCGTTGGTCAGGCTGCTCAGATCGACCCCCGGACGCCCATCCGCCAGCGTGATGCTGGTGTCTCCGCAGGCCGTGTTCGGATCGTTGGAGTCGGGGTTGTAGCAGGGCACCGAGCCGGCGACGAGGCCGCTGTCGAAACGCCAGTTGAAACCGACCCAGGGCGAATGCTTGCCGGGGATCAGGTACTGGACGTGCGTGGTCTCGTTGTACCGCTCATCATGGTCGATGCGGAAGGGATAGCCGCTCTGGCCGACGGTTGCACCTGCGCCGGCTACCTGCGGCGGGAAGAAGCGCGCTGCGACCGAGGACATTACGACATAGGCCGAGAGGTGATGGAAGTCCGGCACATCGGCGCGCAGCGCGAAGCCCGGAATCTTCGAGTTATGCCAGTCGATAGGGAAGGTGATCGGCGTATTGCCGAGCACGCTGAAGTCGAAGGCGTTGTGCGTGTATTTCCAGATATAGTCGCCGCTGATGACGAGGTTCTTGCCGAAGGCCTGCTGCAACCCGGCATGAAACTCGTTCTTGTAGCCTGGCTGCATCGTGGTAGCGACGCCGGACGAGCAGAGGAGCAGCGGCGAGAGCACATCGTTGCCGCAGCCAAGACTGGAGAGCACCAGGTTTTCGTTGAACGGGGTTTCGAGGGTACGCGCATAGGAGGCACGTAACACCGTGTTCGTCTGCTTGATGGTATAGGCCGTGCCGAGACGCGGCTCCGCCTGGCTGGCCTTGGTCAGGCCGTTATACATATCGCCACGAATGCCCAGGTTGAAGAGCCAGTTTCCGGCCTTGATCTGGTCCTCGACGTAGAGCGCGAGTTCCTTTACATCCGTGTGTCCGAACCAGTGATAGTAATTGCCGCCGCGCGTGATGTCATAGGGGCCGAGCACCGCGATGTAGTCCGGGTTTGCTGCCACCGGGCATTCGTTGGTTGCTGAGTAGCCCGCGACCGGGTTGCCGTTTGCATCCACGCAGGGGGAGTTGTAGGTCGGGTCCACGATACCCAAAGCGTCATTCTCGCGCAGGATCGTCTGCTCGTAGCGCGCGCCGGCCTTCGCCGTGTTGATGCCCTTCGTCCAGGAAATATCCGAATGCACGCCCGCGTTGGTCAGGGTGCGGTTCTGCTCGATTGACGAGGTCTGCAGGTTTGCAGGACCACGGTCGGCCAGAGGATCTGCGCTCGGATAGTAGTTATAGGAGTCTTTGCGGATATAAGGACCAAAGTTGAAAACGGAGTTCGCATTCAACACGCGCGTATAGAGCGGAGCAATGTTGAAGGTCTCGATCTTCGACTTCTGGTCTGTGTCGCCCACGGTGCCGATCACCGGGTTGTCGGTCGCGCCGCCGCTGATCACGTTCTGCACGTTCAGGTTGTCGTAGGAGTTCGGGTTCTGGAACCACGAACGGCTGTAGTTCAGATTCAGATGAACCGAGTCCTGCGCGCTGAGCGTGCGGTCGATGCGGTCGAAGAAGTTTTCCTCGTTGCCGCGATCGTGGAAGACTTTGAACTCAGGCGGATCGAGGAAGCGCGAGGTATTCAGACCGTCGGCCTCGAGGAAATTACCCCAGTTCTGCTGGCCATAGCTCAGGTCGAAGGACTCCGTGGTCGCTCCGAACGTCCCGTAGGAGCTGGTGATGCTGCCCGTGGGCCGGGTGATGCCCTGGCCGGAGCGCGTCGTGACATTGATGATGAGGCTGGTCTTGTCGCCATATTCGGCCGGAGGCGCGCCGGAGATGACCTCGATCGACTGCACGGCATTCGAAGGAAGCTGATTCGAGAAAACCTTGCTCTGCTGATCGGTGATGTCCTGCCCATCGACAGCGAAGGAGTTCGAGGCGTGATCGCCGAGGCCGTGGAAGAGGCCGTTGGAGTCGGCAGCGACGCCCGGTGTCGCCATCGTGACCAGCGAGCTCAGGCCTGAAGACTGGCTCTCAAGCGGAACCTTCTGGAAGAGGCCGCGGTCAAGATCCGTGTGCAGGCTCGAGGTGTCCTCGATCAGATCGCTACCGGTGACCGTCACGGTTGTAGAGGCCGTGCCGATCTGCAGTGCGATCTTCACCGCCTGCGGTACTGTCGAACGCACGCTCACGTCCTGCGACTGAGCTGCAAACCCAGTCATCATCACCGACAGGTGATAGGGGTTCAACGGCAGGTTGGTGAACTGGCTGTTGCCGCTCGCGTCCGTTGTGGCCTTGCGATTGAGCCCGCTCACCGGGTTTTCGATAATGACCGTTGCGCCGGGGATGACTGCGCCCGAGGCATCGGTGACTGAGACATTGACGGTGCCGGAAGCGCCCGCGGACTGAGCAAAAAGGGAATATGGAAATGCCTGCACCACGAGTGCAGAGAGTAGAACGACGAAGCATCGCACGAATGTGCGCATGATGACGACCTCCCGGGGAAGCTATGAATTGTGAATTGGGTCCTGCTCGGAAATCAGGCTGGAAGCTGATCTGCAGGGGGCGGCCGGGAGGCCAGTTGCACGAAGAATCGCCTGACAGGCAGGACCGATCGTGCTTCGGTGGTGAGGGTGCCGACTGGCAGGCTGGTCACATTCAGCCGGACCGAAGTAGCAACCTGGATGACGTGATGCGCTGAAATACAGAGCGAACAGTCGTGATCGGGTTGCCCCGAAGTGTGACTGTGTGTCACCTGCACGACGGCTGCCGCAAGCACCAGCGCAATACAGAACACTCCCAGCAAGGCAAGCCAGGAACGTCGCGAGCGCAGTTGTGCCAGCAATGGACGCATGTAACTGGACTATAACGTAGATTTTCTGCTCAAACAAATAATGAATGCGTCTTTGCAGCGCAGATTGTGTCACTTGAGAGAATGCATCGTGAGCTCTCGGCCCTGATGGACATGGCCGAGAGGGCCCTGCGAAGTAAGGCAGATACGCGGACTAGTGAAGGAAATCGAAGTCCAGCAGCAGATGCCGGCCGTAGTTTCCGAAGAAGGTTCCGTACTCCGGATCGGCGATGTTGTTATGCACCTGAAGCCAGTTGTTATGGTTCGTCAGGTTGATGCCGGTGACCGACAGCCGGATCGCGTGATGCGAGCCTACGTCGAAGTCCTTGGCGAGCCGGGCATTGGCTGAGAAATAGCGTGGATAGCGTGGCTGCGGAGCGGACTCGAGGGGGATATAGTTCTGCATCACGTCGACCGGCTGCCAGGTAAAGCCGTTGCGGTACTCGAGGTGCGGCGAAATGCGCATGCGCCAGGGCAGCTTGGACATGCCCCAGAAAAGAAAACGGTTCGGCACCTCGCCTGGAGTGCTGGCTTCGATCTCCTGCTGCACCACCGGAGAAGGGAAGTCGCCGAGATAGCTCGATGCGTTGGAGATATCTCCCCGTGCAAACTGCCTTACATAGGAGAAGAAGAACTGCCGCTCTTTCTCAGCGCCTACCCGTGCGGTGAATTCGGTCTGGTGCGTATTTAGCTCTCCCGATCCGTTGAGGACCAGTGCGCTCTGTGTGGAGGTGATCTCCGGGGTCAGCGTCAGCTGGTTCCGTGCGGCCGAGTTCACATAGCGCACCCGCAGTGCGAAGGCAGGCACAATGGTGTGCTCCGCTTCCAGGTTCCACGCAATGCTGTAGGGGGCAAAGTTTCCTGCATGCGGGTCCTGATCGAGAAACGGAAACTTCGACTGCGCATCGGTGCTGGTCAGATTTAAATAGGTCCGCGGACCATCGGTGATTTTACCGTTGCCGTCGTAAGTCGTGACTACCTGCTCCGGATAGCTTTCAAAGGCATAGGTGTCGAGCGGCACGGTGTCGTAGAAAACGCCGATTCCGCCTCGGATGACCGTTCGGTTGTTTTCCCACGGTGTCAGGGTGAAGCCGGTTCGCGGCGCGATGCGGTTGGTATAGGTAAGCGACTGTGTCTCGGCGCGCAGACCGGCATCGATGGCCAACCTCGAGTTGAGAATCCAGTGATCCTGGCCGTAGACGGCGCCTTCGAAGTCTTTCAGGCTGTAGAGGCCATTGCCCTGCCAGGAGATCGTGCGCAGCAGCTGGCCGCTGGTGTTGTGAATCTCCACATCGCGGCTCGTGACCTGGCCGTCGTCCTCGGCGTGGCCCATCACCGTGCCGAACTGCAGCATATGCTGTCCATGCAGCTCGATCGGCGCCGGACTCCACGTCTCCAGCCACTGGTAGCGCGTGGCCTCGCGGGTCTGCTGGTTGAAGTAGCTACCGGAGTTGCCGGTTGGCGAGAGCAGCATGGTTGCTGTTCCCTGGCCATCGATATTCGAGGCATCGCGGATTCCGGCGACCGTCGACACCAGCTCGCCTCCACCCAGACCCAGCCGGTGGGTAAGCGCGCCTGAGTCCTCCTGGTAGTCGCCATTGGGCGTTACCGGTTGAGGATCGAAATAGTTCAGGTTGGCATATCGCAGGGAGTGGGGCGCAAAGTGCAGCGTGCCGGTGAGCGTGTTGCGTGAGCCGATCAGTGCATCGACCTGCGTGAATGAGTTAAACGCATTGAAGCGTGTTTCGTCGTCGGGAAAGGGAAGCGTTCGTACTTCAGACTTGTCGACCAGGTATTCCGAGCCTTCGGCCACATAGAGGTGGTTCTTCACCAGCGGTCCGCCGAAGTTCAGCCGTGGCGAGGCGTCGCGGACTCCTACCAGGTGGCCGCTGCGAATGCGAAAGTCCGGCAGCGGATCGTTCAATCCGTAATCCCACTTGTCGCCGCCGCGCTTCGTATCGGCATTCACCACGCCGGTCAGAAAGCTGCCGTACTGCGCCAGATAAGGAGATTGCAGCACTTTCAGCGTCTCCACGCTGTCTACCGGCACGCTTAACCCGAAGTCGCCCGTCGCCGGATCATTCACATTGACCGAATTGATCAGAAGAGCGGAGTGGCTCTCATCCACGCCATTGATCTGCGTGCGCCCATCGGGGGTGCGAATTACCCCCGGCACCAGAGGCAGTGCGTCCACCAGCGTCGCCGGACGCAGCGGGCTGACTTTCGCCTGCTCTACAGGCAGCTGGCCTGCACTGCTCGTCGTCTCCGTCAGCGGACTCTCGGAGTCGGCCTGCACGGTGACATTTTGCTGCACAGTCTGGGAGCGGAGCAGCGTCATCTCGATCTCCGCATGGCTGGCTGCTTCTTCCTGCGTAACCGCAGCCGTTGCCGGGACGTAGCCATCGAGGCTGACCTGCAGCTGTAAATCATGGACGACAGGACAGATGAGGCTGGCATGGCCGGCGGCATCGGTGATGCCGCGGCAGACCTCCGCACCCTTCTGCGTGCCGACGACGGCCGCGCCCGGAATCGGCAGATGATCTTCTCCCTGCACGGTAATTGCAATGGCACTTGTTGCCGCGCTTTGAGTGGTAGCTTGCTGAGGTGAAGGGCTCTGCGCCTTCATCTGCGGTGTTGCAAAAGCAGCTGTGCCGGCAAGCAGCAGACCTGCAATTCTGCGAGAGAAAGGGCAGCCCATTCTCTTCGGGGGACAATCTTGTATTGTGCCTGTCATTCTGCCGAGCCTGTGCTCGCTGCGCTCCATTTTCAGCGGCGTCCAGCGCCTCGATGCCGTGTTGCTCTTATCCGTTTAGACGCCTGCGGGGACCTGCCGATTCGAAATCCTCGTATCTTTTACACACCGTTACAATTCCTCCGAGCCCGCTTTTTTTGAAAGGACACATAACCGAATGCTCAGGTCGAAGGCCGACACGCTGCTGCTTGTCCTCGATTTTGCAGGCACCTACATCTTTGCGATTGAAGGAGGCATGGCGGCTGCCCACGGCCATCTTGATCTGTTCGGCGCGATGGTACTGGCCTTCGTCACAGCACTGGGTGGCGGAATCATTCGCGACCTACTCATCGGAGCCGTTCCACCTAACTCGATCCGCAACTGGCGTTATGGAGCGATTGCTTTTTTCGGCGCGGCGACGGCCTTCTTCTTCCATTCTCTGGTGCAGGAGGTGCCGGCATCGCTGCTCACGCTGTTGGATGCCGCTGGTCTGAGCCTCTTTGCCGTGGCCGGAGCAGAAAAGGCGCTGGAGTACGAGATCCATCCCTTTATCGCCATCCTCATGGGTGGCGTTACCGGTGTTGGTGGAGGGACGATTCGCGACCTTCTTCTTGCGGAGGTTCCTACCGTTCTGCGCGCGGATGTGTACGCCACCGCCGCGCTGGCAGGTGCTGGAATCGTCATTCTTGGGCTCAGGCTCAAGCTGCCTCGCACGCCTGTGACCATTGCTGGCGGTACAGTCTGCTTTCTGTTGCGCATGGTGAGCGTATGGCTGCACTGGAGCCTGCCGACGGTGAAGTAAGTCAGCCGCGCAGCAGCAGCTGTTCGTGGCGCGAGAATACCCTTCCCACCACGAGATAGCTCGTCACCAGGCAGGAGAGCCCGGTGGAGGCCAGGATAGTCGTGAGCACGACGAACTGATACAGCGCGGCATAGACGGGTGAAGCTCCGGAAAGCACGATGCCCGCCATCATGCCGGGAATCCATACGATGCCCAGCGACCGCAGGTTATCGATGGAGGGGATCAGGCTGGCGCGAAAGGCGGCCTGCATGGATCGTTCGATGGCTTTCTCTGCTGTTGCGCCAAGCGCCAGCGCCGACTCAATCTCACCTACATGTGCGGCAATTTCTCCGCGCAGCCGGTCGAGAAACATCGATTGCGTATTCATGGTGTTGGCAATCACCATGCTGCCCACCGGTACGAGCATCGAAATGCCCAGCGGAATCACCCCCAGGATCACCAGCAGCGTGAGCACAGCTCCGGCGCCGCCGGTGATGCCTGCGAGCGCCAGCGAATAAATGCGAGGAATCTGCCTGGCACGCTTGCGCACGATGGACGCGGCGGCCAGTGCCATACCGGCTAATACGAAGATCGATGTCCACTGCGGTCCATGCAGCAGGAGCGCAAGGATCGCGCCAACGGCAAGGATCTGCGCGAGACCGCGTATCTCTGCAAGGGCAACCTCGCCAAACAGCTTCGGCACCCGCCGTCGCAGTAGCAGTACGACACCCAGCGCCAGCAGGCCGGTCAGCAGGCACTGTACTGCTCCATGCATCACCTGATTGTGTGCGAGAGCGGGGAAAAGCCGCGTCATCATCGCAGCACCTCTGCCGGTGTGCCCAGAGCTTCGACGCGCCCGGCGCGCATGGCCAGCACGCGATCGGCCATGGTGCGCGCCTGCTCGCGGTTGTGCGTGATCCAGATACAGGTTAAACGCTGCCCGTCCTTGTGCTTCTCTTCGCGGATCAGCTTCCTCAGCAGGGCTTCGACATCTTCTCGTGAGGCGTCGTCGAGCGCCGAGGTCGGCTCATCCAGCAACAGTACCTCCGGACGGTTGGCCAGCGCCCGCGTGATGGCTACTCGCTGCGCTTCTCCGCCGGAGAGAGTGGAAACATCGCGGCTGGTATAGCCTGCCAGGCCCACATGCGCGAGCAGCGTATCGATCTCTTCCGCCGGAAGAGAAATACCCTGCTGTGCCGGGCCGAAAGCGATATTTTCTGCGACTGTACCGGGAAAGAGCCAGGCTCGCTGCATCACCATGCCGACGGCACGGCGCAACTCGTTCACCGGGATCTCGCGCGTGTTGCGCTCTTTGAGCAGTACTGTGCCTTCGGTCGGCTCATCGAGGCGGTTCATAAGCCGCAGCAGCGAGCTTTTGCCGGCCCCGCTCGGCCCCACGATGGCCAGCACTTCGCCTTCATGCAATGAAAAACTCACGTGCCCGGGCATCAGTGTTCCCGGCGACGAAGGCAACTCCCGTCCGAGGTCGCGGCATTCCAATATGAGTCGGTCGCCCACAGGATGGATTGAGTGTACCGGAAGCCGTTCTCACTTTTGCCATGGATGCAAATGGCTGCATTCGAATCTGCCTCTCCAAATAAAACGCGAAGAAAGGAGAAATGTGATGCGTCAAAGCGGAAATAAAGGGAACAGGATCGAGAACTATGCCGGAATAACGATGCTTGCTGCTGGCCTACTTTTTGGCGGCAGCAGTTTGTTCGCACAGGCAAGTGTCAGCGGTACGCAAAATTCACCGTCGCAGAATCAGCCGCAGAGTACAACCATGGCGCCTGGAGCGAATGCGAACGCGATGAATACTGCCACAGGCGATAACGGTGCCGGAGCCATGCAGGACAAGGATTTTGTTGAGACCGCATTGCAGGGAGGGATGGCCGAGGTGCAGCTTGGGCAATTGGCCGCACAAAAAGGTTCAAGCGGCGATGTGCGGCAGTTCGGCCAGCGCATGGTTGCCGACCATACAAAACTTGGCGATGCGATGAAAACGGTGGCTACACAGCTCGGAGTGAAACCGCCGAAAGAGCCATCCAAGAAGGATCGCGAACTGATGGAGAAGCTGCAAGGGCTCTCCGGCCAGCAATTTGACGATGCGTATATCGCCGCCATGGTGAAGGATCATAAGAAGGATAATCAGGACTTTCAGCTGGAAGCCCAGCAGGCGCAGAACCCTGCCTTGAAACAACTGGCAGCGCAAGGGGACCAGATGATCCAGCAGCACCTGGCCATGATCGAGCAGATCGGCAAGGCGCATAACGTCGTCAACGACAAAGGAAAGGTCGTGAACGGCGAGTAATCGGCTTTTCATCGGACACGACAAGGGCGTCCATTATGGGCGCCCTTGTCGTGTCTCGATGGGGTTCGGAGTGAATTAGCCGGTAGAATGAGGAGCGATGTCGAGAATGATCCGAGTTGCCGGCGGCCTGTTGCTGATGCTGGTTTGCATCACACGGCTGGCTTCCGCTGAATCCGTTCAAAGCCTTCCCAAGCCGACCGATTACGTCAGCGATCTTGCGCATGTCATGTCCCCCGAAGCTATCCGCCGGCTTGACCTGCTTTGCGGCCAGGTGGACCACGAAGCTCACGCGCAGATTGCCGTCGTTACCATCAACACCACGGATGGTGAGCCGATCCAGCAATACGCGGTGGATCTTTACCAGGCGTGGGGTATTGGCGGGAAGAAGACCGACCGCGGTGTGCTCTTCATTGTCGCGGTGAAGGATCGCAAGCGCTTCATCTCCACCGGCTATGGCCTCGAGGGCGTTTTGCCCGATGCGAAGCTGGGTCAGATCGGCCGCCAGATGGTCCCGGCGCTCCGCTCCAATGATTTCGATTACGCCTTCACGATCGGCGTCGGCCAGGTGGCGCAGGCCATTGCCGATGACGCGGGCCTAAAGCTGACTGCGCTCACTCCGACGCAGCGCCAGCAGCAGGCTCACATCGGCATCGGCCAACTGCTTATCTTTGGCATCATCATTACTCTGGTCCTCATCTTTCTGATACGCACCGGCGGTTCGGGGCTGATCGGCTTTCTGCTTGGCATGTTCCTGGGGGGCGGCGGCCGCGGCGGAGACGGCTGGGGAGGCGGTGGTGGAGATGGCGGCGGCAGCGGCTTCGGCGGTTTCGGTGGGGGCAGTACCGGCGGCGGTGGAGCGGGTGGCGACTGGTAGCTGCTGGTCATGAGCCTTTCGCTCGAGGCATTCGTTTTTCCGGGCTATTGATAAGATCACAGTTGGTTCGCTCATGCGAACCGGGAGAATCAAACGATGATGCGTCGTGGTTTGTGGGTCGCAATTGGCATTGTGGTGGTACTTGTCCTGGTGGTGCTGATGATCTTCGGCAGCTACGTGAGCGCCAAGAATCAGATGGTGGCCAAGCAGGAGTCGGTCCACGAAGAGTGGTCGCAGGTCGATGTCGTCCTGCAGCGCCGTGCCGACCTTATTCCGAATCTCGTCTCTACCGTGAAGGGCTATGCCACGCACGAGGAGAAGGTGTTTGATGACATCGCCAGCGCGCGCTCGGCCCTGCTCAACGCGCACGATCCGGATGGCAAGATCAAAGCGAACGGACAGCTCGACGGCGCGCTCGGCCGCCTGCTTGCGCTTTCCGAGAGCTATCCGAACCTGAAGGCGAACGAAAACTTCCTGCAGTTGCAGGATCAGCTCGAGGGGACGGAGAACCGCATCGCTGTCGAGCGCCATCGTTATAACGACACGCTGCGTGACTACAACACATTCATCCGCCAGTTCCCGAACAGCATCTGGGCGGGCATGGCCGGCTTCCAGCCGGATAACGAGTACTTCGAAGCCAGCGAGTCTTCAAAGACCGCGCCGGTGGTGAAGTTCTAACAGGTGAGAGTGTAGGGCATAAAGGGCAGGGTGTCGTTTGCCCTGCCCCTTTTTCATGCTTCGCAGCTGGGCTTGCTTGGGTGGGTAGGCGCAAATCCCGATGAATCAATAGGCACAAGAAAAGCTGCCCGGAGCCATGCTCCGGGCAGCTTTTCTGTAAGGCGTTGTGGGTTATATCGCGTTTACGAGCGCGAATAGGAAGCGATGGCCGAAGCCTCGTCGTCCTTTACGTCGAACACGGTGTAGAGCTTGGTGATCTGAAGCAGGTCGTGGACCTTCTTGGTGAGGTTGAGCAGCTTCAGTTCGCCGCCCTGGTTGCGAACCGTCGTGTAGGCGCTCACCAGCTCACCGATCCCCGAGCTGTCGATGTAGTTCACATCCCCGAGGTTCAGCAGAATATACTTCGAACCCTTGGCCAGAAGATCCCGAACAGCGTCGCGCAACTGCACACTGCCTTCTCCGAGGGTGATGCGTCCGCTGAGATCGAGAATTGTTACACCGTCTACCTGACGGGTGCTTACCTTCATGCTCACGAAAAGTCCCTCCTTAGCTGCCTGATTGAGTCGTCCCCAGATGCTTGATGAGCGTCAACTCAGTGCCCGGGTGTAATTGCTTGAAGTGTACCTCATCCATGAAAGAGCGAATGAGGAAGATACCGCGCCCGGAACCGCGCAGAAGGTTTTCCGGTGCGAGAGGATCGGGAAGCGTCTCGGGGTCCAGCCCCTTGCCCTGGTCCGTGATGCGGATGACCAGTGATTTCCCGTTATTTTCAAAAGAAGCCGTGATCCGCTTGTCCGGATCGTAGGAGTTGCCATGGAGTACAGCGTTGACGGCCGCTTCACGCACCGCCATGGTGATCTTGAAGATCTCGTCTTCGTCGATGCCGGCCTTCTTGGCCAGCTGTTCGGCGGTCTCCTCGACCTTGTTGACGCTGTCCAGCGAGGACTCAAGTGTGTAGGTGATACGGCCTGCCTGTTGTCCCGTCAAATGCTCTTCCTCGCAGTGCGGCATGACGTGCTGTGGGTGGCTTCGCCAACCAGCCTGTACGTGGCAGTTTGCTTGCTGAAGCGGGTAATGTCAAGCAAAGCTGATCGTTGGCCTTACGCTCCCCGAAAACGGACTCTCCATCCGCTGTGGGTAAGAAGTCGTTCTCCGTGTTTGGGTGGCCAGCTCTCCGGCAGATTCCTGAAATTTTGTATGCCCCGGTCTTTGCCGTGGAAGCTGCCATGCTTCCCTGCATGCAGGCGCGTCAAATCGGTATAGACTTCAACGGAGACCACGCAAAAATGATGCAGGAACGCCAGCCCATGATCACGCTGACTTCGCTGATCGGCACCCCGGTGACCGATGCGCAGGGGCAGCTCCGCGGCCGCGTGGCGGATCTGGCCGTGGGAACAGGCGATGAGGCCGGCCGCGTCATGGGCCTGGTCCTCAAGGCGCGTGGAGGCCGAGCCCTGGTTCCCGCCACCGATGTCCGGCAGACACCCAGTGGAGCCCTTGAGCTGCGTCCGGAGGCTTCACCCCGCCCGCTTGCCGATTTTGAGAATTACATCCTGCTGCGCGGTGATCTGCTCGACCGCCAGATCATCGATGTCCATGGGCGCAAGGTGGTCCGCGTGAATGACGTGGACCTGCAGTGGTTCGACCCCGCAACCCAGGCGCCTTCTGCCGGGAATCTGACCGCTACCTGGGATCTGCGTGTGCGCGAAGTCGAGGTTGGCATGCGCGGCGCGGTGCGGCGCCTCCTGCAGGGCCTTTTGCCCCGGCCGGGGATCGATTCGATCGCCAGCCGCTTTTCTCCGCGTGTCATCCCCTGGGACTTCGTCGACATGATCGAGGTCGATCCCGCCCGCCGCGTCAAGCTCAAGATCGAGCACGAGCGCCTGGCCCAGCTGCATCCTTCGGACATCGCCGACATCCTCGAAGAGCTTGCCCCGGCTGAGCGCGAGGCCATCCTCATGACGCTCGACGAGGAGGTTGCCGCCGAGGCGCTCGAGGAGGTCGAGCCCAAGCTGCAGGTTTCGATGGTCGAATCTCTCGATTCGGAGACTGCGGCTGCCATCGTCGAAGAGATGGACCCGTCCGCCGCTGCCGATCTGCTGGCCGAGCTGCCGGAAGAACGCTCTGAAGCGATCCTCGAGGAGATGCACCCCGAGGAGCGGCAGGAGGTCGAAGAGCTCCTCGAATTCCGCGAGGATTCTGCTGCCGGCCGTATGACCACCGAATATGTCGCTGTGCCTGTTACCGCCTCGGTGGGAGAGGCCATCCAGGCTCTGCGGGAGTTTGAAGGCGATGTCGAGACCATCACCGAGGTCTATCTCGTCGATGCTGATGAGGTGCTGAAGGGGGTTGTGTCGCTGGCGCGGATGGTCCTGGCCCAGCCCGATACGCGGCTCGATGTCCTTACCGAGATTCATTTCCATACCTGCCCTGCAGATGCGCACGAGAACGAGGTGGCCGAGCTCTTCGATCGATACAATCTCCGCGCTCTGCCCGTGATCGATTCGAAGGGGCGTCTCGCAGGGGTGATTGAAGCCGATCACGTGATTGCCTTTCTCCGCGCCGACCGGTAGACAGCAGCAATCGCTGTCCGTGTCTGGTATGTTCGGCTGAGAGCCTTCCTGCGAAGGCGTGACCCCTTAACTGCTGACTGCTTCAGGAGCCTGCCGTGAAACGCTGGAGAACCCGGATACTGCTTTTTCTCGCCGTCCTCGGTCCGGGATTCATCACGGCCAACGTGGACAACGATCCGAACGGCATATTCACGTATTCTCAGTCCGGCGCGCAGTACGGCTATGAGCTGCTGTGGACGATGATCCCCATCACGCTTTCGCTCTACGTGGTGCAGGAAATGTGCGCGCGCATGGGAGCGGTGACGGGCAAGGGGCTCAGCGATCTCATCCGCGAAGAGTTTGGCCTGCGCGTTACGGTCATCATCATGGCGCTGCTGGTGCTGGTGAACTTCGGCAACGTAATTGGCGAGTTTGCCGGCATCGCCAGCAGCCTCGAGCTCTTCGGGCTCAGCAAATACATCTCCGTACCCATCTGCAGCCTGCTGGTATGGCTTCTGGCCGTGCGCGGCGACTACAAGAAGGTCGAGAAGGTCTTTCTCGCTGCGTCCGTCTTCTACATCGCGTACATCATCGCCGGGGTGCTCTCAGGCCCCAGCTGGCATACGGCGTTGCTGGACACGATCAAGCTTCCGCCTCATGCCGTGTGGGGAAATCACGCCTATCTCTTCATGGTGATTGCCGTCATCGGCACCACCATCGCCCCGTGGATGCAGTTCTACCTGCAGTCCTCGATTGTCGAGAAGGGAATTACCGCCAAGAACTATGCCGCATCGCGGCTCGACGTGATCGTCGGGTCCATCTTCACGGATATCGTTGCGTGGTTCATCATTGTGGCGTGCGCGGCAACGCTTTACGTGCACGGACTCGGCTCTATTCAGAGTGCCGCGGACGCGGCGACAGCGATGAAGCCGCTCGCCGGAGCGTATGCGTTTCTCCTCTTTGCGGTCGGCCTTTTCAACGCCTCGTTCTTTGCCGCTTCAGTGCTTCCGCTCTCGACGGCCTATGTGGTCTGCGAAGGCCTGGGCCTTGAATCCGGTATCGACCGCAAGTTCAAAGAGGCGCCCTTCTTCTACTGGCTGTACACCATCCTCATTGCCGGCGGAGCTGCGGTGGTGCTGATCCCGAACTTCCCTCTGATCAAGTGGGCGGTGGAGTCTCAGGTCCTCAACGGCGTTTTGTTGCCCATTGTTATCGTGCTCATGTTGCTGCTTATCAATCGCAAGGACCTGATGGGTGAGCACGTAAACAGCCGCTGGTTCAACATCGTCGCCTGGGTGACTGCCATTATCGTCAGCATCCTGTCCGTGATGCTGATGATCCACGGCGGCTCGTAGACGGAAATCTTGCTCCACCTCACGCATTGTCATCCCGACCGAAGCGTAGCGAAGTGGAGGGACCTGTAGTTTTCGCTGGACCAGGGGGGAACAGCAGGTTTCTCCACTTCGCAGGACGGTAAAGCTGTCCTACTCCAGTCGAAATGACAACAATTTGCTGAGCTATAGAGTGGATACGACTTAAAGCAGCTTGCCGGCGGCCAGATCCCGGATCAGATCCCGGTCCGCGGCGAGAAAATCGTAGGAAATAAGGTCGCGGAGCGATACCCAGCGCACATCGTGAAAGATGCGGTTCACAATTTCCTTCTGGAAAGAGTGCACGGCAAAAAATTGCAGATCCACCGCTCCGCCGCTGCGGTAGGTATGCCGGGTGCGGGCAATGCGCGCGCCGATCTCCGCTTCGATCGCCAGCTCCTCGTCGAGTTCCCGGGCCAGGGCCTGTTCGGCGGTTTCGCCGGCCTCGATCTTTCCACCGGGAAACTCCCACTTGAGCGCCATGGGCTGGTCGGGGCGGCGTTGGCAGATGAGTACCTCGTCACCCCGAAGGATGAGTGCGGCAGCCACGTAGCGCACCGTCTTCTGACCGTTTTGGGTTGCTGTTTCCTCCATGGTCTCTACAGTTTAGACGCAGTGAGGCGGAAACTGCGAAAGCGGTCGGCCGGAAGGGGGTGCGAGGGTACCAAACACGTCAGGGTGCAGGCATTGGGCCAGAGCGGCCAATCCTGCGGCCAGCGTGGGCGCCGGCGTATTCAGCATCTCGTCGGCAATGCAGTAAACACGCCCTTCGCGCACTGCGCGGAGCTCTTCCCAGGCTCGCTGTTCCACCACGCGCTCGAGCGGAACGCGGTTGCCTGCGCCGCACCATGCCATCACGATGACATCGGGATCGGCTTTTGCAATGTCTTCCGCCTGCGTATGGGTACCCGGCTCACCGAGAAAGCTTCCGCCCGCGGCCTCGACCAGCTCTTTGACCCAGATCTGCGAGTGGATCATCGGTTTACCCCATTCCTCGCAGTAGACACGCGGCCGCTGGAAGTCCCGCGTCCGTGCGCGCATGCCGGCGATGGTGGTATCCATAGCCGTTACCAGAGCTTCTCCCTTTGCGGTTTCACCCACTACGCCGGCCAGCAGGCGAATCTCCTGATAGATGTCCTCGAGCGTGTGCGGAGCGAGCGCCAGCACGGGCCGGCCGGCGCGCAGAATCGCTGCCAGCGACTCCATGCGGTAGGGAATAGAAGCAACGATGAGGTCGGCCGCAACCGGCAGCAACTCATCCGGGGTGATGGACCAGGAGTCCTGCACGATGGCCAGTTTCCCGGCCAGGTGTCTCTCGCGCAGCTCCGGTACTGCGTCGAGGCAGTACCGCGTGCAGGCCACCAGCGTATCGAGCCGCCCCAGGTGGTGCAGCAGGATCGATACGCTGGGCTGCAGCGAGAGAATGCGCATTTAGAGTTTCTGGTCGGCGAGCACAGCCTTGGGATAGAAGACCGTCCAGCCCTGCTCCGCCGAGATGGTCGAGAGCGCAGGGGTGGGGTTCACCGGGAAGGCCTTGCGCGCGATCGCCAGCATCGCGGCATCGTGGATGGAGTTTCCGAAGACCGCATCCGGGTTAGGAACACCGGCTTCGACCAGCCCGGAAGCCTTGGCCTCGTCCGTGGGTACAGCCAGCAACTGGCTGGTGATCAGCCCGTCATCCACGCGCACCCGCGCCGCAAGTACTCGCGATGGGGAAATGCCGAAGCGCTTGACGCCCTCTTCGATGACCCAGTGATTCGTCGAGCTTACGGCCCATAGTTCCACGCCATCTTGCGTGAGGCGTGCCAGCAGGTCGCGCATTTCCTCGAAGATGTGCGCTTCGATGTGGTGGCGGAAATACTCCTCAGCGGCATGCCGCAGCTCTTCCTCGCGCAGACCGGCGTAAATCTGCACCATCTCGCCGCACATCTCCGCCTCGGAGACCTCACCGGCCCGGTACTGCCGGTACCGGGAGTCGATCCAGTCGGCGGCATTGCGCGAAACCAGTCCGGTCTCGATCGACCAGATCATGAAGCCATAGCCGGCGTCTCCACCCCACAGCGTGCCGTCGCAGTCGAAAACTGCGATGGACGGGGAAAGCGAAAGGACGGCTTGCTCAAACTCTTCGGTCTGATAGCGTGCGGGCGATGTCGATACGGTCGTCAAAATAAAGATGCTCCTCCCTATATTGTGCTGGAGACAGAAGAAAATTGCATTACAACTGCTTCGCGCAGCGTGGGACGCCTTCGGCCTCCGCTCCCGTTGGTCGTGCTCAGGCCGGGTGCCCAATCAGGCAGTTCTTGGACGGGGTTCCCGATTTCCTCGCCTGTGCGCAACACGCTGGATCGCGATCATCTGCGCGCGGCAGCATGTATTTAACTTGATGCGCACATCCGGCATTCCTTCCCCGAATCCCCGATAATCAGACCGTGCCCGAGTCTGCGGAGTCGAAGACGAATCTCTCGTTGTTGCGCGGCTATCTTGCCTATTTGCGCATCGAAAAGGGGCTGCGCCCGCTCAGTTGCGAGGCCTACGAGCGCGATCTCCTGCAGTTCGCCGAATATCTTGAAAAAGAGCAGACCGCGCTTATCGCATGCCGCCGTGAGCAGGTCTCCGGTTTCCTTGCGCACTTGAGCAGCCACGGCGTGGAATCCCGCTCGGCCGCGCGCAAGCTTTCCTGCCTGCGCGGATTTTTTAAATGGCTCCTGCTCGAGAAGAAGATCGACCGAGATCCCACCGTCACCATGGAGTCGCCCGCAGCCTGGAAGGTGCTGCCCAAGTCGCTGGCCGTCTCCGAAGTGAAGGACATGCTTGACCGCGCCAATCTCAATGCGGAGCATGCCGACGCCGTCTCGCTGCGTGACCGGGCCATTCTGGAAATCCTCTATGCGGGGGGGCTCCGTGTCTCCGAGCTGACCGATCTGAATGTCGCCGATCTCTCCCTCGCCGCCGGCCGGGCCCTGGTACGAGGCAAAGGCGATAAGGAGAGGATTGTGCCGCTCGGCCGCATCGCCATCGAGGCCATAGAGACCTATCTTCAGCACGGCCGCCCGGCGCTTGCCCGCTCTCGTCGAGACCGTGGGCGGCTCTTTCTCTCGGTACGCGGCCTGCCGCTCACCCGCCAATGGATCTGGCAGCTCGTCCGGTCCTCAAACGCAACGGCCAGCCCGCACAAGCTGCGTCACAGCTGCGCGACGCATATGGTTGAAGGTGGGGCTGATCTGCGCACGGTGCAGACCATTCTCGGTCATGCCGATATTGCGACGACGCAGGTGTATACCCACCTGGCTCTTGGCCGTTTGAAAGAAGTGCATCGCTCGCACCATCCCCGCGGGCGCGCCACACGTACGAAAGGGCAAACAGAGGAGACGGCGTCGTGAACTCCGAATCAAGCACGAAGCTCGTGGAGCAGTTCCTCGCCTCGCTGGCCGGGGAGCGCAATGCTTCACTGCATACGCAGCGTGCCTATACGCGCGAACTGCATGAGTTCGCTGCCTTTATCGAAAAAAATATCGGCAAGGGAACGGCACCTGCGGCTATCGAGCATCAGACTATTCGTTCCTATCTCAGCGAGCTTTATGGCCGAGGGCTCTCGCGTCCCTCGGCTGCACGCGCGCTTGCGGCCATTCGCTCCTGGTTCAAATGGCTGGCCCGCAATGGCTACGTCGAGCAGAATCCGGCGGCTCTTGTTGCCTCCCCGCGCCTGCCCAAGCATCTGCCCCGCGTTCCGACGATTGAAGAGATGAACCGGACGGTCGATGCGATCGGTGACGCGGAAACCGTTGCCTGGCTGGAGCGTGACCGCGTCATCTTCGAGCTGTTATACGGGTGTGGTATCCGCAATGCCGAGCTGGTCGGTCTCGATCTCGGCGACCTGCACTGGGCCAACGATGCCATTCTCATCCGCGGCAAGGGGCGCAAAGAGCGGTATGTGCCCATGGGAGATGCAGCGGCAGCGGCTCTTCGCACCTATCTGGCGCAGCGCGAGGAAAAGCTGGCCGTCCGCTTTCGCGAGAATGCAAAAGCCGCAGCCCGTCTCGACAAGGACGCCCTGCTGCTCAATACCCATCTACGTGGCAATGGGCGACTGACGACCCGTTCCGTTGCCCGCATCGTCAAGCGCATCGCCATGACGTATGGATTGCCTTCCGATGTGCATCCTCACACCCTGCGCCACGCCTTTGGTGCGCACATGCTGGAGGAGGGCGCCGATCTGCGGGCAATCCAGGAGCTGCTCGGCCACGAGCGGCTTTCCACCACCCAGCGCTATACCCAGCTCACCATCGGCAAGGTCGCTGAGGTCTACGATCAGACCCATCCCCGCGCGAAATGAAATTCCATTAGCTAAACAGTCTGAAGCCTTTAGCTATCAATATAGATGTGATTTTTGAGCTATAAGTCCAAAGAAGGCCAAACCAAATGAGAGATGTGATTCCGAAGCATAGAAGAGGTGCCAAATTCGCAGGCTGCTTCTTTGGCGATCGGTGGCCCAAATTCACATTCACACTGCTCAGAATTGCCGCAATCGTGAACCAGAAAATGGCAAGACAGATCAGCAGGGATAATTCAGTATTCTGAGTGGCTGAAACATAGAACACCCAGCCATGATTGTTCATGGGATATGTCAATCCAGCATATGGATTAGGTATTCGTGGTTGTGTATCCATAAGCTGCGACCATCGATAAGAATGAAAGCACCACGTACTTGCCGCCATACCGGCCAACATGGACGCTATGATAGACCGGGTGTTGCGAGTGTGCCCTAACCCCATCCCATGAGTTTGCATCATTCATAAACATTCGCTCAGGCCAAGCCCGGGGAAATTTATCAAATCGCCGCCAGCAGGAGCTGCAAGCCAAAGGTGGCTGCTTGGATGGTCAGTTCTCGCTCTTCACGCAGCCGAGCGTTTACACTATACGCTGAGGAAATTTCGCTTTGATCGGTAGTGCACTTACCAAAGTATTCGGCACCAGCAATGAGCGCGAGGTGAAGCGCCTGCTGCCGCGCGTTCAGGCCATCAACGCCTTCGAGCCGGCGGTGCAGCAGCTCTCCGACGACCAGCTGCGCGCCAAGACCGATGAGTTCCGGGCCCGCATCGCTGCCGCCGTCGAAGGCATCGCCGATGCCGACGAGCGGCTGGCCGCAGAGAAGCAGGTACTCGACGAGATTCTTCCCGAGGCCTTTGCCGTTGTTCGCGAAGCCGGTCGCCGCGTGTTGCAGATGCGCCACTTCGACGTCCAGCTGATTGGCGGCATGGTGCTGCACGCCGGCAAGATCGCCGAAATGCGTACCGGTGAAGGCAAGACGCTGGTTGCGACGCTGCCCTGCTACCTGAATGCGCTCGCCGGTCACGGCGTGCACGTCGTCACCGTAAACGACTACCTGGCCAAGCGCGACGCCGAATGGATGGGCAAGCTCTACGGCTTCCTTGGGCTTTCGGTCGGTGTCATCGTTCACGATCTCGACGACCAGGCTCGCCGCCAGGCCTACGCTTCGGACATCACCTACGGCACCAACAACGAGTTCGGCTTCGATTACTTGCGCGACAACATGAAGTTCGAGCTGACCGACTGCGTGCAGCGTGGACATTATTTCTCGATCGTCGATGAGGTCGATTCGATCCTGATCGACGAAGCCCGTACGCCGCTCATCATCTCCGGCCCCACTGACCAGACGACGGACAAGTATGTCCGGGTCAATCGCATCATCTCGTCGCTCGAAGAGGGCGAGGAGATCGAAAAGGGCGAGGAAAAGATCCTCACCGGCGATTTCGTCGTCGACGAAAAGCACAAGACCATCGCCGTCACCGACGAGGGTTGGGAAAAGATCGAAAAGCTGCTCGGCATCGGCAACATCGCCGACGTCGAGAACTGGGAGCTGAAGCATCACGTCGAAGTCGCGATCAAGGCGCACAAGCTCTATCGCAAGGATGTCCAGTACGTGGTTAAGGACGGGGAGGTCATCATTGTCGATGAGTTCACCGGCCGTCTGATGCCGGGCCGCCGCTGGTCCGATGGCCTGCACCAGGCTGTCGAGGCCAAGGAAGGCGTGAACATCCGCCGCGAGGACCAGACCCTCGCGACCATTACCTTCCAGAACTACTTCCGCCTCTACAAGAAGCTCTCCGGCATGACCGGTACGGCCGAGACGGAGGCCACCGAGTTCGACAAGATTTACAAGCTCGAGATCGTCGTCGTTCCGACCAACCGGAAGATGAGCCGCATCGAGCACCCCGACGTCGTCTACCGCACCGCGAAGGAGAAGTACTTCGCCGTGGCTGACGAGATCGCTGTGCTCCACGAAAAAGGCCAGCCTGTTCTGGTCGGCACCACGTCCATTGAGAAGTCCGAGATCCTTTCACAGATCCTCCAGCGCAAGGGTGTTCGCCATGTGGTGCTCAACGCTAAGTATCACGAGCGCGAGGCGGAGATCGTCGCCCAGGCTGGCCGCCTCGGTATGGTCACCATTGCGACGAACATGGCGGGCCGCGGTACGGACATTCTCCTCGGCGGCAATGCGGAGTTCGTTGCCAAGCAGGATCTGGTACGCAAGGGTGCGGCACGCGCCATCAGCGTGGCCGAGGGCTCGATTCATCCCACGGCTGCGCCGGGCATGACTCGTTTCTACTATCAGGGGCAGGAGTTCGAGACCACTGAGCAGAACTGGAATGCCGCCAACGAGGCCTTCACCGCTGCAACGGTGAAGGAGCGCGAAGCGGTGCTCGAGGCCGGTGGCCTCTGCATCATCGGCACCGAGCGTCACGAGTCCCGCCGTATCGACAACCAGCTCCGCGGCCGCGCCGGCCGTCAGGGCGATCCCGGTGCTTCGCGCTTCTATCTCTCGCTCGAAGATGACCTCATGCGCATCTTCGCCAAGGAGTGGGTCTCGACCCTGCTCCAGCGCATGGGCATGGAAGAGGGCGTGCCCATTGAGTCGCGCATGATTTCCAAGCGTATCGAGAAGGCGCAGGAGCAGGTCGAAGGCAACAACTTCGAAGCTCGTAAGCACCTGCTCGAGTACGACGACGTCATGAACAAGCAGCGCGAGGCCGTTTACGGACTGCGCCACCAGCTGCTCGAAGGCCTCGACCAGAAAGAGCTCATCGTCGAGGATTATGTCGCCAACATCCTCAGTGATCTGCTTGATGAGCACACGCCGGAAAAGGTCCATCCCGACCAGTGGAAGTATGACGAGCTCAAGACCAAGCTCATGGAGCAGTTCGGATTCCCGCTTGAGACGGAGATTCCTGGCTACGGGGAGATGACCCGCCACGAGCTTGGCGAGAGCATCTTCGAGAAGCTCAAGGAGCGCTACGAGGCCAAGGAGGAGTTCATCTCCGAGAAGGCGATGCGTTTCCACGAACGCATGATCATGCTCAGCGTCCTTGACGGCCTGTGGAAGGATCACCTCCTGAACATGGATCACCTCAAGGAGGGTATCGGCCTGCGCGGCTACGGCCAGCAGGACCCGCTCGTGGCCTATAAGAAGGAATCCTTTGACATGTTCGAGGGGATGATGACGCGCTTCCAGGAAGATACGGTGCGTTATCTCTTCCTCATGCAGATCGTCGGGCCGGACGGCCAGCCGGTTGCCATTCCCACGCAGCCGCGCCGCGTCGCCGCCGCAGCTCCGCAGGTGATTCCGGCCGAGGTATCCGCGCCGGCACCGGAAGCCGCCGGAAACGGTCACCGTCCTCCACCGACGCTCCCCGGGCGTTCTGCGTCGGATGCGCCGACCACGACGATCGATTCGATCGAGCGCGAGTTCCAGCGCCGCAAGGAGCGCGATCTTGAACACGCGCGGATGGCCGGCGGTGGCAACAGCTCCAGCGAGCCCGTACAGCGCCGCAGTGACAAGATCGGCCGCAACGATCCCTGTCCCTGCGGTTCGGGCAAGAAGTACAAGAAGTGCCACGGCGCAGGTGAGGCATAAAGCGCACTTCCTACGTGGAGCGCTAGAACGAAACGGCTGGGCACGATGCCCAGCCGTTCTGTTTTGCTCGGAGACCTGGCTAAGCCAGTGCTTCGCTGCCCACGGCTGCAAAGGTCAGATGGGCGGCGGTGCTGCCGGTTTCTCTGCGCCAGTCGTCAAAGAGCCGGCCGTAGCTCTTTGTCAGCAGTACGGATGGCTCAAGTCCCAGCTCCTGCGCGCGCCGGTCGATCCACTCTTCCGGGCCCTCCAGCTCGGCGAAGACACCGATCGGCGTCTCGTCGATAACGCAATGTCCGGTTGCATCGGCGTATTCCGTGCGCCACTTCTCGTAGGCGAAGGCCGGCTCATAGCCAAGCCGCTCGAAGACCGAACCCAGTGCCTCGCCGTCGGCGATCTCCGTCTCCGTTTCCACGCGACGCTTGTGCCGGGCTTCGGGATCGTCATTCTCCGGCACGCACTTGTGCGTTAGCACCCAGCGCTCGCCGTAGAGACGGATGCGCAGGATGGAATGCTGGCTGCGCAGCCGGCGGTCCGGCGTGTCGTACAGCATGTTGCGTTCAAAAGTACGGGGCGTGATGCAGGAGAAGCCGAGGCCGGAAAGCCGTTCCTGGAGTGCGGCTACGTCCTCGACGCGGAACTTCACTTCAATTTCGACCGCGCTCATAGAAAAAGTATAGGCCTCGGCGTTCTCTCCTGGACGTGCAAGTCAGCATAAGCAGGCGATAATAAGCAGATACCTGTCGTATTCGCATGCATACAGAACGCCTCATCGTCGAAGCCGCGGCTCCCGATTCGCCTGATTCCCGGAGCGCCATTACCGCTGCGGCTGCCATCCTGCGCGGCGGCGGTACCGTAGCTTTTCCGACGGAGACGGTCTATGGACTGGGCGCGAATGCCCGGAGCGCCCAGGCGGTGGCGAAGATCTTTGCTGCCAAGCAGCGCCCGTCGTGGGATCCGCTCATCGTGCATATCGCCGATCGCGATAGGCTTCCGTCGGTCGTGGCCTCGGTTCCGGACAGTGCGAAGCGCCTGATCGACGCATACTGGCCCGGTCCTCTCACGCTGCTTTTGCCGCGGCAGGCCGCCATTCCGGACGCTGTCACCGCAGGCCGCCCTCTGGTTGGCGTCCGCATACCGCAGCATCCGGTCGCCCAGGCTCTTATCCGCGCGGCGCAGGTGCCGGTAGCTGCGCCCAGTGCCAATCGCTTTGGGCACACCAGCCCGACGACCGCTGCGCATGTTCTGGAAGACCTTGACGGCCGCATTGACGCCATCCTCGAGCTGCGCTTTCCCGAGGGCGCGGCTGCTGAAACAACGCACGGAGTGGAGTCGACTGTTGTGGACCCGACTGGACAGCCTGTGCTGATCTATCGGCCCGGCGCGATCACCCTCGAGCAGGTGCGTGCGCTTTGTCCCAATGCCATTGCCTACGCCGAGACCGCGCGCACGGTGGCCGCAACGCCGGAGTCGATGCCGTCTCCCGGTGTGGGAATCCGCCATTACGCGCCTCGAGCCCGGCTGCTATTGGTGGAACCTGCTTTCGCGCAACAGGCGCTCTTTGAAGAGGCTGCGCGGCAGCATGCCGCAGGCTCGCAGAAGCTCGGCCTGATGCTGCCCGAGGGGTGGGGCGCTCCGGAGAGCGCAATTCGTTATGCCTGGGGATGCTGGAGCGACACGGAAGAGCTGGCCCGGCGTCTCTTTGCCGGCCTTCGCTGGCTCGATGCCGAGGGCGCCGAGCTGATCCTCTGCCCGCTGCCTGAGCAGCAGGGCATCGGCGCTGCCATCGCCGACCGGCTTCGCAAGGCCGCTCGTACGGAGTAGAAAAAGCTCGGCTCTAGCGGATTCTGCTCTAGTCAGGGTGCCGCTCCCCGGCTTTGTAGAGATACTTGATCGCTGACTTATAGATCAGGGTTTTCCGCCCGTTCCGCACCTTGATCGTGCTGCGGTCGAACCACTCGATATAGCCTTCGATCTCTTCTCCGTCCTCGAGCACAAAGACCATCAGTGTCTGCGTCTGAATCTGTTTCTGGAAGTAAAAGGCTTCCGCGTGCGCATCTTCGGCATCGTGTCCATGTCCGGCCAGTGCGCCCAGGAGCGCAGCCTGGTGAGTCAGCATGGTGTTTTCGCCGCGATTGCCTGTATTCCGCCGTGCGGAGCCTTCCGGCAGCCTGGGGCGGACAAGCTTGCGCGGGCCAAGTGCGGCGGCCTCTGTTGCGGGGTCGTCGGGGACGGCAGTCATAGCAGGACGCACTTCGTGCAACGTCCCGATGGAAAAGCGAGAAGGATTGGCCATGAAATTGGGTTCGTTACAGGCTCGGATGCAGCTTTACCCTTTGCTGTCGCCTGCCTTCGCTGCAGATTGCTTTTTTGTTTGACCCGTATCCTACCGGAGAGTTCTGAGCGGGGTCAGCATCTTTTGGGAAGCCCCCCAAAAAGCTCATCCTGGATCTCATTTTTGGGATCTCATTTTGGGTTCGGGGTGCGGAGAAATCAGGCCGGCGGGGTGAGGCTCGTCGCAAAGCTGTCCAGCGAGAGCGAGCGCAGCAGGTTGCGGCGCATGCCCGACTCCACCTGCGCGATGCCGCGTTCGGCAAACTCTATCCATGAGAAGGTAGTCTGCCCGGCAAACTCCGTCAGTTGCGGTGTCAGGTCGATATTGCGAATCATCGCTAGCGCCCCGGACTGAATCAGCAGCAGATCCTCGAGCAGGCTGCGCAAGGCGCGCAGCATCCCCGATGTCTTTTCCTGCCCCTCGGCTCCGGCGCGGTAGGTTTCCGTCGTCTTGAACAGTGCCGAGAAGTCCGGGTCCTTCAAGCCGTGCCGCAACAGCAGGAGGGCATCGTTGCGGCTTGCCAGATAGCCTTCCAGATCGAAGCCCAAAGCCTGTCCCACCGCGCCCTGCGCGAGCCGTGCCACCAGCGCTCGCTGCTGCGGCTTCCAATGGCTGCGCCGCGCAGCCAGCAGGGTTTCAATTTCTTCGAGCGGCAACGCCCCCAGGCGAAAGATACCAGCCCGTGAGCGGATCGTCGGCAGCAGGTCGCCGACATTTTCTGCCAGCAGGAAGATGCTGGCGTACGACGGCGGCTCTTCGAGCACCTTCAGCAGCGAATTCGCGGCTTCTTTCATGAAAGAAGCGCTGGTAAAGATGTAGACCGCCCGGCTCGCCTGCGCAGGAATGCGATAGATCTCGCGGATCACCGTGCGAACCTGCCCCAGTTTGATCAGCAGCTGTGGCGGATCGGGCGGAATGACCAGCACATCCGGATGCGTCTGCACCAGGATGCGGGTTTCTTTCTTGTCTGTTTCGCGCAGTTCCTCGCGCGCGGCGATAGCCTCGTCGATTCGCGCGTCAAGGTCGGCCGACTGGCCGATCCGCGTGCAGTTCGAGCAGGTGCCGCAAAAATCCGGCAATCCATCGGTTACCGGCTGTTCGAGGCAGTTGACGGCCTGCGCCAGCATCACGGCCAGCGTGTATTTGCCTGCGCCCCGCGGCCCGCTCAGGATCATGGCGTTCGGCAAACGGCCGGCGGCAATGGCCTCACGGAGATGCCGTACCGTCGTCGCATTGCCCAGAAAGTCGCCGAATCCCACGGCTCCAGATTACGGCATTTCTCCCGTCTCTAACAGGCTCTGGGCTCGGCAAATACCCTGATGCCATGCTTCGGACGCAGCGTGATCTTCGGCTGTACTTCGAAGGATTGCCCTGACACCAGTCGCAGACGCCAGTGCTGTGCCAGGGTTGCCAGCACCAGGATCATCTCCATCCACGCGAACGACTCGCCGATGCACTGCCGGTTCCCGGCGCCGAACGGAAAATAGACGAACTTCGATCGCCCGGCTTTTTGCTCCGGAGTAAATCGCTCCGGCTCGAAATGCAGAGGGTGAGGGAAGTGCTCCGGGTTTCGCTGGATCAGGTACTGGCTGAAGAAAAAAAAAGTACCTGCGGGCAGTTTGTAAGGCCCGATCTCCACATCCACCGTTGCCTGCCGTCCCATCGCCCATGCCGGCGGATAGAGCCGCATCGATTCGGACAGCACCATCTCGGTGTAGTGCAGTCGCGGGATGTCCTCGAGTGTCGGCAGCCGCCCGGCGAGCACCTCATCGAGCTCCACATGCAGCTTCTTCTCGGCTTCAGGATTTTGCCCCAGCAGCATCCATGTCCACGTCAGGGCATTGGCCACTGTTTCGTAACCGGCCAGGAAGATGGTCATGACCTCATCGCGCAACTGCTCATCGGTCATGCCGGAGTGGTCGCCTTCTGCGTCCTGCGAGCGCATCAGCATGGAGAGCAGATCGCCCTTGTCTTCCCCGCTGGCCCGGTGCTCGGCGATCATCCGATGCACCACCGTGTCCAGCCGCTTGCGTGCGCGCCGGAAGCGCATCAGTCCGGGAATCGGCCAGTGAAGATAATCCTCGGCTTTCGGCAGTGCGATCAGGAAGTTGTAGAGCTTCATGATCGCGTTCACCTCGTGGCTGATGCTCTCGATCTCCG
Source organism: Silvibacterium dinghuense (assembly GCF_004123295.1). Lineage (NCBI taxonomy): Bacteria > Pseudomonadati > Acidobacteriota > Terriglobia > Terriglobales > Acidobacteriaceae > Silvibacterium > Silvibacterium dinghuense. The sequence goes on along the minus strand of NZ_SDMK01000001.1, from coordinate 140,582 downwards.
GCGTGACCTCCTGCGCGAAGAGCGTGCGCGCCACCACCTGCAGGGAAAGCCGCATCATCTCCGCTGCGACATCGATTTCTGTACCCGGTTGCCATGCCTCGCGCATGGCTGCGGCGCGCTCCACCATCAGCTCGCTGTAGGCCTGAATCCGTTGCCGGTGAAAGGCCGGCGCAGCAATGCGCCGCTGCCGCCTGTGCATTTCGCCTTCGCTGGTAATCAGCCCGTCGCCCAGCAGAATGCGCATTCGCCTCTGCGTGCGCTCTTTGATGAAATGCTGTGCCTGGTGGATGAGGATCTCGCGTACGAACTCCGGCTCGTTCACCAGTACAATGTCGCTCGGGCCGATACGGTAATGCGCCATGCGTCCGTAGGTCGAAGCCAGGTGCTCGAAGAGCAGGATCGGATTGCCGACGCGAAAGAAGCGGCGCGAGAGATAGAGCGGAAGATTCAGCCTGAGGCCGGGAGGGAAGCGATAGCCATCGCGCTCCAGGACAACCCACTCGCGGTTCTCTTCGGGTGCGCCGGTGAAATCAGGACTGGGCGTTTCCGTTCTGGCCTCGGGCATCATGGTCCGCCAATCGTTTCAGTACAACATCCACAATCTGTTGATGGATCTCATCGATACCCGCGTCACCCTCGATGGCCACCACCCGCTGCGGCTCGCGGATCGCAATCTGGCGATACGCATCCCACACGCGCTGGTAAAAGGGATCTTCCTCGCGCTCGAAGCGGTTTTCATCCGTTTCCTGAGATGCCGTGCGCTGATTGCGCCTGCGCGCGCGGGCAAGGGAGCGAGCCAGGTCAGGCAGCAGCAGGATGGTGAGATCGGGTTGCAGGCCGCCGCAGATGGCTGCATGCAGCCGCAGCACCAGCTCGCTGCCGAGTTCGCGGCCTCCGCCCTGGTAGGCCTCGGTGGAATCGGTAAAGCGATCGCACAGTATCACGTGCCCTGCGGCCAGCGCCGGCTCAATGATCTCCGAAATAGCTTGTGCGCGATCGGAGAACATCAATCCCAGCTCCGCTTTCGGCGCAAGATTCTCGGTGCGCGAGTCCAGCAGCAGTGTGCGGATGCGGTCGCCGATGCGCGTCCCGCCCGGCTGCCGGGTCACCGTCATGGCATAGCCCTCAGCCTCAAGCCGTGCGGAGAGCCTGCGCAGCTGGGTCGATTTGCCAGACCCGTCGAGGCCTTCGAATGTAATGAAAAAACCTCGCGGATTTCCTGCCTGCATGGCCGGAGTGTAGCATCCACACGCTTGTGGCAACTTCAAGGAAGCCTGTGCGTCTGTAGTGGATAGACCAGGGCCTGTTAACACTCCCCAGGCGGCTGGCGTTGCGAGCGAAAATCGGGCCCGACGAAGCCGAGCCTGAGGGCTGTGGCGGGACCACTGTCGAGGGCGAGAATGAAGTCGGGCCCGATTTCCGCCGCAACCCGAAGGGCCGGGGCCGTTTTCCCTCATTTCGTCGTCGCGCGTCGCTCGCGTACACTCGGTACGCGTCGCTCCTTGCTCCTGGAACTGAGTAAAAATGGCTCCCGGCGCCGCCGTCTGGGGAGAGTTAGCAGGCCCTAAACAGTGGTTCCTGCGTGGAGGATCTTTCTTTTGCATCGTCGCCGCTTTTCGGGTCTTTGCCTGTCCTTTCTGATCGCCGTGCCTGCCGTATGGGCGCAATCCTCGACGCAGAGCTCTTCGCCGATTCAGGTAACCGTCGATGTTACAGATGCGCCCCGCAAGATCCTGCACGCCCATCTGGTGATTCCGGTGCAGCCTGGCCCGCTCACGCTCGTTTATCCCAAGTGGATTCCCGGCGAGCATGGTCCTACCGGCCCCATCGATAACCTTGCCGGACTCGTGATTCGCGCCGGAGGTCCCGAGGGAAGACTGCTCACCTGGACTCGCGACGATGTAAACATGTTTGCTTTCCATGTGAATGTGCCCGAGGGCACCACGTCGCTCGATGTGCGTGACGACTTTCTCGCCACGGCAGCGGCTTCAGGCTTCTCCGCCGGAGCATCGACGAGTGCAAATCTCGCCATGCTTAGCTGGAACGAGATTTTGCTCTATCCGGCGGGGTTGCAGGCGTCGCAGATTACACTCGCTCCTGCTGTGAAACTGCCTTCCGACTGGAAGTACGGTACTGCGCTGACGAAAACCACCGAGGCCGACGGCGTGATTCATTTCGCCCCGGTTACGCTCGAGCAGCTCATCGACTCGCCATTGCTCACTGGCCGCTATTTTGCCGAGTTTCCTCTCGCGCCCGAGGTCTCGCCGAAGCACTACCTCGACCTTGCCGCCGACGGCCCGGAAGATCTGCGCATCAAGCCTGAAGCGCTGGCCGCATTCAGCAATCTCATCCGCGAGACAGGGGCGCTCTACCGCTCGCGCCACTATGAGAGCTATCACTTCCTCGTCACCCTCAGCGATCAGGTTGCGCACTTCGGTCTCGAGCACCACCAGTCCAGCGACGACCGCGTGAGCGAGAAGACCTTCCTGGACGACAATCTCGCACTGCTCTCCGCCGACCTTCTGCCGCACGAGTTCACACATTCCTGGAACGGCAAGTATCGCCGTCCCGCGGGCCTCGCCACCGGTAATTACGAAGATCCGATGAAGGGCGATCTGCTCTGGGTCTACGAGGGACTCACGCAGTATCTCGGCGATGTGCTGGCTGCGCGCAGCGGCATTGAAACCTCCGATGAATATCGCGGGGCTCTCGCCTACAGCGCCGCTACGCTCGACGCGCGTCCCGGCCGCACCTGGCGCAACCTGCAGGATACGGCCACCTCCGCGCAGATTCTCTACGACACCAGCTCGCAATGGGATAACTGGCGCCGCAGTGTCGACTACTACCAGGAGGGCGAACTCATCTGGCTCGACGTCGACACCACCATCCGTCGTCTTACGCATGACAAGAAGAGCCTCAACGACTTCTGCGCGCTCTTTGAAGGTGTAGGCGGCAACACGCCGCCGAAGGTCGTGCCCTATCGCTTTGATGACGTCGTTGCCGCTCTCAATCAGGTTGCGCCGTATGACTGGGCCGGCTTCCTGCGTGAGCGTCTCAACCGTAAGTCATCGCACGCGCCGCTTGAGGGCATCGAACACGCAGGCTACCGCCTCGTGTACTCCGACACTCCCGGTGAATATATTCAGGCACGTGAAGCTGCTATCGGCGACGCGCCGGCATGGTGGGCTCTCGGCATCGATGTGGGCAGTGATGGCCGTATCGAAGATGTGCTGGTGGGCTCGGTATCGGACAAGGCAGGCCTCGGCCCCGGCATGCAGATCATTGCAGTGAATGGCCGCCAGTACAGCGCTTCGCTGCTGGGCGACGCTATTACCAGCTCCAAGGGCAACACCACGCCCATCGAGCTGATCGTCGTGAACACCGGCTATTACAAGGTCATCAGGCTCGATTATCACGATGGGCTCCGTTTTCCGCACCTCGAACGCATCCAGGGCACACCGGATCTGCTGGATGAGATCCTGAAGCCGATGGCCACGCAGCCAAAGCCGCAGTAAGCCGAAAGAAATACGGTGCGAAAACGCGGCAGGTGAGGGATAGTAGGAGGCGATGCGTCTCGCACTTGCCCTCTTTCTTCTCGTTGCAGCCGTTCCAGCTGTTGCACAGCGGCACCCCCGGGACGGTGAGCTCCACGATGCAGACACGACGGCCTGGTGGCACACCACGGAGGCGCTTTCGAATGATGCGATGGAGGGCCGGGACACCGGCTCTGCCGCGTATCAGCGCGCCGCCGAGTATGTTGCCGATCGTTTCCACAAGGCAGGGCTCAGCCCGGCCGGAGAGCATGGCAGCTACTTTCAGTCCGTCCCGATGAACCAGATCGAGGCCGATCCCATTGCTTCTCTCTTTACCCTGCTGCGCAGCAACGGCGACGTCGTTTCGATCGGCTTTCTCACGCAGATCACCATCTCACCCATGGCCGGCCTTCTTCCGGATACGGAAGCGCCGCTCACCTTCCGCGGCTATTGCGGCAAAGATGCCATGCAGGATATCGCCGGGAAGATTGTCGTCTGCTTTGGCACCCAGCGCAGCGGCCTGCCTTCCGGCGGAGAGCGCGTCGCCAACGCCCGTGCCGGTCATGCTGCTGGTCTCGTCAATGTGGACGATCCTTACTTCAGCATTGAGCCGCCACGCTGGCCCTACGCCTATGCCCGCAGCGTGACGCTTGCCTCGGAGTCCGCTCCGATAAAACCTGAAACGACGCCCCTGCCTGTGATGCGTCTCAGCGCCGAGGCTTTCACCACCTGGCTCAAGGGCACGCCTTACCATGCGGCTTCGCTCCTGGAGACTGGCGGCAGGCAGCAGCCGCTGCCATCTTTCGATATCCCGGCGCGCCTGCATATTCATCTGCGGCTCGGAACCCGCACCCTGAGTTCGCCGAACGTGCTGGCGGTTTTGCCCGGCTCTGACCCGGTGCTGCGCGATCAATATGTCGTGATCGCGGCGCACCTCGACGGCTATGGCTACGGCACCTCTGTCGATGGCGATGCTCTCTATAACGGCACGCTCGACGACGCTGCCTATGTGGCGCTGCTGATCCAGTTCGCCGACGACCTGAAGCGTGAACATCTCCAGCCGAAGCGCTCTATTCTCTTCTGTGCCTTTACCGGAGAGGAAAAAGGCTTGCTCGGCTCGAGCTGGTTTGTCGAGCATCCCACCGTGCCGGCTTCGCAGCTTGCTGCTGACATCAATCTCGACCAGCTCCGTCCGCTTTTTCCGCTGCATATCCTTACCGCGCTCGCGGTGGACGATACCACGCTGGGCGCGACTGCCCGTAAGGTCGGTGCGTCCATGGATATCGAGATTCGCCCGGACCGCGAGCCGGAGCGCGGTCTGCTGCGGCGCGCCGATCACTATCCCTTTCTGCGCAGTGGCGTGCCGGCTATCGGGTTTATCTTCGGCTACGATCCCGGCACGGATGCCGAGACCCGCTACCGCGAGTGGTACCGTGTCCGCTACCATCGCCCGCAGGACGACCTGACGCAGCCCGTGGACTTCGACGCTGCGGCGAAGTTCGATCATTTCTTTTACAAGCTGGTCGAAGCGGTGGCGGATGACCCAAAGCGTCCTGCCATTCTGCCGGAGAGCAGCTTCGCAAAGCCTTCCCAGAAGTAGGCCTGGTGCTTCAGTCAGCCAGTGGCTGCAGGTCGGCGATCTCCAGCTCCAGGCCGCCAAATTCCGGATGCTCGTTTTCGCGCATCCGGTAAGCCACATCCACGCGTGAGCCTACAGTCAGCCCCATCGCCGTCACTCGGGCGGCCCAGTTCCAGCCCAGTGCTCGAATTCCCTTACCGTTGCCCCCCTGCGCGAGTTGCAGGGCCACATGCCGCTCCTTCATCAGGCGAGGAGGCGCAGCCAGGCGCACATCGCGTGCCACAAACACCGGCTCCTCGTTGCCCATACCCATGGGTTCCAGGCGGCGTAGCCAGGCGAAAGTCGCCGGCGTCACGCGATCCAGCGGTAGTTCGGCCTGGCACGCGAGCGGAGGTCCCGTCATTTCTCCTGTGATGGCATTTGCGGCATAGGCAGCCAGCCGCGCCCGCAGCTCCGGCACGCGCTCCGAGGGCAGGGAAAAGCCTACCGCATGCGCATGGCCGCCGAAGCGCGTGAACAGCTCGTGGCAGCTCTCGATTGCCTCCAGCAGATGGAAGCCCGCAACCGAGCGTCCCGACCCGTAGGCTTCGCCGTCTTCATGTGCCAGCACCAGCGCAGGCTTGCCCGTCTGGTCCACGATCCGCGAAGCCAGGATGCCGATGACGCCTCGATGCCACCCCTCGCCGTCCATCACGACGCAGCGGCTCTCTGCGAACTCCGGGAGCGCCACGCGTTCGAGAATCTCGGCAAGAATCGCAGCCTCGGTCTCGCGCCGGTCTAGATTCAATTGTTCAAGCTTGGCGGCCAGCGTCTGCGCCTGTACCGGGTCGCGGGTGGTGAAGAGCTCCACCACGTCCGAGGCGACATCCATACGTCCCGCTGCGTTGATGCGCGGTCCCAGCCGAAAGCCGATATCGAAAGGGGTGAGCCGCTTGCGCGCCGGATCGAGCTGCGCCACCTGCATCAGGGCACGCAGCCCCGGGTTCACCGGCTTGCGCAGCTCTTCGAGCCCCAGCGCGACGATGGCGCGGTTCTCGCCCAGCAAAGGCACTGCGTCGGCGACCGTGGCAATCGCCAGCAGTTTCAGAAAAGAGGGCAGAATCTTCGTCCGCGCCCGTTCGCGATCTTTGGCTTCGAGCAGAGCCTGGGACAGTTTGAAGGCCACGCCCGCGCCGCAGATGTACTTGCACGCATAGCCGCAGTCCGGCTGGTTCGGGTTCAGGATCGCCCGTGCCCGTGGCAGCCCCATGGCCGTCTCCGGCAGATGGTGATCGGTCACAATCAGGTCCAGTCCCAGCGTCTCGGCGGCCTCGGCCGCGGCAAAGGCGCGGATGCCGGTATCCACGCTGATGACCAGGCGCACGCCCTCGCGGGCCGCGATCTCGAGGATTTCGCGCTGCATCCCGTAGCCCTCGCGGATGCGATGCGGTACATGGAAGCGCACCACGCCGCCCAGCATCTCGATGGCCGTCTTGAGCAGCACCACAGCGGTTGTGCCGTCCACGTCATAGTCGCCGTAGATCAGCACCGTCTCGCGTGCGGCTGCGGCCTGCTGGATGCGCGCCACGGCCTGCTCCATGCCCAGCATGGTGTAGGGATCGAGCAGCTGGTCGAAGCTGGGGTGTAGAAATGCCTGGGCCGCTTCGGCGTCGGTAATGCCGCGGGTCACAAGCAGCTCGGCAATCAGCTGAGGCAGCTGCGCCTCGTGTGCGAGCGCCGCTGCCTGCCGGGTGTCGAGTTCAGGGAAAAGCCATACGTGCCGGGATCGAGCCGTTTCCGTCACGGTTACGACTCGTCGTCGGCATCCTCGTCGTTGAAGACGATGTCGCTGAAGCCTTCCACCGAATCGAGCAGCTGCTGGTAGCGCTCATACCACTGCGTCATGCTCTCGTGCAGAAAGAAGACGCCCTGGTGCACAAAGCCCAGCTGGATATATCCGACCTTGCCGACCTGGCTGGTCAGCGCCTGCGCCTCGTCGAACTCCGGCGCTTCTTCATCCGGAAAGTTCGCTTCCTGGAGCTCCTGGATCAGCAGTTCCAGGTCTTCCTTTTCGAGCGTGGTTTCGCTCATGGTTACGAACACGGAGTTCGAAGCCTTCGCTGTTTCTACGAAGTCCTTCCAGCTGTCTGGGTTGGCTTCGTCCTCCCACAGCACGGAGGGCACATCTTCGCCGACAAAGGTGGGGACGCGGCGCATTCCGTGACCTTCGATGAAGGCCACCATATCGTCGATAAGTGGGAGCAGATTATCCTGAAGCATCATTTTTCTCTTAGCGGAACTGTCAGTCTATCCCATTGTCCGCCGCGCTGTCGGAGTGGAAAACTGCCCGTCGGATTGTTCCGGCCGCATATCGAGAAGCTCAGGCATTTTCGTAAAATGAAGCTATTCGATAGCCCAAGGGGGAGTTTCATTTGCCTCGTTTCGACCGCCATGTCTTTGTCTGCACCAACTTCCGCGCGCCGGAAGCAGCCCGCCCTTCCTGCACGGCCAATGGCAACAGTGAAATCCATACCCTCATGAAAGATGGCGTTCGCGCTGCCGGGCTCGGCAACCGCGTCCGCGTCAACAAGTCTGGCTGCCTCGACCAGTGCGAGCATGGTCCCGCGGTGGTCGTCTACCCGGGAGAGGTCTGGTACGGCTTCGTAAAGCCCGAGGATGTGCCCGAGATTGTCAGCGAGCACCTGGTCCATGGCCGCCCCGTGGAGCGCCTTCGCCTGCCCGAAGGATGCCTGAACACGCCGAGCTGCCCGCACCGGCAACCGCCCCCGGCCAAGTCGTAACCTGCTTCTGTGTGCTATATTTCCAGCCAGATACATGATCTTTTCACGCGAATATGTGGGATATCTGGCACGGCAGACGGTGCGGCATCTGATCGACGCCAAGATGATCCGGACGGACAAGCTGCCCGTCGTTCAGGAGCGCGTCCAGGCGGGTTTGCAGGACGAACTGTCTCTTGAGGATCGCATCAACGAAGAGGTACGCGTCATCCTGGAGGCCTACCAGGACGAGATGCGGCGCACAGGAGCGGGCTACGCCGAGATGTTCAAGAAGGTGAAGACCGAGCTGGCGCGCAAGTACAAGGCGGTGCTGTGAGAATCTCTCGGGACAAGCTCAACAAAATAGCCCATACGGTGGCTGATACCCTTGCTGAAACCGACGAGTGCGAGTTTCTCGAGGATCGCAACACCATCCGCCAGGAAGCCCGTAAGGTCCTCGAAAAGCTGCTGATGGAAGAACTTAGGATCGACCAGGCGGCCCGTCTCAAGATCCAGTCCCAACGCCGGATCATCCCCGAGGGGAGCCAGGAGTGGGATATCCTCTACCGCAAGTACTACAACGACGAGGTCAAGAAGCTCGGCATTTAAAACGGAATCTGGATAACCGTACCCACTCCATGTGCATGCAGGTGGCCTTTCCTTGAGGAAAAGGCCACAGAAGGAGTGTGGCTTCTGGGTATATCTGTCCTGATTCCGCTATAGCGGCTTGGACATCCTCTGAACTTATTCGTATGCAACGAGAAAGGCGGCTCCAGATGGAGCCGCCTTTCTCGTTGCATACGATGCCGAAATGCTTAATCTCATGGCTTAAGTAATTTGCATCAAATTATTGAATTTAGATATGTTTTATGTGGCCGCAAAAGTCTGCGTTACTTGGCATTGGAATCTGCCTGGGCCGGCTGAGGAGGTTTCTGCGCGAGCAGTAGCTTTACCGCATCGCGATAGCCCCAGTCGGCCGGGACGGGCTCAAAGTCGCTCTCATCTTCGGTCGTGGAAAAGTTCAGTGTCTTGACGAGGAGCGCCTTGCCCTGGAGGTTCATCTTGAAGTGGAACTGCTCCCAGTGGCCGTTGCCGACGTCCTTCTGCTCCACCAGGATCGAGCCACCTTTGTAAAGCTTGCCCAGGATGCCCCAGCCGAAGTTCACATCGGCGATCAGGTGCACATCGAGCCGCACCATGCGTTCCTGCTTTTGGTCGATCCATAGCTCACCGGCCATCCCGGCGTACACCTCCGCCTCGCGGTCCGGGGGATGGAAGTTCGGGTTGGGCTTCAGCGTGAGCCGGAAGGCAGGTCCACTCGGCCCGTCGGCCATCCCTTCAAAGTGATAGAGGAAGGCGTCCGGCAGCATGCGAATCATCTCGTTGGCGCGATTGCTGTCTTCCTGCTCGCGCTTGCGCCGGTGTTCCTGGATATCGGGGTGGTCGAGCAGGTTGGTCAGGCGGTCGATTTCGTTCTGATTCACGATCGGGCCGACGGGCTTGTCGTTGTACTCGACGATCCGCGCTACATCGCCTTCCTTGGTTTCTACGGTCAGCTTCGTAATGATCTTCTCATCGTCGACCTTGCGCAGCCGGAAGCGGTAGGGATGGGGATCGGAGGGCTTCAGTTCGTTGGCCGCGGCCCGGCGCACCAGTGGTACTGGATCGGATGCCACCGACTCCGGTGTCACCTGGACTGCGTGTCCTGCCGGGGATAAAAGAGCTGCGCCCACGCCCATGACGAGGCACGGGAGCAGACTGGAAAACGAGAGAAAATGGGATGAGCAACGCAGATCTTTCATGGACCTCAGCATGTTTCTGTGACGTTCCGCTTCCGGCAGAGTACGCTTTTTCAGTCTTATACCGCACCACCGCACGAATTCTTTAGACGCACAAACTGAGGCCGGAGTTTTGCCTGGGGTGGGAGCCGCTTCCCGGCAGCGGGTCAAAATGCATACAATGAGGGGCATGAAGACTGGAGTCTCGCTTCGCTGCCTTACTGCACTGCCGTTGCTCGCAATCGGACTTGCCGCTACCGCCCTGCACGGCCAGGATGGCCGTGGGCGCAAATACCAGCCGCCACCGCCGACAGCCAAAATCACAGTAACCGTGACCAAGGCTACCAATGGCAAGCCCGTCGAAAATGCCGCGGTTATCTTTCATCCTATGAAGAACGGCAAGGATGAAGGCGGTCTCGAGCTCAAAACAAACGAAGAAGGTAAGGCCGTCATCGAAGTGATTCCCATCGGGGACGTGGTGCGCCTCCAGATCATTGCGAATGGCTTTCAGACCTTCGGCGACGATTATCCGATTACTACGGATACGCGCGATATCGAGGTCAAGCTGAAGCGGCCCAGCGGACAGTATTCGATTTACGAAAAGCATGCGGATACGCAGCGTGGCGGAGCAACCGCTACCGGCAGCACGCCGACGGCAACGGGATCGCAGGCCAATAGCTCTTCGACCACACAGCCTCAGCAGTAATCCGCAGCTATGTGCGGGAGAAAGAGCCGGGGGATCCCCGGCTCTTTCTCTGTTTAGAGCGGAATGGGATCGGGCGCCGCAGTCCGCTTCTTCCATCCGAAGAAGGCCAGCAGGCCGGCTGTGATCAGCAGCGTGCTGGTAAGGGACACGCAGCCGGGCCATCCCGCCATGCGCCACGCCGCTGCGGGCAGAATGCCACCCACCGTTCCGCCAATGTAGTAGCTGCAGATGTACATGCCCGCGGCAGAGACCCGGCTTCCCGCCGGTGCGGCGTCACGGAGGAAGCTGTTGGCGCAGGTCTGTGAGATGAAGACCCCGGAGCTGGCCATGGCCAGTCCCAGCCCGATCACCGGCAGGGAAGGCACCAGCGTCAACATCAATCCACCCAGGCAGAAGCCGATCGCGGTTACCATGCCGTGCCGCAGGCCAACCCGCGCCAGCACTGTTCCCGCCGCCAGCGTCGCTGCCAGCCCGCACAGGTATACGGTGAAGAGCCAGCTCAGCTCCGCCGTGGAAAGGTGAAAAGGGGCGGCTGCCAGGTAGAAGGTGATGTAGCTGAAGATCGAGATCAGCGTGTACAGCATGCAGAAGCCGATGCCGAAGGTTGCGAGTAAGCGTGGATTCTGCAGGTTTGCCAGCACCGGAGTAAAAGGCGATGCGCTCTTGATTCTGCGTTCTTTCGGGCGGGCGGGCGGGAGAACTCTCTGCGCCAGGGCTGCGCCGAACAGGCCCAGAATACCCAGCACCAGGAAGATCGGCCGCCAGCCCAGCCGTTCTGCCAGTATTCCGGCCGAAATGCGTCCCAGGAATCCGCCAAAGACCGTGCCGCCGACATAGTAGCTCATCACGCGGGGAACCTCGAGCGGCGGCCACTCTTCGGTGACATAGGCAATGGTGAGAATGAAGACGCCCGGCGTAATCAATCCCTGCAGCATGCGCCATAACGCCAGCACAGGCAGACTGGTGGCTGTGGCCGTCAGCAGCGTGCATATTGCCAGGGCCACCATGGAAGCGACGATCGTTTTCTTACGGTCCAGGCGTTCTCCGAAGAGCGCCAGCAGCGCGGCCGAGATGGCCACCCCGAATGTCGAAGCACTGATCGTGCCGCTCACGCTGGCTTCTGAGGCGTGGAAGACATGCGCTAGCATGGGGAGCATCGGCTGCGTGCAGTAGAGCTCGAGAAAAGCGAGCATCCCGCACAGGAAGACGGGAAAAACGCCGCGTTGCGGCTTCAGGCTGGAAGAAGACAGGGAAGATTGGCTCCCGGCGGCCAACAGGGCATCGTCCGAGGCCCTGAGTGTGGCGGTGGGCATATATACAGGATGTCGTTATACCCCTCTTGGTCGCAACCGCTACCCTGTCAGCTCTGCGGAGGACGGAGGACGCGCGATTTCCCAGATATGGCCGAATGGGTCCCGGATGCGTCCGACACGCCAACCATGGTCTTCCTGCACAGGGCAAAGCAGCTCTGCGCCCATCTCTACTGCGCGTGCGACCCTTGCGTCTGGATCGGGAACAGAAAGGATCAGGCGCACCGAGCAGCCATGAATGCTCTCCGGGCTGTAGTTGCCATGCTCCGGAGACTCATCGGAGAGCCAGAATTCTGCGCCATGGATCGAGAGCCGGGCGACGATGTGCCCATCCCCATCATCCACGTGAAAGCGCTCTTCGGCTCCGAGCGCGGCTTTGTAAAACTCCAGCGCGCTGGGGCTCGAGCTTGCGCGGACATTCAGCCAGGGAGCAAGCGTGTAGGGGAAGGCAGCCATAGGAGTCTCCAGCGGCATGCCCGCGAGGATACCAGAACAGGGCATGCCGCTGGCACGCCCTGAATCTTAGCCTTCGAGCCGGTACTTCGTCTCCGCCAGACGGTAAAGCGGACGCCACACCAGCCGGTTGATCGTCACCACCATGAGAGCCATGATGATCGTAGCTAGCAGCAGCGTGGGGAAGTTGCCCTGGTTGCTGGCCAGGCTGATCTGCGATCCCAGCCCGGTCGTGGTCAGCGTCTTGTCCTTCAGCTGGAAGTACTCGGCCACGATCGACGCGTTCCACGCGCCGCCTGAAGCCGTAACCAGCCCGGTGATCAGAAAGGGGAAGATCCCCGGCAGGATCACCGTCGTCCAGCGCTGCAGGCTCGAGAAGTGGAAGATGTCGGCGACCTCCTTCATGTCCGAAGGAATAGCCATCGCGCCGGCAATCACGTTGAACAGGATGTACCACTGGGTGCCCAGCATCATCAGGGCCACGGAGCCGATGCCCAGTCCCAGCCCGACATGCGTCAGCGCCAGCAGAATCACGGGAAAGAGCGCCGTAGCCGGGAACGATGCGGCGATCTGCGCCAGTGGCTGCGTGATATTCGCGAGCTTCGGATGGAAGCCGATGGCGACGCCCACGGGAATCGTCCACGCCGAGGCCAGCAGCAGCGAGAGGTTCACGCGCAGGAAAGTCATGCCTGCGCCCTCAAACAGGGCAACGACCTCGTGGCCATGGATGTTGTGCAGCAGCAGGACAGCGCGAACTGCGGCATAGACAATCGCTGCAGCGAGAAAGATGCCCAGCACGACGAACAGAACCGCGGAGCGTGGCCGGGTGCCGGCTTTCTGTGTCACCTGCCGCGTGATGCGCTGTTCCGTGCGTTGTGCAACGCGCCGGTAAAAGCCCTCGCTGATGGGAGTAAACGCCGTACGATGCAGCGTGCCCAGAAGATTGGAGTTGCGGATCAGGTGCAGTACCGGCGAGGTGATCCGCACCGAGGATTCGACACTCTCAAACTTGAACTTGTCGCTCCAGGCAATGATGGGCCGCCACAGCAGCTGGTCGGTCATCACGATAATCAGCACCATCGTGATCAGGCCGTAGACCATCGCCATTTTGTCGCCATCGGCGGCGGCGGTCTGCAGGTAGGAGCCGAGTCCGGGCAGGCGGAAATTTCTGCTTCCGACCGGGAACATCTCGCAGACCATCAGGAAGAACCAGCCGCTCGCGACCGAAACCATCGAATTCCACACCAGGCCGATGGTGGCGAAAGGCAGCTCCAGCTGGAAGAGCCGCTGCCAGCGCGAGAAGCGGTTGATGCTGCAGGCCTCATTCAGCTCGCGCGGAATGCTCTTGAGGGAGCTGTAGAAGCTGAAGGCCATGTTCCAGACTTCGCCGGTAAAAATCAGCAGGATCGCGCCCAGCTCGATGCCGATCTGTCGGGAAGGGAAGAGCGACATCATGGCCAGCATCACGCCGGGCAGGAAGCTGAGAACCGGGATCGATTGCAGGATGTCGAGAATGGCGATCATCAGCGCTTCGAAGCGCTTGTTATACGCAGCGGTGTAGCCATACGCGATCGCGAAGCCCAGGCTCAGCAGGTAGGCGACGAAGATGCGTACTGTCGAGTAAAACGCGTAGAGCGGCAGATGCGAGGGCGAGCGATAAATCTGTACCTCGGGGATCGCGCCGCTGAACCAGAACCTGGCGATCCACAGGATGGCATAGAAGCCGGCCAGCAGGGCTGCCGCGACCGTGAGGTCCATGAAAAACGGCCAGGTTCGCTCGATGACCAGCTCGCGCGAGAAGGTTTGGTTGCGCGTCTTCACTCGGAGGTGACCTCCTCCGTCTCTTCCGAGGGTTCTTCCACCTCCGGCAGAATGAAGCGCCGCCGTCCGGCGTCGAAGTCGAAGAGCTCGGCGTAACGGCCCCAGTTGATCGCTGTTTCCAGCTGGCGCTGCGTCTCTTCTTCGCTGAACTGCTCGTCGAGCATGTCGAGGAAGAACTCCTCGGGCACGGTGTGATCGCTCTTGTTGCTGAGCGCGCGCGTGATCTGCCGCAGCAGCAGGACATTTTCGAGCGCCGCCTTGTGGAAGAGCTCCTTCTGCTTGAGAATCTCCGACTCGGCGAACTCGTGCCCCGCCGGGGTGATGTTCACGTCGCCCTCTTCCACCTTGAGGAACTTCAGCAGGCTCGCCGCTTCGACAATCGGCAACAGATCGTCGATCTCGAAGGCCAGCTCGTCGGCCAGTTTGTAGATATCTGCCCGTCCGCCGAGATCGATGATCAGCTCGAGCAGGCCGGCAATGCCGCCTGGACGCGCATGCGGCAGCATCTCGTAGTGCATCTGTCGCTGGTCGCGCACATTGCGACGGCCTGGCTGCAGCCGGGGCATCTCGGCCGGAGAGACATCGGGCCGTGTGAGTACCTTGTAGATGTAATCGACCAGCTGGGTGAAGGCCGGGCTCTTTCGGTCGCGGGGATGCACGAGGTTCGTCACCTTGAAGTCGGTGCGCACGTGTCCCGGGTTGCGTCCCAGCACGATGATGCGGTCGGCCAGCAGTACCGCTTCCTCGATGTTGTGGGTGACGATGAAGATTGCCTGCGTGGGGATCGTCTTCTTCTGCCACAGTTCGAGCAGTTCGCTGCGCAGGTTTTCGGCCGTCAGCACGTCGAGCGCTGAAAATGGCTCGTCCATGAAGAGGACTTCAGGCTCCACGACCAGCGCACGGGCAAAGCCGACACGCTGCCGCATGCCGCCGGAGAGTTCCTTGGGATACGCTGCCTGGAAGCCGTCGAGACCGACCGTGTCCAGGATTTTGAGGCTGCGCTCGCGCCGCTCGGCTGCGGCCATGCCGCGCGCCTTCAGTGGCGCCTCGACGTTTTCAAGCACCGTCAGCCAGGGAAAGAGCGCGAAACTCTGGAAGACGATGGACACGTTGATCTGCACCGTCGAGATTGGCTTGCCGTGCCAGTAGACCTCGCCGGCTGAGGGCTGCGAGAGCCCGGCGAGCATGCGCAGCAGCGTCGATTTACCGGAGCCTGATGGCCCGAGCAGCGCCACAATCTCCCCGGGAACGATGGACAGGTCCGTTGGCGAGATCACCTGAATGCGGTTCTCGCTGGGCTGGGAATAAAACTTTTCCACCTGTTGCGCGCGAATGATCGGTTCGGCCATCGCTGAATTCCATTTCCAAGAAAGTAGTCCCGGGAGCCGGGCCAGTCCGCAGACTGGGATGAGACCGGAGAGAAACAACGGAAACAGACAATGAGGTATTTGAGAGACCGTCGTTGTGCCGGCGAGGCAGCGTTTCCGGGGGTTGTGGTTTTATTTCTGGCTTATTAGTAAGTTGTTTTGATTGCAGGAAGATGAAGCATCCTCCTGGGGACAGGGTATCATCAGAGGAGCCTGTTTTCCGGTTTGAAAAAACACTGGGGGACGGGCGGGTGTGTGTATAGGATTGTGTTGGATTCGTGCGCACGTTGCTCGAAGTCAATCCGCGATTTTGAGGGAAGATCAAACATCTTCCGATTCATTCAAGCCAAGAAAGCGAAGAAAAAGAGCGAATGCCCGAAACCCTGGCAAGACCCAAGGTACTGGTAGCTGACGACGAACGTGTGATTGCCGATACCCTGGCCATCATTCTCAATCAGAGCGGTTTTGAAGCTCGCGCTGTGTACAGCGGCGAGAAGGCTGTCGACGCAGCCAGAGAATGGGCCCCGGACATGCTCATCAGCGACGTCATCATGACCGATCTGAATGGCATCGATGCCGCAATCAAGATTCGCAGCTTCCTGCCCTCATGCAAGATCCTGCTCTTCTCCGGACAGGCTGCGACTGCCGATCTGCTCGACCGCGCCCGCGTGCAGGGTCACGAGTTCGAGATTCTCGCCAAGCCCGTCCATCCTCAGGATCTGCTCGCCCGCCTGCGCGCTTAAGGACTGCCCGTCCAGGCGCCCTGTGCCTTCGGTCGCGGCCCGGCAGCATGCCAACAGTCAGTGATAAAGACGGCCAGTGATGAAGCGGTCAGTATTTCCATCCGGCTGAGTTTCACTGACTGCTGGCCGTTTTTGCGACTGGCTGCTCGTTTTTACATCTCTCGCCGTCCATCCATCGCCCGCGACATCGATACCTCATCCGCATATTCGATATCGCTGCCTGCCGGCACTCCGGTGGCAATCCTGCTGATCCTGACGCCGCTGCTTCGCAGCAGATCGGCAAGATAATGTGCCGTAGCCTCGCCTTCCACAGTCGGCGAGGTGGCCAGGATAACCTCTTCGATGCCGCCTGCGGCTACCCGGGCTTCAAGTCCGGCAATGCGCAGCTGTTCCGGTCCGACACCATGCAGGGGAGACAGGGTGCCGTGCAGCACATGATAGACGCCGCTGTAGCGCGTCTTCTCGACCGTCGAGATATTGGTCGGTTCCTCGATCACGCACACCAGGTGCTGGTTGCGCGCGGGGCTGCTGCAATATAGGCAGGGATCGACATCGGTGATGTTATTGCACACCGAGCAGAGCTGAAGCTGGGCCTTTACATCGCGCACCGCGGCAGCCAGCAGTTCGGCGTCTTCGGCGCTGGCGCGGAGAATATGAAAGGCAAGCCGCTGGGCGCTCTTGTTGCCGATGCCCGGCAGTTTGCGCAGCTCTTCGATGAGACGGGTGAGGGGTTCGGCAAAACGAGACACGTTAGTTCTGATGCACTCCCGTTCTGTTTGTAGCAGAGTCCGGGTCAGGATGCAGCGACTGCCCTGCCGCCCGCGAGTCTGGCTTCAAGCCGCTGCTTCACCTCGGGCCAGTCCTCCCGGGTGATCGAAAACCACACTGTATGCCGGATGCTTCCGTCGGGCTGGATCATGTGATTGCGGAAGACACCTTCGCGCGTCGCTCCCAGCGCCGCGATCGCGGTCTGCGAACGCTGATTCTCGTGGTGCGTCTTCAGCGCCACGCGGATCGCCCCCATGGTCTCGAAGGCATGAGTCAGCTGCAGCAGTTTGGCCTCTACATTGATGCCCGTTCTCTGATACTGCGCGGAGATCCAGGTCGAGCCGATCTCAAGCCCCCGGTTGCGCGTGTCGATATCCAGGAAGCGGGTGGAACCCACCAGCCGGCCATCGGCGAGCGAGCGCGTCACCCAGGGCAGCGCCTTGCCTGCGGCAGCCTGCTCTATGGCCTGATTCATCCAGGAGCGCAGATCCGCCGGGTTCTCTACCCGCAGTGGCATCCAGCGCCAGATGGCTGGATCGAAAGCCACCTCGGAGAGCGCCTCGAAATGCTCCATGGTCATCGGTTCCAGCTGTACGTGTTTTCCTGTGAGTGTGGCCGGGGCGACGGCCATGATGGCGGCAGAGGTCATGATGGGGCAAGTGTAGCGAAATGCGGCTATCCGTATGCCCGCTTGCGGTCTAAGATGGAAAAGGTCCCCGGCCAAAACATTCGCACCATCTACACACTCCCCGCGGAGTATGCATACACATCACAGATTTGGTCCGTACGAAATCGTTGAGCAGATTGGGCATGGTGGCATGGGGCTCGTCTATCGCGCCCGCGATCGACGCCTGAACCGTGACGTGGCCCTCAAGGTCGTTGCCGACAACTTCCTGGGAGAAGGCACGTCGACTGCTGCGTCCCAGGAACGCTTCCTGCGCGAAGCCCGCGCTTCCTCCGCTCTGAACCACCCCAATATCTGCACGATCTATGACGTTGGCGAACAGGATGGCCAGCCTTACCTGGTCATGGAGCTGCTCGAGGGGAAGACGCTCAAGCAGCTCATCAATGGCCATCCCATCTCGGTAGAGAGCCTTCTCGATTACGGCGTTCAGCTTTGTTCGGGACTCATCGAAGCACATAGCCGAGGCATTCTTCACCGCGACATCAAGGCGAGCAATCTTTTCGTGACTCGGCTCCAGCACGGCAACGGCGTACTCAAGGTGCTGGATTTCGGCATTGCCAAACGCACCGCTCTGGCTTTGGCGACTTCTGACACCATGGAGGAGATGGTGCCGGGGGCGACGGTGACTCTTACCGACCATGGCACCACGCTCGGTACCTTTGCCTACATGTCTCCCGAGCAGGCGCGCGGTGAGGTCGTGGATGCCCGCGCCGACGTGTTCTCCGCCGGTGTGGTGCTCTTCGAAATGGCGACCGGCAACACGCCGTTCTACGGCAACTCTGTGGCGGAAATTTTTGCAGCTCTGCTGACGCAGGATCCCGAACCCATCCGCAGCCGGCAGCCACGCTTTCCTCGCGAGCTTGAGCGAGTGATCTTCAAGGCGCTGGCCAAGGATCGCGAGAAACGCTACGCTTCGGCTGCCGATCTCCGTGCGGACCTGCAAAAGATGCAGGCCGTCTTCTCCGGGGCTACCGCCGCAACGCGTTTTACCAGGCCGGTCCGGGTCGCCGATGGCTTCCCTCAGCCCGGAGGATCGCGGCGTGGCCGCCGGATCGCTCTGCTTGCATGGATTCTCCTGGCGGTGATTGGAATGGGCTGGGGTGGATATCACTGGTGGAGCAATCGCCCGGTCGCGAAGGTGGCTCAGCCAGCCGCTGTCGTCATCTCCGAGTTCACCAACCACACCGGGGACGCGGCTTTTGAGGGAACGCTCCGTCAGACGCTCAGCTTCGAGCTTGGCCGCTCCCCGCAGCTCACCGTCGTCGGCGATGCCCGCCTCCACGATATGCTCGCCTATCTCGTGCAGCCCTCCGATGCGCACATCACACCGGCTGTGGCGCGCGACATTGCAGAGCGCGAAGGCGATGCCGCGGTGGTGAACGGTACGATCTCGGCTATCGGCAGCGATTATCTCGTGACCCTGGAAGCTCAGCACGCTGCGACGGGCGATGTGTTCGCCCGCGCCCAGGCGCAGGCCGACAGCAAACGGCATGTGCTCAGCGCCCTGCGCGAAGCTGCCGAAGAGCTGCGCGCTCACATGGAAGAGAGCCTGGCCTCGGCGCCTCCAGCCGCCGCGAATGAGGTGAAGCCGGCGACGACGGCATCGGCCGATGCTTTCCGCGCCTACTCCGCCGGCGAGCGCGAGCTGGCGCATGCGAACTTTGCTCAGAGCATCCGCCAGTATCAGCGTGCTCTCGAGCTCGATCCCCAATTTGCCATGGCCTATGCCCGCATGGGCGTCGCGCAGGTGGCCATCGGCAGCCCCTCCGAGGGCGATACCGCGATTGCCCATGCCTTTACGCTCTCCAGCGGGGTCAGCGAGCGGGAACAGCTCTACATCCGCATTCAGGACTCGCTGAATGTCACCGGCGATCTGCCCGAGGCCATCGACGCCCTGCGCCTTTATGCTCAGAATTATCCGCAGGAGCCGCTCGCGCCGACCGATCTCTCCGGTGCTTATCTGACCCTGGGTAAATATCAGGAGGCATACGAGCAGGCGCAGAAGGCCATTGCCATGAACCCGCAGAAGGGTTCCGGCTATGTGAACGCGCTGCTGGCTCTCACTGCCCTCAACCGCTTCAGCGAGGCCAGGGCACTTTATGAGAAGGCTGCTTCGCTCGGTCTCGCCGATGACGGGTCGATTCGCGGGACATGGATCTTCACCGCGTGGCTGACCGGCGACCGCGTAGAGGTCGAGCGCCAGCTCGAATGGGCGCGGGATCGCACGGACGGTTTTCTGGTGAACTCGCAGGCCGCCCTGCTCGATGAGTCGGAAGGACGCTTTTCCAGGGCTGGCGACGACTGGCAGCGTGCCGTCCGCCAGATGGAGCAGCAGGGCATGCAGAATGCCACCGCCATGATGATGGCCCAGCGCACGCTCGACGCCGCGCTTGCCCGGCATTGCGACGGTTCTGCGGATGCGCTCAATCTCGCCATGCACCGCGACCGGGATCGCTTCATGCAGGGAACCGCCGCCATCGCTTATGCCCTCTGCGGCGATGCGGCGAAGGCGCAGTCCATCGAGACATCGCTCGCAGCAAGCTATCCGCAGGACACGCTCATCAACCATGTCTATCTGCCGGATATTGCCGCCGTAATTGAACTCGAACGGCACCATCCGGATGCCGCCCTGCATGCTCTGAGTGCCGCCGAAGGCTACGAGACGCTCGGCATCTCCAGCTACCTGCGCGGCCTTGCCCATCTCGATCAGAAAGAAGGCATCGAGGCTGAATCCGCTTTCCGCATTCCGCTCGCCAGCCGGAGTGCCTTTGTCCTTTCGCAGCAGCCGGGCATGAACGTCGCCTATGCGCTCAGCATGCTTGGTCTTGCCCGCGCGGAAGCTCTGGGAGGTGACAAGGCTGCTGCAGAGAAGGAATATGCCGACTTTCTGGAGGCATGGAAGAACGGGGATGCCTGGCTTCCACCCCTGATGAGTGCTCGCTCAGAGGCCGATGCTTTGAAGCGTTAGAGCCTGTTATGCCGTTGCGCTGTGATTGTGCATTGCCCAGGCATGATGAAAACGTGTACATTGACGCGAAAGGCACTGTTCCAACTCCCGCACCTCCGGCATCGCGTCGCTCCTGACAGGTAGATCCCTCTCGATCCTGTTTCCGCCACGTCTGTGTCCGGCCGCCGCGGGTTGCGGCAGTACCATGCAATGAGACTGGGCAGAGCGCCGGCAAGCCCTGATCGGATCACTGACCGATCTTCGACCGGCGCCGTTCAAATTCCGTGGGGTTGAGAGTAGACGTGAACCTGACACTTATCGACTGGCTCATCATGCTGCTGTACTTCGTGTTCGTGCTTGGCATTGGCTTTGCGCTCAAGCGGTTCATGAAGACCAGCAAAGACTTCTTCCAGGCCGGGCGCAGCCTGCCAGCCTGGATCTGCGGCCTCGCCTTTATCTCGGCCAATCTTGGCGCGCAGGAAGTCATCGGCATGGGCGCCTCGGGCGCGAAGTACGGCATCGCCACCAGCCACTTTTACTGGATCGGCGCCATCCCCGCGATGATCTTCGTCGGCGTCTTCATGATGCCGTTCTACTATGGCTCCAAGGCGCGCTCGGTACCCGAGTTTCTCCGCCTGCGCTTCGATGAAAAGACCCGCGCCTACAACGCCTGTTCGTTCGCGGTGATGACCGTTTTCTCTTCCGGTATCTCGATGTACGCGATGGCCCGCCTCATCCAGACCCTGCATGTCTTCGATGGACTCTTTATCCACCTGGGACTGCCGTTGGGCTGGATCTTCCACTTCGCCATCGTCCTTTCGGCGATCATTGTGCTCGGCTACATCTTCCTCGGCGGTCTCACCAGCGCCATTTACAACGAGGTGTTGCAGTTCTTCCTCATCGTTGCCGGCTTCGCGCCGCTGGTCTGGGTGGGCCTCAAGAATGTAGGCGGCTGGAACGGCCTGAAGGCTGCGCTCCCCGCGGCCTATACGCATTCCTGGCGTGGCATGACGAATGCCCATACCAATCCGTTGGGTGTCGAATGGTTTGGATTGTCCATGGGGCTGGCCTTCGTGCTTTCGTTCGGCTACTGGTGCACGGACTTTCTTGTGATCCAGACCGCCATGGCTACGGACACCGAAGAGTCGGCGCGCCGCGTGCCGCTCATCGCCGCAATCCCGAAGATGCTGTTTCCGTTCCTCGTCATCCTGCCCGGCCTGATCGCGATTGCGACCCCGGCAATCACCAGCCATGCTACGGCCATGAGCGCGGGTGCGCATGCCGGCGATCCGGCAGCCATGGGCAAGGGCCTGATTCCTGCGAAGGTTGACCCGGTGAACGGCAAGGTGATGTATGACGAGCACGGCCAGCCGCTGCTCGACTACGATCTCGCCATCCCCAACATGCTGCTGCATTACTTCCCGACGGGTATTCTGGGCCTCGGCCTCACCGCGCTGCTGGCCAGCTTCATGTCCGGCATGGCGGGCAACGTCACAGCCTTCAACACCGTCTGGACCTACGATCTCTACCAGTCCTACATCAAGAAGAATGCGAGCGATGCGCACTATCTCAAGATGGGCCGCTGGGCGACGGTCGGAGGCATATTGTTGTCGATGATGACGGCCTACGCTGCCATGGGCTTCAACAACATCATGGATACCCTGCAGCTGGTCTTCTCCTTCGTGAACGCGCCGCTCTTCGCGACCTTCCTGCTGGGCATGTTCTGGAAGCGCACCACAGGACACGCGGCCTTCATCGGCCTGGTCAGCGGCACGGTGGCAGCGATCATTCATCACGGCCTCACCCTGCCGGCGGACGCCCACCCCGGCATCCATGGCGGCTGGATCACGGTCATGCATCTCTATCCGAGCGAAATGGCGCAGAATTTCTGGACTGCAATCTGGGCCTTCTCCACCAACTTCGTGCTCACCGCGCTCCTCAGCCTGGTGACCAAGCCGCATCCCGAGTCGCAATTGGTCGGTCTGGTCTACTCGCTCACACCCAAGCCGGTGGAGCATCACATGGCCTGGTATGCGCGTCCCAAGGTGATTGCCGTCGGCCTCATTGCCATGCTGATCGCGCTCAACCTGATATTTAAGTAAAGACCGGAAAGGAAAGCGAGGACATATACGATGAATCTCGATCTGCGCATCCCTATGGGCCTGATGTTCACCATCGTCGGTGCCATCCTGACCATCTTCGGTCTTGTTACCCGGGGTTCGGCTATCTACCAGCGCTCGTCCGGCATGGATATCAATCTGATCTGGGGTGTGGTGATGCTGGTTTTCGGGCTAACCATGTTCCTGCTGGGGCGGCGTGCCGATGCGCACCAGCAGGCGGAGCCGGTCGATGGCACCGCTCGCCCGCTCAATCAGGGCCGGGGACACGGCCACTAATTCAATATCTATCGGCAGGAACAGCTACTCGAGCTCGGTCATCGTGTCCTGGCAGGCAGGATGACCGCACTCGCAGGCTACCGCCTCGATGTGCCGCTTTGCCCCTTCGCACCATGGCCCGCAGTAGAGCCGGTCATCTTCTACCAGGCACCGGCAGCTCTGGTGAGCGCAGGTCTTGTGTGGGGAGAGGACTTCGTTCGGCATCGATTCTCCTTTGGGAACATAGGATGCAGCTGTCTCTTCCTGAGGCGGAAGAGATTTCTATGCCACATTTAGGCCATTTCGTTCTATGGCATTCATGCAAAAATCAGTGCTGGGTTTTATGCCCGGGATCGTTTGCCCATGTCTGTAGGAAGCGAAACACTCAGTGAACTCGACCGTACCATGGCGCCCCGGTTTCCCCGCGCCGGCCGCATCTTTCTGCTGATCTGTATCCCCATCGTGTTTGCCGCCATCTACTATGCGCCGGTGCTCATGTCGCTGGGCTGGCACATCATGCATGGTCAGGCTGTGGACTATCGCGGTCTCCGCGTGAGCGTCCCCTGGGGATGGACTGCGGATCTGAGTGCGGTCAAGGAAGATTATCCTGCCAATCCGCAGGGAGTTACGCTTGAAAAACCTCCAAAGACATTGAACATCGAAGCCCGGGGGCCGGAGCTGATGTACATCAACCTGCTGCTCCCGGATGCGCACAGCACCTCTACGCAACAGGCGGCACAGTGGGAGGAGCTCTTCCGCGAGTCCCATCCGGCTTCGGATTTCAGTCTCGCGGTTCCCGCGAACCTGCCCGCGACCGCGCAGTGCCTGCAAGCCACACCCCGTCAGGCCCAGGACGGTCTTCATGCCGGAGCAGCGATTGCCTGTGTCTCGGAGAAGGACGGCTGGCTGGCCAACTACG
Organism: Silvibacterium dinghuense; assembly: GCF_004123295.1. Classification (NCBI taxonomy): domain Bacteria; kingdom Pseudomonadati; phylum Acidobacteriota; class Terriglobia; order Terriglobales; family Acidobacteriaceae; genus Silvibacterium; species Silvibacterium dinghuense. Next base: position 116,842 of record NZ_SDMK01000001.1, on the reverse strand, counting down.
CGGGTTCACAGAGAAATGTCCCGCTCTTTTTCCAGGTTCTCGACGGGCTCAAGCCCAGCCATTGAAGAACATCTGTCCCTCATTGGGGATGGACCTGTACTGTGAACCGCATCGCGTGAAAATCGAAGCTGTAGCCTGCCAGCTGATCGAGCGCATCGTCGCCCAGTGTGCCTGCGAACGAAGTAGGGCTCTCATTTTTGCTGAATCCTAGTTGCAGAAAATCTGCCTCAACCGGTCCGAAGTGGAGCGTCAGGTTGCCGTCTTTTGCGCCTGCGGCAGGTTTCAGCCGGGGGCTTAGTGCAGAAGTGAGCTTCACCGGATCGATTGCGAACAGCATCCCATCCGTTGTCTCCGCCAGCAGCTGTCCATCCTCTTCAAAAAGTGCCGCGCCGTCTGCCGGAATACCCGTGTCGCGCACTCTGAGATGATCGTCGTCCGTCGCCGTTATTGTTCCCAGCATGGCCAGCAGCGGCAGCGGAAGCACACCGTCTACTCCATCTGGCAGTGCCTCGTCACTGCAAAGCAACACCGGTACCGTGCGGAAAAGTGCTCCGCCGAAGCGTAATTGCGGAATGACTGCGACCTCTGCTGCCATCGGCTTGTCGCCGCGTCCGGTGATAGGAACTGCCCCCAGTGTTTTGAGGCCGATTGTCTTGGCCTGCGCATGCGAGAGCACTGCCAGCGGTGCAGCCGGGGCAAAAAGCCACCGGCTCGCATGCCCGTCCACATAAACTGTCGCCTCGCGCAGCCCGCTCCCGGTGCGGCCCAGCGGGACCGAAAGGCCTGCTGTCTTCTCGAGCGTCATGGCTGGAGTTCCAGCCAGCAGCGGATAGATCGCCGCGCCGCTCTCCGCCCGCGTTCGTTCAACTTCTGTGAGCACTGCCGCGCAGCATTGCCGCACCGCGGCAAATTCCTCACCCGCCGCCTTGGAGTCGAAGAGCCGCGCCGCATCTTCTGCCAGCGCCATCCGAGCCAGCGCCTCGCGCCTGCGATCCGAACCTTGCGCCAGCTCTGCGAGCAGTGGGGTCAGCTCCGCCCGGCTCGCTTCGAACTGGCCCTCGTGTTCCAGCAGCAGCCCGCGGTAGAATCGCCCCTCCGGAGCTTCATGGCTTGAGGACTGCAGCATCGCGGCCAGTCCCGGCCAGTCGTGCGCTGCGACCAGCACGTCAGGATTCTGGACAGCCTGGGCCCGGAGTTCCGGAGATGCGGAAGACGTCAGGAGCAGGCCAGTGAGCAGAAAACAGGCAAGAGAAGGGAAGTACCGCGGCATCACAGCCAGCATAATCTCATCCGGCGTTGCTGGAACCCGGAACGGTACTCTTTCCTGGCGCTTTTCCACCGTCTGCCGGATGGAATTACAAGTCCTTTATCCCCCTGCCGATACACTGGAAACAGCATGAAAAATCGGATGATTGAGCACTACCAGCTGGTGCGGCGTATCGGCGCCGGCGGCAGCGGCGTCGTTTACCTGGCAAATGACACCCTCCTGATGCGGCCAGTCGTGCTCAAGGTCCTCAAGCGGGGCTCCCTTACCCTCGAGCAGATGCGCACCACCGTGCTCCGAGAGGCCCGCATGGCCTCGGCCATCGAGCACCCTAACGTCTGCGCTATCTACGAGGTAGGTGAAGAAGGCGAGGAAGCCTTCATCGTCATGCAGTATGTGCCCGGCCAGTCGCTGGACAAGCTTATCGCCCGCGGCCCCTCGAGCCTCCAGCTCGTTCTCTCTGTCGGCATCCAGATCGCCGACGGTCTCTCGGCTGCCCATTCGCTCGGCATCTTTCACCGCGACCTCAAGCCCGCCAACGTCATGCTGACCGACGGCGGCCTGGCCAAGATCCTCGATTTCGGCCTCGCCCGCCGTCTCAATCCTGAAGAGGCGGAATTCGACCCGGCCAAGCCCTCGCGCCGCAAGGTGGGCCCGGTCGCCGCAACCTATACCGCGCGCGGCGGCACCATCGCTTACATGGCTCCGGAGCAGTTTGTTACCGGCCACAGCAGCGTGCAGAGCGACCTCTGGGCCCTCGGTGTCATCCTTTATGAGCTGGCCAGCGGCCGCCATCCCTTTGCCCGCCCGGACGGAGACGAGTTCCAGAGCATCCGCGCCATCCAGTTCGCCGATCCCGCGCCTCTCGAAGCGCCGACCGAGCTCAGTTCACTCATCTTCCGCTGCCTGCAGAAGATTCCTGCCGAGCGCTATGCCAGTGCTGCCGACGTCCGCGAAGGTCTCAAAACCATCATGAAGGCGCTCCAGATCGAGACCGGCATCATTCCCGGCGATGCCGCGGCGAATCTGCCGCCCTCGACTGCCGAAGCGGAGAAGCGCGCCACCGGTCTGCTTTCGATGCTGGCCGAGCGTTTCCGCGAGTCCGCCGACCAGAAGGAGAAGGAGAATACCATTCTCGTTCTTCCTTTCCAGAACTTCGGCCCTGCGCAGGTCGCGCCGCTCTATGGCTATGCTCTTGCTGATGCCATCGCTGCGCGTCTGGCCCGCATGTCCTCGCTTGTCGTCCGTCCTTCGAGCGCCCTCATGCACCTGCCCGTATCGCAGATGGACCCGCTCGCTATCGGCCACAAGCTGCTCGTCGAATGGGTGCTTGCCGGCAATTTCTTCCGTTCCGATCAGGGATTCGACCTTAATTGGCAGCTGCTCAATGTTCCTGGTGAGAGCGTCCGCGCCGGCGGCGCCATCAGCGTTCCGTCCTTCGATCTCATCGCCGTGCAGACAGAGATCTGCAACGAGGTCTTCAGTTCGCTCCAGGGTCTCGGCCAGCTCAGCGCCTCGGCCGAGCGCACCGGCGCCCGCAATCAGCCTCTTGCCGAAGATCTTTCGGAAGAGTATCTGCAGGCTCGCGCCATGCTCTCGTCCTTCATGCAGCGTACCGGCAGCAAGGTTGATCTCGACCGCGCCCGTGAGCTTTTTGAAAGTGTCACCGAACGCGATAACGACTTTGCGCCAGCGTTTACCGGCCTCGGCATCACACATCTGCAGTATGTGCGCCACGGCTTCGGCGGACGCCTGCACGTGATGGCTGCGCGCCGCGCCTTCGACCGCGCCCTCGAAATCGATCCCGGCTCGGTCGAGGCCAATCTCTATCGCGTCTACATGCTGCTCTCGCGCGGCGAGAAGGAGTCGGCGCGTCACGGCATCGAGAATCTGCTCCAGTCCGCCTCCAATGACTGGAACGTGCACATGGTCGCCGGCATGACCCTGCGGCTCGACGGCATGTACGAGGAGGCGCTCGACCAGTTCAACCGCTCATTGAGTCTGAACCCCTCGAACGCGCCCATGATCTACAACCACCGCGCGCGCGTTTACCAGTATCAGAACCAGCTCGAGCTGGCACAGGAAGAGCTCGACAAGGGGCTTACCCTTGAGCCGAAGCATCCGCTGCTGCGAACCTCGGTCGCATACCAGCGCATGCGCAAGGGCGAGCTGCGCGGAGCCATCGAGCTATTGGAAGAGGTCATCCGCGACGACGAGAGCATGCGCATGGCTTTCCCCACGCTGGCCATGTGCTATGCCATGGTCGGAGAGCGAGACCGCGCCGCCAGGTTGATCGAGGAAGACTCGATGGCCGCCGCCGAGGCCGACAGCGAGATGGCTTACCGCCTCGCTACCTACTTCGCTGTCGATGGAGACGAGAGCGAGGCGCTGCACTGGCTGCGCCGCGCCATCTATCTCGGCAATGAGAATTACCCGTGGTTCGCCAAAAATCCAGCCTGGAACCGCCTGCACGGTCACGGCGACTTCGAGCGCATCCTCGACGACCTCAAGAAGACGTACCGCCGCAATCAGAAGAACTGGAAGCGGCTGCTGGGCCAGCTCCGCCAGAACTAGCTGCTGCGCGCAGGGCGGATCGCCTTCGGCCTCCGCTCCCTTTGGTCGCGATCCGTTCTTTTCGCGAGAAAAGCATGGCCCGTGCCCCACGTCTCGATTCTCAGACTCGGGAGAGAACGCACCAGCTCGGGCCGCTACATCTTCAGCGCTTCGAGCTCGTTCTTCGTCAGGTCTTTGATATGCGTCCCCAGGTACCAGGAGTAGCCGAACGGGTCTTTCACGCCGGCCATGCGGTCGCCATAAGGCTGGTCTGCCGGCTCACGCGTGGAGGTCGCCCCTGCGGCCAGTGCCTGCCGGTAGACCGCGTCGCAATCGTCTACATAGAACATGAGGCTTACGGGTGATCCGCCGTAGTACTCCGGGCTCAGTGCCCCGATCTCCGGGTGCTCATCGGCCAGCATGATGCAGGAATCACCGAATTCAAGTTCGGCGTGCGCGATGAGTCCATCCGGCCGAGGCATGCGCAGCCGCTCTGTCACTCCGAATGCGCGTTGGTAGAAATCGATAGCCGCCGCCGCCCCTTTGAAGATGAGATAGGGCTGGATCGAGTGGTATCCGTCAGGAATAGTCTTGGCCATGGGTTGCTCCTTGGGTCTTCGTAGTCAACGCTGCCAGTTTTGCGTGGGAGGTGCGCTGCGGGATTGGAAAAATCGGCACTCGCCTGCCGTTGTCGATTCATCGGGCATTACAGCAGGGGAACGTGGTTCAGGTGCGGCGTCTTGCGAGCGCTGTACTCGGTTGGTGTAAAGCCTGAGAATGCGCGGAAATCATGGATAAAATGCGGCTGGTCGTAGTAGCCGCATGCCAGCGCCATCTGCGGCCAGTCCATGCAGCGTGTGCGCTGCACTTCGTGCAGCACGCGCTGGAAGCGCCGCACGCGGCAGAAGCTCTTCGGACTCAGGCCGATCTGCTCGGTAAAGATATCGAGTAACCGGCGCTGGCTCCATCCCACCTCATCGGCGAGCGCAGCCACGGTAGCGCGCGGCGGCGCGGCGGTCATGCGCGCGGCGGCATACGTCACGGCGGGATGCAGTGCGAGAGGCCGGACAAGCTGTTCGAGCAACGTAGCGGATGCGGCGGCGAACATCGCCTGCACAGATGCGCAGGCCAGCAGACGCTCGCGCAACCTGTCTGCGCCGCGCCCCCAGAGATCGGAGAGGCATACGTCGCGATTGGAGAACTCCCGTCCCGGTTCGCGAAAGAAGGGAAATGTGCCACCCGGATGGAACTGGATGCCGAAGACCCGTTCCTGCTGGCTGGTTTCAATGACGAAGGGTTCGGAGCGTGGTCCGGCCAGTACGGCATGCCCGAAACTGCCGAAGTGTGTGGTGTCCTGCCAGTCGTAGACGCGGATCGGCTCCTGATTGAGTTGCACGACCAGCGATGCCTCGCCGGTTGGCATCAGCCGTTCGAACTCATGCGAAGGCGCAGAACCGGGCGTCGTCTCCCAGTACCAGAAGCAGGAGATGAGGCGGTCGAGCGGCGGAGGTGGGCTGGAGAGTGCCTGCATGGGAGCTCTGCGAGAGACGCCGTGATTGTATTCCGCTGGCTCGTTTCGTGGCAGAGCAAACAAAACGGGATGCCCGCAGGCATCCCGTGAGTGGATTCTGAGGCGAAGTTTAATTGCGCGTCGGAGTCAGCTCCATCGGCTCGCTCAGGCTGAAGGTCACCACCGAGCCGGCCGGCAGAACTGCGGCTTCGGGATGCTTCATGAGCAGATGGGCGGTCACCAGCGTCGCGCCCACACCTGCGCCGACCAGTGCGCCGGTCGGGCCGGCAAATTCGGCGCCGACCACTGCGCCGGTACCTGCGCCCACGCCATATTCAGCCGTATCCTTCTTCCAGTGCGAGCTGGGCTGTACGCCGCCCTCGGCATCGGTTTTTGTGCCCCGGGCTTCGGTCCCAACCAGCTGCGCGTAGAGGTGATACGCGGTTCCATCGGGCAGAATCACCATGTCCGGCCGCAGGCGCAGTGTCGCTGGACCGCTCAGGTGATGTCCCTGGCGCACCGACATGACGCGTCCTTTCAGCACCGATCCCGGAGGAATGATGACCCGGCCGTCCTTGAAGACCGCCGTCGTGATTTCGCCCTTGAAGGACGTGCCCGCCTCGGTATCTCTGGTGGAGAGCCGATCGGCAAGCCGCACGCGGATGTCGGTGCCTTCGCCCAGTTCATTGGCAGGAGACGAAACGGAGGTCACAATGCCGGCATTCGAATCGCGGGTCTGCAGTGTTGCGCCTACGGGCGCCGTATTGCGGTAATACGGTGTGGCGTCATTCTGCTGCACCGGCACGGACGTCACGATGTCGTAGTTGTCATCGCTCGCGGGCGTCGCAGGACGCACAGGCGGTGGAGGCGGCACATACGCGGGCTGTACAGGAGCTGCCGCAGGCGTGGCGGGAGAGGGCTTTACTGCCGGGGGCGCGGGGTCCGGCGATGCGGTGATCGTGTCGTCCGGCGGTGGCTGCGAAACGCCCTGATACTGGTCGGATTGCGGCGTGGTTGCCTGCTGCGCCCAGGCTGCTCCGGAGAGCGCCAGCGTGGCAACGACGAGCAATCCCGGCTTCCATGCGCTGCGCAGACCCTTCATCTGTAGATCCTTCATGTGTACCTCGTCGGGGGGAACGATTCTGTATTGCCTTGCATGCTCATGGTTCCGGGCCTGAAAGATGTGTGTCCGTATGACAACCGGGGAGGACACAGTGCTTCTGACTGGAACCCGGAAAAGCGGAATCCGTTGTCCCTCATTCGCCCGGCTATTGCACCATCCATGCGACACAGTCCGGGTGTTTTCAGCGTAGCCGAGCGGGCATGCTGCTGCCAGAGATCAAATCCATCCTATGCGTTTTGCGTACCATGGCGGTTACCGGTCAGGCTTCCCCGTCCATCTCTGCCCGATGCAGGCCTGCAGTCGGGAAACTCCTCCGCCGGCTTTGTTAGAATCGCGAGGGAACCCCATATTTTCTGCGCGGAAGGCTGTTTCGACACAGTTATGACGAGCTTCATCGACACAATCAGCGGAGCGTCCGGTGAAACCATCCTCGTCGATCGCCGCCCCAAACTCAAAGACCGCTTACAACACAAGATTTCAAGGAGTGACATGACGGAGATTGCTGCCATTCATGCGCGCGAGATTCTCGATTCGCGCGGTAACCCGACTGTGGAAGCGGATGTGGTGCTGGCCGATGGCACCCTCGGTCGCGCGGCGGTACCCAGCGGCGCTTCAACCGGCGAGCATGAGGCGGTCGAGCTTCGTGACGGCGACAAGTCGCACTATCTCGGCAAGGGCGTGCTGCAGGCCGTCGAAAATGTCGAGAGCATCATCGCTCCCGAGCTCACCGGTCTTGATTCCACCAATCAGCGCCTGATCGACGCCACCATGCTCGGCCTCGACGGCACGGAAAACAAGGGCAAGCTTGGCGCCAACGCCATCCTCGCCGTTTCGATGGCCGTTGCCCGCGCGGCAGCGAAGTCGCTCGACATTCCCCTCTACCGCTATCTGGGCGGTGTGAATGCCTCCATTCTGCCCACCCCGATGATGAACATTCTCAACGGCGGCGCGCACGCGGATAACAACGTCGACTTCCAGGAATTCATGGTCATGCCGGTCGGCGCCGAGCGTTTCTCCGATGCGCTGCGCTGGGGCACGGAAGTCTTCCACACGCTGAAGGGCGTGCTGAAGAAGCGTGGCTACAACACCGCGGTCGGCGACGAGGGCGGCTTTGCTCCCTCGCTCAAGTCGAACGTGGAAGCCATCGAGGTCATTCTCGAGGCCATCGAGCTTGCCGGTTACAAGCCCGGTGAGGACATCGCGATCGCTCTCGATCCCGCGGCCAGCGAGTTCTACAACAAGGAAACCGGCAAGTACGTCTTCAAGAAGTCGGACAAGAGCGAGCGCACCAGCGAAGAAATGGCTGCCTTCTGGCAGAGCTGGACGCAGCAGTATCCGATCGTCTCGATCGAAGATGGTCTGGCCGAGGACGACTGGTCCGGCTGGCGTCATCTCACCGAGCTGATCGGCGACCGCGTGCAGCTGGTCGGCGACGATCTCTTCGTCACCAACACCGAGCGCCTGCAGCGCGGCATCGACGAGGCTATCGCCAACTCGATTCTGATCAAGGTCAACCAGATTGGCACCATCAGCGAGACGCTCGAAGCGATCCAGCTGGCGCGCCGCTATGGCTATACCTCGATCATCTCCCACCGCAGCGGCGAGACCGAGGACACCTTCATCGCCGACCTCGCGGTAGGCACGGGCGTGGGCCAGATCAAGACCGGCTCGGCCTCGCGTACGGACCGTATCGCGAAGTACAACCAGCTCCTCCGCATCGAGGAAGAGCTGGGCCAGACGGCGGAGTTCCTCGGCCTCGAAGCCGTGAACTTCGGCGAGTAAGCATTGCATCTGCGGCGCGCGGGGTCTCTCTTTGCGCGCCGCACCTCTTTCCCCCATTTCCCCATTTCGGAGTCTCCATGCGCAGGCAAGTCACGCTGTTTGGTTGCTGTCTCCTGGTGGCTGCTTCTGCGATTGCGCAGCAGGCTTCCACCTCCGCCTCCACCCCTACCAAGCCCGCCTCACAGGCTGCCCCGCAGCAGCCCGCGCCTCCGGCGAATCCGATTACCGATGCCCAGGCCCACGAGCTGATGGAGCTTACCGGCGCCTCGAAGATGCAGGAGCAGCTCGTGACGGGCATGACCGCATACTTCCAGCAGCGCATCCCGTTTGCCCCCAAGGATGTGATCGACGATCTCGTCCAGTCGCTCTCGAAGGTCGATCTCCAGACGCCGATCATCGCACTCTACAAACAGCACATCTCGACCACAGATGCGGACGCGATCATTGCGTTTTACAAGACGCCTGCCGGCAAAAATATGATCCACACCATGCCCGCGATCATGATGCAGAGCGAGCGTATCGGTGCAGAGCTAGGACAGAAGACCGCGCAGCAGGTCTTCGAGCGCCACAAGCCGGAGATCGAGGCTGCTCTGAAGCAGTATCAGGCCGAGCATGCGCCCAAGTCCGGCAGCTCGACAGGGACTGGCTCTGGAAGTGGCTCCTCCACGACCTCGACCGCTCCCGCAGCAAAGCCTCAGCAGTAAGTAGACTCAACCACGGGCCGCGCACAGCGGCCCAAGCTTTTCAGGAGCAAGAGTGTCGACCCCTAAAACGCCTATCGTGCTGACCATCCTCGACGGATGGGGTTATCGTCCGCAGGTGGAGAACAACGCCATCGCGCTGGCTCGCAAGCCGACTTATGACAAGCTGCTGGCTGAGTTCCCGAACACGCTGCTGCACGCCTCCGATCACTTCGTCGGCCTGCCTGACGGGCAGATGGGCAACAGTGAGGTCGGTCACCTGAATATCGGCGCGGGTCGCGTCGTGCGCATGGATATCTCCCGCATCGATGGGCTGATCGCCAGTGGTGATTTCTACTCCGATCCGGCGATCGTCTCCGCCATGAAGAAAGCCGCCGCAGGCGGACATGCGCTGCACCTGCTCGGCCTGGTCTCCGACGGCGGCGTGCATGCGCATCAACGCCATCTCTACGCGCTGCTTGAAGCCGCGAAGCGTCTTGGTCTCGAGAAGGTCTACGTGCATGCTTTCATGGACGGCCGCGATACGCTGCCCACCTCTGGCGCCGGCTATCTTGCGGCTCTCGAGCAGAAGATGCGTGAGTTGCAGATCGGCAAGATCGCTTCGATCTCCGGGCGCTACTATGCGATGGACCGCGACTTCCGCTGGGAGCGCGAAAAGCTGGCCTTCGACGCGATGGTGAAGGGCCACGCCGAGGGCGGCGCCTATGCCGATCCGGTCGCGCGCGTGAAGGAGCTTTACAACAACGGCATTACGGACGAGTTCATCATTCCCTTCGTAGTCACCGATGCGCACGGTCATCCGAACGGCCCCATCCGCGATGAAGATGTCTGCATCATGTTCAACTACCGCGCCGATCGCGCCCGCCAGATCACGCGTGTGCTCACGCGTAACAGCGGTCTGACGAAGAAGGACGGTCTCGATCTCGCGAAAGCAGAAGAGCTGGACACGACCATCCCGCGCAGCGAGGTGCCGAAAGATCTGACGTACCTCTGCATGACGCAGTACGACAAGAACTACACGCTGCCGCTCATCATTCTGCCCGAGTCGATGGACAACCTGCTCGCAAACCTGATGTCCAAGGCGCAGATGCGCAACCTGCGCATCGCCGAGACGGAAAAGTACGCGCACGTCACCTACTTCTTCAACGGCGGCATCGAGACGCCATTCCCCGGCGAAGATCGTCTGCTCATTCCGTCGAAGAAGGTTGCGACCTACGACTTGCTGCCCGAGATGTCGGCGGCCGGCATTGCCGAGGGTGTGGTCAAAGCCTTGCAGGACCGCACCTTTGAGCTATTAGTCGTCAACTTTGCGAACGCGGACATGGTCGGTCACTCAGGCAAGCTCGAGCCGACGATCAAAGGCGTAGAGACCGTCGATGCTTGCCTCGGTGAGATCTACCGCGCGCTGAAGCAATATGGCGGATCGATGCTCATCACTGCCGATCACGGTAATGCTGAGATGATGGTCGACCCCGTGACCGGTGGCCCGCATACCGCGCACACTACCAACCCTGTGCCCTTTATCTACGTGGCGGAGGATGCCAACCAGTACACGCTGAGCCCGAATGGCTCGCTGCGCGATATTTCGCCGACCGTGCTGGGCATGCTCAATCTCAACGAGCCCATCGAAATGACCGGCTCCGATCTCCGCCAGCGGATCGGCTAGATCCTGCGAACCCACCTCTCAAAAACGAGAGGTGGGGGCACCCACATCCTTCTCCCACAAACCCCGGGTGCCCCATGTCTCGCCATTGAGACATGGGTTCGAAGCGTGCCAGATCGCGACCAAAGGGAGCGGGTGCCGAAGGCGTCTGCTCCATGCAATGGTTAGAACTTCTTTTCCAGCTTCGGAAACCAGGTGAACTGCGCTTCGACCGTCGTGTCGCCCTGCTGACCGGTCTTGTAGATCGGGGCCTTCCACTCTTCGTGCTGAACGGAGCCACGGATCTCGATGTCCTTCATCACCCGCTTCACGGCTGAGATGGTGTAGAGATTCTGCGTGGTGCCGCCGGCAATGAATGCCTGGTCGACTTTTGCATTGCGATAGGCGAACTGAATGTTCTCATTCGGTGAGAGGTGATAGGTCAGCCATGCTTGACCGCCCTTTGCACCACGTCCAATCCAGTCGCTGAACATGAAGCCTTTGTTTGTCGTGCCTTGCTTCTGGACGCTCTCGTTGTAAAGGAAGAAGCCGGGTGAGTTGGCATCGCTGACCGGCATCGTGTCCGCTGCCTCCACGCGCAGATCGAGCTGGGGCAGTCCCGGCGTATGAGAGAGATAAAGTCCCGGTCGGATGCCGGAGCGGCGCGGCGCGCTGATGGGGTTCACATCGTCATGCGCTTCCGAATCGGAGTACAGCGTGAGCCAGTTGCGGACGAAGGGCAGGCGATAGTTGAAGTCGAAGCTGCCGAAGCGCGCGCCTGGGTCGTCGCGGGAGAACTTCTCCTGGTACGTCACATTCTGGACGCTGAAGAAGCTCTTCAGGAATGTGTGGATGGTAATCGGTTCGTGCCCTTTACCGCCCCAGATCACCGTGCGCTCGAAGCCGAGCTCGAGATTTTTCGTTGGCTTGAAGCTGATCTTCTCCATGTGCGTCCATGGATCATTCGGGGCCGTGTGGCCCTTCAGGCTACCGACAAAGAACTCATAGCGGAACGGACCTGTGATCCGCGAGAGTCCAGGAATACGCAGTGGCTCCACGCGGTTGATATCGAAGGTGTAGATGTTTTCGGCGTTGGTGCTCCACGACATTGCGCCGCCGCTGGCGGGGCTTAGCCAGTGGTCGTTCTTGCCAAACGAGATTTCATGTCCCAGCAGGTGATAGGAGAGAGACGCTTCCATCACGCGAAATGGATTCGCTTCGGCAATCGGTCCTTCGGGGATCGTGTCCTGAACGGGGTTGGTTGCGAAGGGGACAGTGGCACGCTCGGAGAGGTACTCCGCCAGTGCCTGCGAATATCCCGCGGCACCGGGTGCATGCTGATACTCGCCGCGGAAGTAGAGTGAGAAGCGTCCTGCCTCGGCCCGTGCGCTGAAGCCACTGTAGTTGTTGAAGCCTTCCTGGTATGGACGCCCGTAATCGTTCACGATGGTCTGTCCGAGGTTGAAGCTGTCACGCAACGGGGTTCCGGCAATGCCGCGGAAGTCCGTATAGGTGCTCTCGAGCTCCATATGCGCGACACGCTGGCCGTTCCCGCCTTCTTCGTCCGCTTCGAACTCCTTGCGCAGAGCCAGAAAGATCTCCAGTGCTGCCTCATCGTCCGGATGCGAATCGATCTTGTTGCTCGTCTCCTGCAGCATGTGCGCGATGCTCAGCCGGGTCCACGGCCGCATGCCAAGATAAGCCGTGTCCAGGTAGCCCATTCCATGCAGCCGGTCCAGCGCCGGATAAATCCAGCTGTCCATGGGCACATAGGTTGAGCCCAGTGAGCTGATATAGGTGACCGGCATGGCTGGTTGATAGTTGGAGGGCACACCCTGCGGTGTAGATGCTGAGGCAGTCGCGGTATCGGTCGTCTGCGCGGCTGCGGAGGAAACGGGGATGCCCAGCAGGAGGAGCAGGCCTGATGACAGAAATACTCTCAATTACACCTCGAACGATTGGGGGTAGCCGTTTCGATGCACGACTGTGAAACCTGCAGGTGACGAAGCCCAGCCCTCAGGCTAGAGGATTGCCTTGGGGAAGACAAGCAGAGTGCCATTCCTTTTCAAATCTTCTCTTTGCTGTCATCTTCCAGCGGCTGGCAGGCAATCCCTTGCGTTGCAGATAGATATGGAACTTCTCTGCCGGGTCGGAGAGGCCTTCGACGGTGACCAGTTCGATAAGCGCCGGTGTCGCGGATTCACGCACCCGCACGATCGACTCCTGCGCCACGCGATACACCGCGACCAGGTCATGTGCATCCACCGTGATGTAGGCCATCTCGCGATGCGCTTCACGGAAGGCTGCGGAATCCGCAAACCCAGCCGGGCTTTCCAGCACGAAGACGATCGGCAAACGTCCACCGACTGCGGCGGTGAACAGGGCATGGAAGCGCGCGAGGCTCTCTGCCTGATCGAGCTCGAAGAAGACGAGCACGATCCCATTGTCTCCGCGCACCTGGTGCAGGACTGCCGCGCGGATCGCATCGGCGAGCCTGTCTTCCGCATTGCTTGCGGTTGTATCTTGCTGCAGCAGCGCAGGGAGCTTCGTACCCTTGAGCCGATGTGCGAAGTGCACCGGAGAGGGCATCAGCAGCGTGTCTTCTTTACGCAAGTCGAGTACCAGCGCAGCTGGACCGGCCTCGCGATGCAGGGAGTCGTTTCTCAGCCCCTGCGTGCGCAGCTGTTCATGCAGCAGCTGGCCTTCGAGAAGCGCATCGTACAACGCGCGGAACTTTTCGTCGCTGATCAGCGAATGCCCGTTCTTGCCGGCAATCGCCGCTGCAGATTTCTGCCTGGATGATGACATGGGGTGCGGACAGGTGCCTCGTCTGTGCGATTGTAGCGGAAGTTTTTTCGCCGGCGCGCGCAAACTTTCCCACGCGGAGGCGAAAGGATTTCAACAGAAATGTGAAAAAGCCTGTGCAAGACCGGGGAAAATAGCGCGAAAGTGCAGTGTTTATGCGGGGTCTAGCAACCTGCACACATTTTGATGCACTTTCGCGCGGTCTATCGGTCGCGTTTTTAGGTCGAATAATCTGCGTTAATGTGCACGTATTCCGTCGTCAGATCGGTCGTCCAGAAAACACAGCTGCCCGAGCCGAGGCCGAGATCCAGACGAATCGTCACATTCCGTTGCGTGAGGTACTGATGGGCTCTGCTCTTATCGAAATCGGCAACACGGCCACCGTTTTCGCAGATCTTCTGCTCGCCGAGCCAGATGTTTATCCGTGCCGGGTCGAGCTCCGCGCCGGAGTAACCTGCTGCGGCCATGAGCCTTCCCCAGTTCGGATCGCTGCCCGCCCACGCGGTCTTGTTCAGCGGAGAATGTGCAATCGCCTTGGCCACGCGCAAGGCGTCGGCATCGCTGGCTCCGCCGTTTATCTGCAGCTCGACGACATGCGTTACGCCTTCGCCATCATCCACAATTTGTTTGGCAAGCGACGTGCAGATTTCGCGCAGTGCCGAGCGGAATCCCTCGTGGTGCTCGTCCACGCTCGCGCCGCTCACGCTGGAGGCCAGCAGCAGCACGGTGTCGTTGGTGGAGGTGTCGCCATCGATCGAGATGCGGTTGAAGCTCAGCTCCACCGATCCCTCGAGCAGCGCCTTCAGCGCTGCCGGCGCAACCGCCGCATCGGTGAAGAGATACACCAGCATCGTCGCGTGCGGCACCAGTTGCGGATGGATCATGCCCGCGCCCTTGGCCGCGCCAAGGATGCGCACCTCGCGTCCGTCCACGTGGATCGTGGCCTGGGCCACCTTTGGCCGTGTGTCCGTTGTCAGGATCGCCGTCGCAAAGGAGGAGAAGGCCTCCGGCGTAGCCGCGAGCGTTCGCTCTACTTCCGGCAGAGTCGCGATTAACTTCTCATAGGGCAGCGGTACACCGATAATACCGGTGGAAGAGGGGAAGACCTCATTCTCAGTCGTGCCGAAGGTCTTTGCCGCAGCGGTGCAGACCGCTTCGGCAGCCCGCAGGCCAGCTTTACCGGTCGCGCAGTTGGCATTACCCGCGTTCACAGCTACCACGCGGATCTTTCCGCCACTGTGTTCGAGGTGCTTTGAGCCGACCTGCAGCGGAGCAGCCTTTACCTTGTTTCCGGTGAACATGGCGGCTGCGCTTGCAGCCTCATCCGCAACAGCAACGGCAAAGTCCGGCTTGCCGCTCGGCTTGAGCCCTGCGGTGACTGCGGAAAAACGGAACCCGCCCGGCAGCGCACCGGCGGGGACGAGCGATGTTTGAATCATGGTCTGGTTTTACTTTATCAACTCTAAAGGGGAGCTAAAGATGAAGGAGAGCCAAAGGTCTGCCCCGGCCTTTGCTCATAGCCCGAACCCTCGCGGTCTTCTCCGTATGGGGCGGCACTGGAATGAAAGGACAGGCGGTTGAAGACTTCAACGTTTCTCGAGATGCAGCATGTCAACGTGGCACGCGGTGAGAATGTGGTCCTGCACGATGTGAGCCTCACCATCCATGAAGGCGAGCATGTTGCCATCCTCGGGCCGAACGGCTGTGGCAAATCCACGCTCATCAAGACCATCACCCGCGAGTGCTACCCGATTGCCGATCCGGAGACAAAGGTCGAGCTCCTGGGGCGCAGCCGCTGGGATGTCTCGCAGCTTCGTACACACCTCGGCGTGGTGGAAGCGCATCTGCCGGGCGAGCGTACGGCTGTGACTTCCGGTCTTGAAGCTGTCGTAGCGGGCTTCTTCTCCGCCTCTTCGCTCTGGCCCAATCTCACGGTGCTTCCCGAGATGTGGGACAAGGCCGAAGCCGCGCTCGATCTGATGGGTGCGGGCTATCTTCGCGAGAAGCTTGTCGGCGAGATGTCTGCGGGCCAGCAGCGACGCATCATGATTGCCCGCGCCCTTGTCCATGAGCCGGGAACCCTGCTGCTCGACGAGCCGTCCAATGCACTCGATATCTCCGCGCAGCGCGAGCTTCGCGAGGCCCTGCGCCTGGTTGTCCAGCAGGGCACGGGTATCATCATGGTCACGCATCACCTGGCCGATATCCTGCCTGAAGTGAACAGGGTCATCATGATGCGGGATGGACGCATCTTCGCCGACGGTACCAAGCAGGATCTTCTCACCGAAGAGCGACTGCGCAATCTTTTCGGTGTCGATGTCACGCTGGTGGAGCGCGACGGATATTTTCATCACTGGTAGCGATCAAAAGCAGCAAAGCCCGCACAGGATGCGGGCTTTGCTGCTTTTGGTCGCCTAGATTCTGTTCAGACCGTTTGTCCGGTCAGCCGTTTTTTTCGTGGGGCAGGGTCCTTCTCTTCCTTGGTCTCAGGAATTTCCAGGTGCCCATGCGAGAGGAGATAGCGCATCACCTTTTCAGCCTCTTCGGCCGGCGTTGCCTGATTCGTTTTCAGCACAATCTCTGCGTGTTCTGGAGCCTCGTAGGGATCGTCCACGCCGGTAAACGAGCTCATCGTTCCCTTGCGTGCCTTGGTGTAGAAGCCCTTTACGTCGCGCTGTTCGCAGATGGAAACCGGTGTGTCGACAAAGATTTCGACAAAGGCTCCGGGCTTCATCATCTCCCGCACCCGGTCGCGCGACTCGCCATAGGGGCTTACTGCGGCGCATACTGCCACGCCGCCATGCCGCACGATCTCGGCGGCTACAAACCCGATTCGCTGTACGTTCGTGTCGCGGTCCGCGCGCGAGAAGCCCAGGCCTTTTGAGAGATGCGTCCGCACCACGTCGCCGTCAAGCAGCGTGACTCTGCGATTGTTCTCCATCAACCGCACCACGACCTGCTCTGCAATCGTCGATTTTCCTGCTCCGGGGAGTCCTGTAAACCAGAGACAGAAGCCGCGCTCGGCCTCGCGCGTGCTCAGCGAAGCCAGGGTCCGTCTGCTCGCGTTCGATGCTCCCCAGCGTGTTTCGGGAGAGAGGGTAGTGAGGCCGAGTGCTTCGATCCCTGCTTCCCACTGCGCAAACTCTTCGCCTGAGAAGCCTGTCATCGCATCGGCTGTGAGCAGATATACATCCGCACCATAGTTACGATGAATCAGTGCGCGGAGAAGAAGACATCGCGCTCCCGGCTGCATTTTCGGCACGCTGACAAGGTTCAGAAACGCCCGGGGACCCAGCATCTCGTGATACTCGGACTCACATCGGCGCAGTCTCTGGAACAATTCGAAATCGTCTAGCCGTTCCTGGGACATCATCAGGTTGATCAGCAGGCGTCCATCGAGAGACGCGGCCATCTTGCGCAGCCACGAGGTCTGCGCTCCATCCAGCGGATTCCATTCGTCTGCTACCAGCACGCGTTCGCTGTCCAGGCTATGGAGCCCGGAGCGCAGCTTGGCGGGAGATTCTCTCAGGTGCGGGAACAGGAGGGAAAACGGTGCCTGCAGCACGTCCATGGGACCGCTGATGGCCCAGGTGCTGTGTCCGCCGGCGGTATATTCAAACACCTCCTCGATGGTGAACAGCGCGAGCAGATGATTCTGCCGGCTGCGCAGGGCCACGCGCTGGCCTGTACGGTAGGTTGCGGCGTCGTTCACCGGAAGAATCACAGGAACAGGGAAGAACGTGCCGTTCGCCAGCCGCATCTCCCGCTCTACGCTTGTTGCGTCAGCGCTGCCCATGAAGCGGCTCAGCGGAGCGAGTGCGCCGCCGGCCAGCAGTTCGAACCATGCCATGGTTTCATCGGATAACTGCAGCGAGGGGAGGTTCGATGCCTCATCCAGGAATGCTGCTCTTCGCTCATTCCGGGAGACGGCATCGCGTATGTCGTTCTGCTGATCGATATGCGTCAAATTTCCCCTACCCTTCATTCCGTGAGCTTCGACACCGCTCATCTTTTGCCGCAACTGCGCCCAGTTTTGCGATGATCCACTCTTCCACCGCCTTGGGCACGCACAGGCTTTGATTTTTTCCCGTCCCGATCGCAATCCCCGGCTTATTCGCACCGTGAAAGTCCGACCCTCCGGTGATTCCCAATCCAAGTTCCGATGCCGTCTGTACCAGGTACTGGCTGAGCTCCGGTGAGATTTCCGGGTGAAAGCACTCCACAGCATCGAGTCCGAGCGTAGCGTACTGGGCAATGAATTCTCCGAGTGCCTCTGCATCGTTTGCTATGCGCACCGGATGTGCGAGAGAGCTCACCCCTTCTGCTTCTCTCAGCGCGGCCAGCGTCTCCGTGAGCGGCGGTTCGTCCCGCTCCACCCATGCTGCTGCTCCTTCGCCGAGGTAGCGGTCGAAGGCTTCGCGGAGCGAGGAAACATAGCCGCGTGCTACCAGTGCCTGCGCAAAGTGCGGCCGGCCGACCTGTCGCTGTGCCAGGCGCTGCACTTCGTCCCACGTCAGCTCCAGCCCCAGGGACCGCAGCCTGGCAAGGAGCTCGATATTGCGCTCGCGCCGGCCTTCCTGCAATTTCCGAAGCCAGTTGCAAAAGGATTGCGGCGGCAGGGTAGAGAAATACCCGAGAAGGTGTACCGAGCGTTCGCTTGGTTCGGCATGCGTACTCAGTTCCACACCGCAGAGCAGCTGTATCCCCAGCCGTTGCGCCTCTTCGAGCGCAGGGAGGTAGCTGTCGACCGTGTCGTGGTCGGTAACTGCGAGCAGGGTGATTCCGCTCTCCGCCGCATGTTGTACCAGAGCCGCGGGAGCGAAGGTTCCGTCCGAAAAATCCGTATGCGAGTGAAGGTCGATCAATGGGTGCACATCGTACTGTGATGGCTTTCGGAGCCGAAAGGCTTACAGGCCACCCGGAAAGCCAGACGAAATATGGAAGGGAAAAGTTGCACCTTCTATAACGCAGCGGCATGGTTTACTTTTCGCCCTTTGTTCCTTAGCGGAAAGTAGCGTCATCCTGTAGCCTGATTCCATGCTTTTAGCAGCATCTGTCTACACGACGCAGAACGCCCGCCTTCGCGCGCGCTGGAAGCTGGAAGGTGGGCTGCCCGCAGTCCCCGGCCAGAAAGTGGCAAACGCCATCCCTGTTACCGCCAGCGCTCCGCCGGCGCCTCTCACCTGGGTCAAGGAGGAATACCGCTTTCTTCCCGCCGATCAGCTCGGTCCGACCATGGATGCCACCTCCGACTATCCCGGCACCTTCGTGGTCTATGACTGGGACACGCAGGAAATCATCTGGCAGTCGGATTGGGGCAATCTCCTCGGTAATCCGGCAGGCTACTGCTTTGCCGACGGCATTCTTTACATGAACGACTTCGAAGCAGGGAACATCTTCCGCATCGACGCCGATCGTGAGCCGGGCAAGCTGCTGCAGCGCATCTCGCATCCCTATTTCAACGATCTCCACAGCCTCGAGCGCACAAAGCGCGGTCTGCTGGCCGCCTCCTGCGGTACCGACCTCGTCGTCGAAGTCGATCTTCAGGGCAATGTGATCTGGGAGTGGTGGGCCGCCGAGCATGGCTACGATGTGACACCCTCCGGCGAGCGCCGCGAGAGCGGACGCGGCGGCGAGCACCGCGATCGCTACTATCACACCAAGTACCAGAGCACGCATGTCAACTGCGCAACCATCCGCGACCCTGAGAATGAGCGCTATGTGCTGGCGATGCTTTTCCATCAGGGCGTGGTCGTGCAGATCGACCGCAGCCTGCCGCCATCCGAGCAGAAGGGCGAAGTCGTCATTGATGGACTGGCACGGGCACACAGCCTGGAGAAGATTCCCGGCGGCTGGATTCTCGCCAACAGCCTCGGCAAGGAACTGGTCCTGCTCGACGATAACCTCAAGCGCACCGGCGTCATCCCCTACGATGGCGGCTGGATTCAAGACTGCACCCGCCTGCCCAACGGCAACGTCGTTCTCAATGATGTCGATAACACCGTCATCGTCGAGTTCGCCCCGCCTGCCGGCGGCTCCGCGGAGTGGACCATCGTCCGCAAGGTGCCGTACGTCGATACCTGGCGCATGGGCGAGCTGGCGGTTGTGCCTGCACAGCACGAAGCTGCCTTCCGCAACGCGGCACTTACGGCAACCGCGGCCCACTAAGCTATCACGCTGGAAAAGCAGAAGTCCCACATCTCACTTCCGAGATGTGGGACTTTTGTTTTACTGGTTGCTTGTCATCGCGACCAACGGGAGCGGAGGCCGAAGGCGAATGCCGGGACGGTCAGTCCCGCGACCAACGGGAGCGGGAGCCGAAGGCCGTTCGCCCTGCGCGAAGCAGCCGAAGGCGGGTACCTGGATGGCTAGTTCCACTGCACGCCGGGATAGAGGCTCGGCAGCCGCTCGGAGCGATACGAGTTCGAGCGCTCCAGGTGCAACTGCCACACCGTCTGCGGATGCTCCTCCCGCGTCACCTCGAGCACATTCGACGCCATCCCCTGGTTGCACAGATCGATCTCCACATCGCCATTCGCGAGAGACTGAATGCCGCCGCCCCACAGAGAGAACTGCTTCGGCGGAAACACATCGTGGAAGACAAGTGTTGCGGTCTTTGCGGCCTCGTCGATGTGGTAGATCGGTACCGTCGTGTAGCACGGGCCAGCGCCCTTGGTGCCGCAGACCTTCCCATCCGCGAGCAGCCGCTCGTTGCCGTTGTCCATTACGCCCATGTCGAAGACACCGGCATTGTTCGTGCTGAAGATAGCCGGCTGGTGCTCTCCATACTGCCAGTCTTCGGGATCATGGCCGCCGATCAGCTGGAAGTCGCCGCCATGTCCAAGGTGCCAGATCACGTTGCCCGTACCGTGGCCATTGCGATAATCCACCTTGATCACCCAGTGCTGCGAGCGCATGGAGACCAGCAGGTTGCCGTCGTCCTTGGTGTAGACCACCGCATTCGTATGCGTCCAGTCAGGAAAGTCCATCGGGTGCCGCGTAATGTCGAGATGATCGAAGGTGCTCCACGTCCACACCGGCTGGAAGTTCTGATCGAGATCCACCAGCACGTCGCCCACCACGCGCGTCGCGCCTGGCCGCCCGGGCAGATCGCGGTAGACCTTCGTTCCGTTCGCAATCACGATCATGTGCCCGTTCGGCAGCACCTCTACGTCGTGATGCACCATCTCGATCTGCGGACCTTTGTAGCCAATGGTGGCGAGCCTCTTGTTCAGCTCCGCTACCGGTAGGTCATACACGGTCTCGCCTGCAAGATTGATCTCGCGCAGCGTGCTCAGCGTCCCCGGCGGGGGCGTGCCATCAGGACCATCGACCAGCGCGTGCGAGGCGAGGCCGATCACCAGCAGAAAATTCCCGTTGGGCAGCGGCTTGATCGGGTTGATGATCGTCGCGAAGCGGCGCATCGGCGGCGGAGACTTCCACAGCTTCGCATCCCACAGCTTTGGATCTCCGGCCGGATGCATGCCCACATGCTTTTCCAGCCACCAACCCCAA
Organism: Silvibacterium dinghuense; assembly: GCF_004123295.1. Classification (NCBI taxonomy): domain Bacteria; kingdom Pseudomonadati; phylum Acidobacteriota; class Terriglobia; order Terriglobales; family Acidobacteriaceae; genus Silvibacterium; species Silvibacterium dinghuense. Next base: position 95,947 of record NZ_SDMK01000001.1, on the reverse strand, counting down.
CCCTTCAGGGTGAAGGCGGCCGACTGCTCATAGCGATGGAACTGCACCTTGGCCACGGATTGCCGGTCCTTGTACTCATAGGCCCAGAGCAGATTGCCCTGGAGGTCGACCACCGTTGCCTGGAAGCCCGAACCGATCGACGGATTCAGCAGCTCCACGCCTGGCTGCGGATTCCCATGGCTCTCCACGGTGATGTGCGGCCGCAGGTGCTCCGGATAATGCCCGGTGGCAAAGCTCTGGTCTGTATCGTTTACCGTGGTGCCGTCGTTGAAATGCACCACCGCACGCATGTGATAGGTCGCATCCCCGCGCATTCCCGCGACCAGCATCTCCACCGGCTGATCCGCATTCGCATGCACGGTCCAGGTCTTCGAGCCATAACCTGTCGTAGGCCCGAACTCGACTGTGATATCGGCAGCGGTGCGCGGTGTCACCGTGTAGCGCGCCACCTGCGGGTTACCGGTCTTTGCCGCTCCCGCCGAGAGAAAGCTGTCCGCTCCCTGCCCTATCTCCACGGCTGTGTGCCGCCCGCATCCGGGTAGAAGCAATCCCGGCAATAACAGCAGCAAAGGGGTAGAGCGCAGGATTCCGCGCTTTCCAGAATGTCTTTCACCGATCACGGGTTTCACTCCAACCTGCAAATTCTGAGGATATTGTTCTCATAGGACGCTCTCCCCCGTACTGGGGACGCACATCTTCTGCTTTCTGTGTGCCGCACCGTCCGTTTTCTATCATTTCATGCCGGTAACTCTTTCCGGACAGCGGCACTTCTGTCGTTTATCCTCATTCCCATACCTCGCACGGAGCAACTGACTCTTCCGATGACTGCGCTCTCGCACCGCCTTCGCGGCCCGTTCCTTGCCTCTCTCTGCTTTGCTTCCACCTGCTTCCTCGCCCATGCTGCGCCAGCCTCGCGGCCATCGCTTGCCGAGCCTGCGCTCTCGCCCGACGGCAAGGAGATTGCTTTTGCCTCCGGCGGCGATATCTGGACCGTGCCGGCCGAGGGCGGCATCGCGCACCTGCTGGTGACCGACCCCGCCACCGAGTCGCGCCCCATGTATTCGCCCGACGGCACGCAGCTTGCCTTCATTTCCACCCGCACCGGCAGCGGAGATATCTATATCCTCACCCTCGCCACCGGCGAACTCCGCCGCCTCACCTTCAGCGATCTTCCCGATCAGCTCGATGGCTGGTCCCGCGACGGTAAGTGGATTTACTTCACCTCCGCGGCGAACGATATCGCGCATCTGCCCGATATCTTCCGCGTGAGTGCGGCCGGAGGCACACCGCTTGAGGTCAGCCGCGAGCGCTACCTGTCCGAGTTCGAGAGTGCCCCGTCACCCGACGGCGAAAACGTCGCCCTCATTGCCAAGGGCATCAGCTACGCACAATGGTGGCGCAGCGGCCACGCTCACATCGACGAGACCGAGCTCTGGCTCAAGCCTCTCGCCGACTCTACACCTGCAAAAGTGCTTATCCCTGCCGATGCCAAGCACGCCTGGCCCATGTGGTCGCAGGACGGACACACGCTCTATTTCATGAGCGACAAGAGCGGTGCCGAGAATCTCTGGTCTCTCACCTTGGGTGGTGAGCCGAAGCAACTCACCCACTTCGAGCATGGCCGCGTTCTCTACCCCTCCATCTGTGTCGATGGCAAGGCCATCGTCTTCGAGCGGAATCTCACCATCTGGAAGTATGACATCGCCTCCGGCAAAGCGGCCGAGGTGCCCATCACTCTGCGCGGTGTGCCTTCGTCGCCCGACATCCGCCATACGACTGAGAATCACTTCGACGAGATGGAGCTCTCGCCCGACGGCAAGAAGATGGCCCTCGTTGCACACGGCGATGTCTTTGTCATCCCCGCCAAAGATGGAGGCGATGGCTTCCGCGTGACCGCGACGCCCGAGCGCGAAAGCGATCTGCACTGGTCTTCCGATTCCATGCGCCTCGTCTATGTTTCCGAACGAGGCGGGCATCACAACCTCTACGAGTACGACTTCAAGACGAATAAGGAACGCCCGCTCACCAGCGGCACGGATGAGAATGAAAATCCTCGCTGGTCACCCGACGGTAAGAGCATCGTCTACACCCGCAACGAGCGCGAATTGCGTCTCATCGCCCTCGAGGGCATGAGCGATAAGGTGCTCGCAAACGATCTGATGGAAGAACCCACGATCGAGTGGTCCGCCAATAGCCAGTGGATCGCCTACACCACCGTCGGCGTCGATGCCTTCCGCAATATCAAGGTGATTCCTGCCGCAGGCGGGGAAGCGCATTTTGTGTCGTTCCTCGCTAATGGAGAAAGCGCCTTCAATATCGTCTGGGCGCCCGATGGCAAATACCTGCTCTTCGAGACTGCACAGCGCAGTGAAGACTTCGAGATCGCACGCGTCGATCTCACCCCGCACGTGCCGAAGTATCGCGAAGACGAGCTCCGCGATCTCTTCCACGCGCCCGGTCAGCCTGCTCCCAAACAGGACGACACAAAGACCAAGCCCGCCACCACCACGCCGGAAGAAGCCAAAACCGGCGATAAGGAAGCAGACAAAGACGCGGAGAAGGACAAGAAAGAAGCCGACAAGAACAAGCCCTTCAACATCGACTTCGACGGCATCCGTGATCGCCTTACCCTGCTGCCTCTTGGTCTGAATGCCATGGAGCCGCACATCAGCCCCGACGGCAAGACCCTGGTCTTCTCTGCGCGCTCGGAGAATCACTCCAATCTCTATTCCTACTCGCTTGAGGAGAATCCCAAGGAACCTCCGGTCCCCAAGCAGCTCACCGCAAACGCCGAGGACAAGGGAAGCATCACCTTCTCGCCGGATTCGAAGGAGCTGCTCATCCTCGAAGACGGCCAGCCTCGCCGCATCACGCTCGAAAGCGGCCAGGCCAAGCCCATCCAGGCCACGGCCACCATGGATATCGACTTCAATACCGATAAGGTTGTCGCCTTCAACGAGGCATGGAGCGTGCTCAACCGCCGCTTCTATGACCAGGATTTCCACGGCCGCAACTGGAGCGAGCTCCACGACACCTTCGCGCCCTACATCGCCGGCAGCCGCACGCCCGACGAGATGCGTCGCGATATCAACCTCATGATCGGTGAGCTCGATGCCTCGCACTCCGGCATCTCCGGCGGCGCGGCGCACCCGGTGAAGACCGGCCGCCTCGGTCTGCGCTTCGACCGCGCCGATTATGAAGCCGGCAAGGGGCTGGTCATTCGCGAGATCGTCCCCCTCGGTCCTGCCGCAGTCGAAGGCTCCATGCATGTCGGTGAGAAGCTCGTCGCCGTGAATGGCACGCCCATCGATGGGCACACCAACCTGAACCAGCTCCTTGAGGATCAGGTCGGCCGCCGTGTCGTTCTGCGCATCTCTGCAACCGACGGCAAAGAGCGCGATGCCGTCGTGCAACCGGTTGACTCTGCGACGGAGTCCGGTTTGCTCTATCGCGGCTGGGTGGAACACAATCGCGCCATGGTGGAAAAGCTCAGCGGCGGCAAGCTCGGCTACGTCCACATCGCAGACATGGGCGACCACTCGCTCAAGCAGCTCTACATCGATCTCGATGCGCAGAACGAGGGCAGGGAAGGCGTTGTCGTCGACGTGCGCAACAACAACGGCGGCTACGTCAACGGCTACGCGATCGACGTTCTCTCGCGGAAAAACTATCTCCTCATGACAACCCGCGGTGAGCCGACCACGCCCTCGCGCCAGATGCTTGGTCAGCGTGCCCTGGGGTTGCCCACTGTTCTTCTTACCAATGAAAGTTCGCTCTCCGACGCTGAGGACTTCACCGAAGGCTACCGCGCGTTGCACCTCGGCAAGGTCGTCGGTACGCCGACAGCGGGCTGGATCATCTTCACCGGCGGTACCGGCCTTATCGACGGTTCCGCCGTACGTTTGCCTGAGATTCGCGTACAGGATCTACGCGGGCAGACGATGGAAGGCCATCCCCGCCCGGTCGATGTTGAGGTCGTCCGCCAGCCCGGAGAAACCCTTGAAGACCACGACTCGCAACTCGAAAAAGCAGTCTCGGTTCTTCTCGACCAGCTCAAGGCCGGAAAATCGTAATCGTCACCGTAACAAATCGGGTGCCCCACCCATGACAGATTTTGTCATGGGTGGGTCTCACATGAATCTTTAAGAAGTCCGGGTGCTCAGGTCTCGATTCGGAGATCTCGGGCGCCCGATTTGTCACTGCTCTAGAAGTACGTCTCCACCACATCGATGACGTCATAGTGCGTATTCACCACCAGCAGCGTCCGCCATTTGTCGAAAGTCAGGCACGGATGCGCCACATCGCAGGCGATCATGTCTCCAGGCCGTATGTCATCGCCTGCCTGAATATCGAGATATGCGTGCTGGTCCATCATCTTCGCCAGTTTCCAGTGCGCAGGCGTCGTTCGCGGAGCATCCTCACCTGGACGATAGTGCAGTGCCGGCTCCGGCAGCCCCGCATCGAAGGCTGCATCGCGCTTGCCCATGCCTAAAATAGCTCGTTCCGCCTCCGGCACAGACTGCACATAGGACCACACATGCTGCGCCGGCAACAGTCCGGCGCGCAGCTTCTGCGCGATCGGGTTAGTCGCCAGGATGCGCTCCTGCGCCTCGCGATACGCGCCCACGTCGTGCGTCAGGTAGCAGCCCGGGCGCAGCACAATTTCCACCGCCTCGCCAAAACCCGCGCCTGTGAAGACCTCTGCTACCACGTCATACCACGCCGAACCCGCACCGGTCAGGATCGCCTTACCGGGAGCAAGATGTTTCTCCGCGAGCAGTTGCCGCATTACTGCAGTCGCACGCTCCAGAAAGCTGCGCACCGCACTCTCTTCCTTCAGTAATCCTTCGAACAGCTCCACGCCGCGTAGCGCCAGAGTGTCCTTCCACCGTGCGAGAGCCGCGAGCACCTCGACGATCTGCGCTGCGTTGCGCACCCCGGCCCGGCCGCCTTCTATACCCACTTCCAGCAGCACCTGCACCCGCTGCCGTTTTGCATGGAAAAACGTCCCAAGCTGCTCGATCTGTGCCGCTGAATCCACCAGGCAGTAGAAATCGAACGCAGGATCTTCGAGCAGCCGTGACACAGCCTCCATATTTTGTCTGCCGACAAGCTGGTTCATCATCAGCACCCGCCGTATACCGTGCTCATATGCTGCCAGTGCCTGTTGCGCCGTTGCCAGCGTGATACCCCACGCTCCGCCTGCAATCTGCCGCGCAAAGAGCTTCGGCGTCATCGTCGTCTTCCCATGCGGAGCCAGCTTCACGCCATACTCCTCGATGAAACGCTGCATCCACTTGAGGTTGTGCTCCAGTCGCTCCTCGTAGAGCACCGCGCACGGCAGGCTCACGTCCTCGCGAAGAATGTTCCAGTGCAGAGCCGCCATCGCGGCTGCAGGCAGCGGTTCGGCCAGCGTGCCCAGTCCTTTGTTGAGTGGTGAAATCAGCGGCGAAGCGAGTGACGAGGAATGTTCCAAAGCAAGGGCTCCTGCGGGGAAGTACGATGACGGTTATAGGCTATATGGGAGCAAGCATGTATGAAAAACTGCGATCTCCTTATCCGTAACGCCCGCATCTATGACGGCCTCCATGAGAGCGATGGCCGGGCTGGCATTTTCAACGGCGATCTTGCCGACCTCGCCATCGAGGGCGATCGCATTCTTGCCATCGGTTCCCGCCTCGATGTCCAGACCACGGCTGAGCTCGATGCCCGCGGCCTCGCTCTTGCTCCCGGCTTCATCGACGTACACACGCACGACGATACCGCCGTCCTGCGCAGTCCGCAGATGCTGCCCAAAATTTCGCAAGGCGTCACCACGGTCATTGTCGGCAACTGCGGCATCTCCGCGTCGCCCGTTACGCTGAAGGCTGAGCCGCCCGACCCGATGAACCTTCTTGGGGAAGCAGCCGATTTCCGCTATCCCGCCTTCCACGACTACATCGCGGCCATCTCCGACGCGCAGCCCGCCGTCAACGTAGCCGCGCTCATCGGTCACACCGCGCTGCGCAGCAATCACATGGACCGCCTCGATCGCGCCGCCAGCTCCAGTGAAGTTGCTGCCATGCGCGCACAGCTCGAAGAGGCACTCGCGGACGGAGCTCTCGGCCTCAGCACCGGCCTCGCCTATCTCTCTGCGATCCATGCCACCACGGAGGAAGTCATCGCTCTTGCCCAGCCGCTCGCTGCGCACCGCGCCGTCTACACCACGCACCTGCGCAGCGAGACGGAGACGATTCTCGACGCGCTCCGCGAAGCCTTTACCATCGGCGGCGAGTCGCAGGTTCCAGTCATCGTCTCGCATCTCAAGTGCGCGGGGATTGCTAACTGGGGACGCAGTGCGGAAGTCCTCGCTGTGCTCGAAGCTGCGCGTGAAACGCTGGCTATCGGTTGCGATTGCTATCCCTATGCTGCCGGCTCCAGCACCCTCGATCTTCGTCAGATCGACGAGCGCGTCGCCATCACCATCACCTGGAGCACCCCGCACCCTGAGGTTGCAGGCCAGTCCCTCGCGCGCATCGCAGAAGGCTGGGGCCTTACGCAGCTTGAAGCTGCGCGCCGCCTCCAGCCCGCCGGCGCTATCTACCACAGCATCTCCGAGGACGACATGCGCCGCATCCTCGCCCATCCTGCCACCATGATCGGCTCCGATGGTTTGCCCCTCGACCCACGCCCGCATCCACGCCTCTGGGGAACCTTTCCCCGCGTGCTCGGCCGCTATAGCAGGGAGGAGAAGCTGCTCCCGCTTGCCACCGCGATTCATAAAATGACCGCCATGCCTGCCGCGCGTTTCGGCCTTGAAGGCCGAGGTGTGATCGCGGAAGGCGCCTTTGCGGATTTGGTCCTCTTTGATCCTGAATCTGTCACCGATACTGCGACATATTCCGATCCCATCCAGGCCGCACAGGGCATTTCGCATGTCTGGGTCAACGGCGTGCTCACGTATACTGCGCAGGAGCCCACCGGCGCGCGTGCCGGCCGCTATCTTCCCCGCGGCCGCACCCACTGGATTCAGTAACCCAATCAGGAGTGAAGATGAGTATGAAGCGGTATGGAGTAGAAGGAGGCAAGGGCACCGGCGGTCAACATCTGCCCTTTGCCCGCGCAGTAGAAGCCGATGGCTGGCTTTACGTCTCCGGACAGGTTCCTATGGTCAACGGCGAAGTCATCTTCGGAGGCATCATCGCCCAGTCGCACCAGGCCATCAAAAATCTCTTTGCCATCCTCAATGAGGCAGGCTACTCCGCCGAGCATGTCGTCCGTTGTGGCGTCTGGCTCGATGATCCCCGCGACTTCCAGTCCTTCAACGGGGTCTTCCGCGAATACTTTGGCGAGCATCCACCCGCGCGCGCCTGCGTCGTCTCCAGCATGGTGGTCGACTGCAAGGTTGAAATCGACTGCGTCGCCTACAAGGCACCTGCCAGGTAGACAATTTCGCCATAGCGCTTCACTTCTGCCGGAGACACGACGCCCCCGATGATCGATCCGCATAGCCTCTTTTTGCTTCTCTCGGCGCTCGTCGCCGTGGTGGCGCTCGTCGTGCTCATCGCCGTCTTCCGGCTCAACCCCTTCATCACGTTGCTGCTCGCCTCGCTCGGCCTCGCGCTCGCGGTGCACATGCCCGCGGTGGACATCGTGCACTCCTTCGAGGTCGGCGTCGGCAACACGCTCGGACATATCGCCGTCGTGGTAGCGCTCGGCACCATGCTCGGCAAAATGATGGCCGAGTCCGGCGGCTCCGATCAGATCGCCTTCACTCTCATCCGTCTCTTTGGCGAAAAGCGCGTGCACTGGGCCATGATGGTCATCGCCCTCATCGTCGGTCTGCCTGCGTTTTTTGAGGTCGGCTTCGTTCTGCTCATTCCCATTGCCTATACCGTTGCCCGGCGCACCGGCCGCTCGCTCGTCTTTGTCGCGTTGCCCATGGTTGCAGGCATCTCGGTCGATCACGCGCTCGTGCCGCCGCACCCGGCCGCCATGCTCGCCGCGACCGCGTATCACGCCGATATTGGCCGCACCATCTTTTTCGCGCTTGCTATCGGCATTCCTGCGGCCATCATCGCTGGTCCGCTCTGGACAATGATCATTGCGCCGCGCATCCGTCTCTCGCATGAGAATCCCATGGCTGCGCAGTTCGCCGAACGCGACCCCGGCCGCCGTCTGCCATCGTTTTCACTTACGCTGTTCACCATTCTCGCGCCTGTGCTGCTCATGCTTGTCGGCAGTGGGGCGGATGCTTTTACTGCGCCAGGCAGCGGCGTAAACCAGGCTCTTCATTTCATTGGCAACGACGACATCGCCCTGCTCATCGGCGTTCTCGTCAGTTTCTTTACCCTCGGACGCGTGGGCGGCTTCACACGTGAGACCATCCTTCGCTTTACCAACGAGTGTCTCGCTCCCACTGCGACCATCACGCTGCTCGTCGGCGCGGGCGGTGGCTTCGGCCGCATCCTTCAGGACAGCGGAGTTTCGCACGCCATTGTCGGAGTGGCGCTTGGTAGCCACGTGCCGCTATTACTGCTGGCCTGGCTTCTCGCTGCGCTTCTGCGCATCGCCACCGGTTCGTCGACGGTCGCCATGACCACGGCCGCCGGCATTGTCGCCCCCATCGCTGCGCATGCTGCCGGTGTCCGGCCGGAGTTGCTGGCCGTCGCCACCGGAGCGGGTTCCGTCATCTTTTCGCACGTGAATGACGGCGGCTTCTGGCTGGTGAAGGAGTACTTCGATATGAGTGTCGTCGACACCATCAAGACCTGGTCTGTTTGCGAGACGCTCATCTCCGTCACCGCGCTGCTGCTGGCCATGGGGATATCGCTGATCTAGAGGGCGATAGGCCGCGTTGCAGGTTGCGAAATCTTCATCGCGTGGTCACTCCTTCCCGGCTGGCACGGTTTTCGTTTCCGGAATCGCTTCGTCCCATCTATGCTGGAGCAAGGAAGACCTTGAGTTCAGAATCCATGAATCGTAACGCTGTCAAAGCCTTCTCCGCCGTTGTTCTTGCCGCGGCCTTCGCCTTCACGCCCTTTCTTCGTGCGGAACCCCGCACCATCGAAGTGCATGCCAAGCGCTATGCCTTCGTCCCGGATCAGCTCACCCTCAAGAAGGGCGAGCCGGTCACGCTCGTCATGTACTCCGATGACGTTGCGCACAGCCTCAAAATCGATGGCCTCGGTGTGAACATCAAGGCCATGGGCAGTGAAAAGGCCGAGCAGACCATCACCCCCGGGCAGACCGGCGACTTCACAGGCAAGTGCGGTGTCTTCTGTGGCTCGGGCCACGGCAAGATGCTGCTCACCGTCCACGTCGTCGACAAGTAATCCTGCTACGGACGCATGACCTCGCGCCCCTCTTTCGCCCATGTTGCCGCGCTTCTTGCCCTCGCCGCCCTCGCCGGTTGCAAGGCAGGGAAGCCCGGTCCTGCGCAGACCCACACCGTGAACTGGGTCAAGCACCACATCACCGTCGGAGGAAAGCACGATCGCAATCCCTTTCCGGCTACGGCTTCGAACATCGATGACGGCAAGCAGGCCTTCACCCAGTACTGCATGGTCTGTCACGGTCTCGATGGCCAGAACACGGGTGTTCCCTTTGCTGCAATGATCGACCCGCCGGTCCCATCGCTCGCTTCCTCCGAGGTGCAGAGTTACACGGACGGCCAGCTCAAGTGGATCATCCAGCACGGCATCGGGCCCTCCGGCATGCCGCCGTCCGAAGGTGTCTTCGCCGATGACGATATGTGGAAGATGGTTCTCTACATTCGCCATCTGCCCAGGGCTGGCAGCCTCGGCGAGCCCGCTGTTTATGGTGGTACGGTTCCCTCGAAGTAAGTTCATAAAACAAAGCTCGGCGGATTTCTCCGCCGAGCTTCGCCGTTCGCGATCTGACCTGTTTAACCGGCGATGATCTCCTGCTTCTCTGCCGGAATCTTTCGCAGTGTTGCTTCGCTTAGATTCAGGTGTGCCTGCGCCATCTCCGGAGGCATGCGCCGGATCCAGTTGTTCAGCGAAACATCCTGGAACTGGCTGGTCTTGAACATTTCCAGGAACAGCACGTCGGTATCGCCGGTGTTTTCGATGTAATGTGCCGCAACGGCCGGCACAAAGCCCACGTCGTTGGCGCGGAAGTCCACGGTGCGGGCCCTACCCTCAGGCATCATCACTGTCATGCGGCCTTTGCCAGCCAGCCAGAACTGCCACTCCGAAGCATTCGGATGCCAGTGTAATTCGCGGATCGCGCCCGGCTTCAGACGCACCAGGCCGGCCGCGATGGTCGAGCTTGCCGGGAAGTTCTTCGAGTCCACCACGCGCACTTCGCCGCCGCGCCCCTTTACCGTCGGCTCCATCGCCGTCATCTTGAAGGTGTACTGCTGCGGAGCCCGTACGCTTGCGCCGCCAATAGAGGCGCGGTCCGAGGCCAGCGAATTCGGCAGCTCGGCCGGGAAGATGTAGAGCTGTTCCTTGGGTAACCGCGCGATCTCCTCCATGGTCAGATTCGAATTCTTCATCAGCACCTCGGGCGGGGTGTGTGCCACGGTCTCTGAGAGCAGGAAGGTATTGTCCTCGGAGAAGTTGCCTTCGTCGAAGACCAGCAGGAACTGACAGCCATCCGGTCCCAGGCCCTGGATCGAGTGCGGGTAGCCAGCCGGGAAGAACCATAGGTCGCCCTCGCTCACATCGTCGATGAACATGGTCCCGTCCGGGTTCAGCACCGTAACGCGCGCATTGCCGTATTCCATGAAGGCCCATTCATTCGCAGTGTGCCAGTGCAGCTCGCGAAAGCTGCCTGCTGTCAGGCGCATGTTCACCCCGGCCAGATCCTTCGATGGGGCCAGTTCGCGCTGCGTTACCTGGTGTGTCCAGCCGCCTTTTTCCATGCGCTTGCGCGCCAGGTCGAAGGAGTACCAGAGCGGGCCGGTATCGCCGTGGTCGGTCACAGGCGGCATGTTCACGTTTGAGTTCAGTTCCAGCAGGCCGCGATTCTCCGGCCCAGGATCGCTGGTCGGGCCGCCTGGCTTCTGCCCTGCCGATGCTTCCTGCGCATGCGCCGTGAATCCCGCCACTGCGGCGGTTGCCAATGCGGCCGAGCCTACACCAAGAAAGCTCCGTCGTGATACGCCTTCCAATCCGTCCTTCTCTGCCGTCAGCTCTTTCATTGTCTTCTCCTTGCGCTGGACGCGCTCTGCATGCTCGCAGGCGATGCGTCCTCACACAGCTATTGGAGAAGGAATGGGGCTCAATGGTCCAGTCGTATCTTCCGAAGCCAGTATTCGGATTGTCCGAATATGGCGCAGACCGCTACCGGTTCACCAAATTGGGCATGCGATTGTCCTCCCGGAGCACTTCATCCACTGTTTCGACAAAATGCTCGATCAACGCAGTCCATCCGCTCCGGCGCACTGCCATGGCGATCTCCGAGGTGCCGACAGACTTGGGAAGCGGCTTCACCGCCACGCCCTGCGACGGCGCCAGCGCCACCGATCGAGGCAGGATGGCCACGCCTACGCCGGCGGCGACCAGCGCCATCGTCGTGTACATCTCGCCCGTCTCCTGTACGATCTCCGGGCTGAAGCCTTCGCGCGTACACATCTGCATCATCGCGTCGAAGAAACCCGGTGCCCATCGCCGCCCATAGCTGACGAACTTCTCGTCGCGAAAATCTCCGAGCTGGATACTCTTCGACTGTGCAAGACGATGATCCTCCGGCAGCGCCAGAACAAAGGGCTCGCGATGCACGATTGTCGTGAGGAGCTGCGGCTGCGCCAGTGGCAGCCGCACGAAGCCTGCATCCAGAGTGCCGGCCAGCAGCCGCTTCACCTGCATGCTGGTGCGCATGTTGGTCAGATCCAATGTGATGTCTGGGAATTTATGCCGGAATGCGAGCGCAATCCCTGGCACGATCTCGAGCGCAGCCGAACTTACAAAGCCGATACGCAGCCGTCCGGTCTCGCCGCGTGCGGCCTTCTGAACGCGCTCTACGGCTTGCTGTGCCCGTACCAGCGTAGCCCGTGCCTCTGTCAGAAAGATCGCTCCGGGCTCGGTCAGGGCCACGCTTCGCTTGTCGCGCAGGAACAGTTGCACGCCCAGTTCCTGTTCCAGCTTTTGAATCTGCTCGGTCAGCGCTGCCTGCGAGAGATGCAGCATACCGGCCGCACGCACGAAGCTCAACTCTTCGGCCACTGCGACGAACGATCGTAGGTGTTTCAGCTCCACCCTGCTGTTATCGCACAAGACGCGGTATTCTTGCCGATTTCATCCGCGATCTTCTCGTGTTGATCGGTGATTTATTGGGGAGCCGATCCCTTCTTCTGTCTGCGCCGGAACAGCGGAGCGCCCCATGCCCCGGCCGCAAGCAGCGCACCGAAGAGGATCACCGCATCGATGCTCTCGCGCCCCTGCGGCGACCAGTAATCATTGGCAAGGTTCAGCCATAGCGCGAATTCATCCAGTGTCAGCGCCGCGCCGACACCGTACAGGATCGCAAAGAACCGGCTCCAGAAGATGGAAACTGCGCTCGTGCCGCTGCCCCATTCGGCCATCCACGCATAGCCCACTGCCAGCAGGATGAAGATGCCCCACACCAGGTGGTGGATATGCCGTCCGCCCATCATCACCCAGCCGAATGGGCCGACGTGGTGAGTGATACACCGAACCAGCAGGCGCACGCCCGCGAACGTGACAAAAAAGCTTAACGCTGCGAGAAACATCCGCCGCCTTGGCCGGTCAGGAATACCTTCGTGGACCAGCTTCCCCAGCCGCGTCAGGTGCAGCAGAGTCAGCAGTATTCCTGTTACGAGTACAGCGAACAACAGAAGGACAAACGCCCCTGTCCAATGCATCCGTTTCCTGCTCCTTCTCTGTGCGCATTGGATTCAGGCGCATGCAACGTCGTTGTGTGGGGACAGAAAGATTTGCTGCGAATGCTGTTGTATGGCTTTTATCCCCCCAGGGGAGGAAGCCGGTTCGAAGATCCAAGCAGAAAGATGATGCCGATGCCCAGGCTGTAGACCGCGCCCGCGATTGCGGTCCAGCGATACACCGTCGGACGGTGCATTCCGGCGCCGAAGATGCCGCCCAGTCCCGCCGTCATCAGCGTATTCATCGTCACCAGCCCCGCGGCAAAGGCAATCAGTCCGAGAAAGCCATGCAGCGTTCCGCCCAGGCTCGCCGCCAGCAGGAAAAGCATCAGCTGGCTCGGAGTCTCCGCGCCAAGTCCATGCAGCACGCCGATGGCGAACACTGAGCTGCCGTTGTAATTCCATGCGAAGGGTGCGGGCTTTGCCGCGTGGCTGTCGAAGATCCGCTGCAGCCGCCACCACGCGTACTGCGCACCGCCGATCAGCAGCGCCCACCGGCTCTGGATGGCGCGATGCGAATGCGAGCGGCGGGCCAGATTTGCCACCACCCCGATACCCAGTACAATCAACGTCGCTCCGATCAGCCGCTCTGTCCAGTCATCCAGCCGGGTCGGCAGCGGAATGCGCAGCATCACCACCAGCGCCCCCAGCACGACAACGGTCATGGCATGGCCAAGAGCATACGTCACGCCCAGCCGCATGCCCTGCTTCCAGCTCTTCTGCACCGCCGTGATATCGGAGATTGCCGCCAGGTGGTCGTAATCAAACCCATGCCGCAGTCCAAGCAGCGCACACGAGGCCAGGGCAAGTTCGAGCTTCCAGTTCATACATGCAGGGTACAGGGAATAGGGGATGGGGTGTAGTGGATGGCGTACAGAGAAGACACGAGTGCCCCCCAAGCTCTGCTTGGGGGGAAGGTTCATACCGCATACGCGACCAGCGGGAGCCAGTGCCGAAGGCGATTCGCCTGGACGGCCAGTCCCGCTCTGCGCGCAGCAGCTTATCCAGTCAGTCGTACCAGCTGTTCCGCCTGCACGCGTGGTCCCAGGATCGAAACCCGAGGCAGGTTCCCGCGCGCCATTGCCACTTCGTCGCAGCGATAGAGCCGCGGGCAGTTCTGGCAGTCCTTGAAGATCTTGTCCGGCAGCGCCGCCCGGTCTTCCACTTCGCGAAAGCCATAGCGGAAGAAGAAATCCGGAATGCGCGTGAAGAGGCACACGCAGCCCACGCCGTGATCCTCGGCCTCATCCAGCAGCGCTTGCAGCAAGCGGCCGCCCGCGCCCTGGCCCTTGGCCTCGGGCTTCACGACGATGGACCGCACCTCGGCAAGATGCGGCCCGTAAAGATGCAGCGCGCCGCACCCAAGGAAGACCCCCGAGTCTGTTTCCGCTACTGTGAAATCACGCACGTTTTCGCAAATCTCTGCGAAAACGCGCCGCAGCAGGGTGCCATCGCCCGAAAGGCTGTTCACCAGCTCGTAGATATTGGTTGCGTCATGAAGCCGAGCCTTACGCACCCGCATGGCTCAGCTCCTCCTCCTTCGCCGCACCGCTTGCCGCCAATGCTTCTACGCGCGCCGCTGCATCCTTGAGCGCAGCCTTCACGCGTGCCCGCGCCGTGCCGCCGATCACGTCATGGCAGTCGAGCGTGGCCTCGAGCGAAGCTGCTTCGAAGAAGTCTGCCTCGAACTCAGGTCCAAACTGCTTCAGCTCCTCGAGCGTCAGCTCGCCCAGCTCCTTGCCATGATCGAGACCATACCGCACCGCATTGCCGATCTTCTCGTGTGCCTTGCGGAAAGGAACGCCCTTGTAGACCAGGTACGTCGCCGCAGCCATCGCATTCAGGTAGCCGATCTCGCATGCGATCTTCATCCGATCGGTGCGGAACGTCAGCGCCGCGGTGAATGCACCCAGCAGGGAAGTGAGCATGTGCGCCGTGCGCGAAGCTTCGAAGACCGGCTCCTGCGTCTCCTGCATGTCTTTGTTGTAGGCCAGCGGCAGGCCCTTCACCAGCAGCGTTACCGTCTGCGCCGCGCCGTTCAGCCGTCCCACCTTGGCGCGGATCAGCTCCGTCAGGTCGGGGTTCTTCTTCTGCGGCATCGCGCTCGATCCGGTCGAGAAAGCCTCAGGTAGCTCGACAAAGCCGAACTCCGCCGTGGCAAACAGCGTGATCTCTTCGCTGAAGCGGCTCGCATGCAGACCAATCATGGTCAGAGCCTGCAGAAACTCCAGCACAAAGTCGCGATCGCTCGTTGCATCCATGCTGTTCGCCGTCGGAGCCGTGAAGCCCAGTTCGCGCGAAGCGATGGTGCGGTCGAGCGCCAGCGTCGCGCCCGCAATCGGACCCGACCCGAGCGGGCAGTAGTTCAAGCGTCGTGCACAATCTTCGAGGCGCGTTGCATCGCGCAGGATCATCTCCACGTATGCGAGCAGCCAGTGCGCCACCAACACAGGCTCTGCGCGCTGCAGGTGCGTGTAGGAGGGCATCACCGCGTCGCCGGCCTTTTCGGCCTGCTCTACCAGCGCACCCGCCCAGGCCGCGAGATCGGCAAGAATCACGCTGATCTGCCGCCGCACAAAGAGCCGCAGGTCGGTTGCGATCTGCTCGTTGCGGCTGCGCCCGGTGTGCAGCTTCAGGCCCAGGTCGCCGATCGCTTCCACCAGCTTCAACTCGACGAAGTGATGAATATCCTCGGCGTCGAAATCGATCTTCTGCGCCGCGGATTCTTCTCCGTACTTTGTCACCAGCTCGTTGAGCCCGGTCGTGATCGTGGCAAACTCCGCCGCGGTCAGGATGCCGGCAGCCGCCAGCGCATGCGCGTGAGCCTTGCTCGCCGCGCACTCATCGGCCAGCAGCGCCTGATCGAAGCGGAACGAGCGCTGCCAATGATCGAACGTTGCATTCAGGGGCTCGCGAAAACGCCCCGACCACATCTTCACTTGGTCGCCTCTTTCCGAACATTCTGTGCGCCACCGAGCAGCAGAAGCATCAGCGCCTTCTGCGCGTGCATGCGGTTCTCCGCCTGGTCAAACACGACCGACTGCGGACCATCCAGCACCGCATCCGTCACCTCTGCGTTGCGATGCGCGGGCAGGCAGTGCATGAAAACCGCGTGCGGCGCGGCATGCGCCATCAGCGCTTCGTTCACCTGGTAAGGCTTGAAGATCGGTGCGCGCTTGGTTACTTCATGCTCCATGCCCATGCTCGTGCACACGTCGGTATAAACCGCGTCGGCGCCTGTTACCGCCGCCACCGGATCGCTGACCAGCTCAATGCTGCCGCCGGTCGCATTGGCAATCGCCCGCGCCTGCGCCACGATATCGGCCTTCGGCGCATAGTTCTTCGGAGAGCCGACCACGCAATGCGCGCCCAGCTGCGCAGCTGTCAGCATCAGCGAGTGGCAGACGTTGTTGCCGTCGCCCACGTAGCTGAAGCGCAGGCCCTTCGCCGTGCCGAACTTCTGCTCGAGCGTCAGGAAATCCGCCAGCGCCTGGCAAGGGTGTTCGAGATCGCTTAACGCGTTAATGACCGGGCAGGCCGCGTAGGAGGCCATCTCCGTGATGGTCTCGTGCGCATAGGTCCGCAGCACGATCAGCGATACCCAGCGCTCCAGGTTCCGCGACATGTCGGCCAGCGATTCGCGCTCGCCCAGCGGCGACTGCGTCTGATCGACGAAGATGGCCGAGCCGCCCAGCGTGTTGATGGCCGTCTCGAAGGTGAGCCGCGTGCGCAGCGAAGCCTTCTCGAAGAACATCACCATCTGCTTGGCGTCGAGCGCCCAGCGATAGTCCATCGGCCGCGCCTTCACGTCATGCGCCAGCTTCAGAACCGCCTCCACTTCTATCGTCGAAAAGTCCGCGATCGAGCACAGATCGCGTCCAGCCAATGACTCGACAGGTGAGGGAACCGAGCCCGCCACCGCTTCCTTCAAATCCAATGCGTTGCTAGCCAATGTTGGTTCCTCCCTCGTTTGCGGCGCCCGCGGTCTGCGGAGCACGCTCTGTCAGAATTTCGTCTAGCGCATCTGCGGCCGCATCCACATGCTCGCGCTTGAGGATGTATGGCGGCAGGAAGCGCAATACCGTCTCGCTGGTGCGGTTGATCAAGATCCTGCGTTCCAGCATCGCGTTCAGCACATCCTTCGCGAGCTCCGCGGAGTCCAGCTCAGCGGCCAGCATCAGTCCCTTGCCGCGAACCTCGACGATGGCCGGATGCTTTGCCTGGAGCTCATGCAGCCTGCGGGTAAAATATGTGCCGACTTCGGTTACATGTTCGAGCAGCCGCGTCTTTTCCATCTCGTCGAAAACCGCAATGGCTACCGCGCAGGCCAGCGGACCGCCACCGAAAGTCGTTCCGTGCATGCCGGGATGGATCGCCCGCGCCGCTTCTTCCGTGCACAGCATCGCGCCCAGTGGCAGACCGCCCGCCAGCGGCTTTGCCACTGTCGTCACGTCCGGCAGAACGTCGTAATTCTGGTACGCAAACCACTTGCCGGTGCGGCCAAAACCAGCCTGGATCTCGTCCACGATCAGCAGCGCGCCGGTCGACTGCGTCAGCGCACGCGCCACTTCAAAGAACTCGCGCGAGACCATCCGGATACCGCCTTCGCCCTGGATCACCTCGAGCACAATTGCGCAGACATCGGTCGAAAACTTCTCGTTCAGGTCGGAGACGCTGTTGAACGCTACAAACTCGACGTCGCCCATGACCGGAGCGAATGGCTCGCGGTACTTCGCCTTATGCGTTGTCGCCACCGCGCCCATCGTGCGTCCGTGGAAGCTGTGCTCGAGTGCCAGGAACTTCGTGCCGATCGTCCGTCCCTCGCTGCGCAGGAGCCCGGCATGTGCGCGGGCCAGCTTCAGCGCGGCTTCCATGGCCTCGGTGCCACTGTTCGAGAAAAAGGCGCGATCCAGGCCGCTCGCCTGGGTCAGTCGCAGCGCCAGCTCCGCCTGTCCTTCATGGAAGAACAGGTTCGAGGTGTGAATCAGTTTGCGGCTCTGCTCGAGGATGGCCTTCTCTATCGTCGTATGGCCATAGCCCAGAGCATTTACGCCGATCCCGCTCAGCAGGTCCAGGTAGCGATTGCCCTTTTCATCGACAAGATACACGCCCTCACCCGATACAAAATGAATCGGGTTCCGTTCGTAGGTCGAAAGCAGTAGCTTCGCTTCCGCTGCCTGGATTTCCTCTAATGTCATCTCAGCTCTCCATCCGGTGAGGTCAGGCCATTGCGGGTCGACCGAGTGAAATCTCTCTATAAGGTGATGACTCTTCGTGCATACGTGATGCTTGTGGCGTCTTAGGCCACGAGCACTTCCGTCCCCTGCGTTACACGCGTATTGCAAAGATCGGGCAGCACCGCCGCTGCTTCCGCGGGAAGAATGCGCACGCGTTTCACGCCCTGCAGCAGAGCCTCGCGGCAGGCGCCGAGCTTTGGCAGCATGCCGCCGCTGATGACTGCATCGCGCGTCAGTGCGGCGATCTGGCTCACGCTGAGCCAGCGCATCACTTCGCCGTCGGCGCCACGCACGCCCGGTACGTCAGTCAGAAACACCAGCGCATCGGCCTTGCATGCGGTCGCCGCGGCCGCAGCCATCTCGTCCGCGTTCACGTTGTAGTATTCGCCGTCAAAGCCCAGCGCAATGCTCGAGAGCACTGGCACCGCGCCCATCTGCCAGATCGCCTCCAGCCAGCGCGGATCGGACGAGGCAATCTCGCCTACATATCCAAGGTCCGGCGCCGTCCGCTTCTTACGCGCGCGGAAGATGAGCCCGTCGCCGCCGGAGAGCCCCACCGCTGCCTGCCCATGCGAGCCCAGCGCCGCCACCAGCGCCTTGTTCACCTGGCCGCTCAGTACCATCACCGCCGCATCGCGGGTCTCGGCATCGGTCACGCGCAGGCCGGCGATGAACTCGCTCTGCTTGCCCAGCTGCTTCAGCGTGCGCGTCAGCTGTACGCCGCCGCCATGCACCAGCGCCACCTGATGACCGTCCTTCACCATGTCGGCAATCGCCTGCGCGCAAGCCTGCCGCAGTTCCAGATTTTCCAGTGCCACTCCGCCCAGCTTCACTACGAATTTCATGTGCGTCCCACCTTCATCTCTTGCGAAAACTTGATTGTTCCACTCTGCGCCGGGAGTCTTACTCCAACCCTTCGGACTCGCCCCAGCCGCATATAAGGTTCAGATTCTGCACCGCCTGTCCGGATGCACCTTTGAGCAGGTTGTCCAGGCAGGAGACGAGAATCAGCCGTCGCCCACTCTTATCCAGCTCAAAGCCGATATCGCAGTAATTCGTTCTCACCACGTACTGGATCTGTGGCAGATTCCCCGCGCCGAAGAGCCGTACCATCGGGCTGCCGGCATAAAACTTCGTGTACAGATCGGCGATCTCCGCCGCCGTCTTCGTTTCCTTCAGCGAGACATAAATCGTCGACAGAATCCCGCGCGGAATCGGCAGCAAGTGCGGCTGGAAGACAATCTCGTCGCTGTTGAGAGCAAGCTGCTCCAGCAGTTCGCCCGTGTGCCGATGTCCGAAGACGCCATAGGCGGAGAGATTATCGGCCGCATACATAAAGTGGGTCTTCGCCGTTGGCGCCTTGCCCGCGCCCGAGACACCCGACTTCGCATCACACACAATGCCGCGCTCCGTATCTGCCCATCCCGCTTCGGTCAGCGGCTTCAGCGCCAGGATCACCGACGTTGCATAGCAGCCCGGATTCGCCACCAGCTCCGCATTGCGAATCTCTTCGCGATGCAGCTCAGGGCTGCCATACACGGCTTTCGCCTGTGTCGCCTTGGCGACTTCGGTGCCGTCATCTTCGAACTTGTAGACCGCGCGATTCTCGGCAGCCTCCAGCCGCCACGCCCCGCTCAGGTCGATGACCTTGATCCCGTGCTCGAGCGCCAGCGGCGCATAGGCGCGCGACTGCTCATGCGGCGTCGCCAGGAACAGCACCTTCACGCCGCGTTCCTTCAGCAGCTCCCAGGAGAAAGGCTCGATCTTCAGGCCAGCCGACCCATTGCCGTCGCGAAGCTGCGGATGCAGCGCCGTCAGCAGCTCTTCCTTTGCGGCTGCGCCTTCCGCGACCGGACGTCCCAGGAATACAGGAGGGGTGTTCTTCAGCCGTGGATGGTGCAGCAGCAGCCGCGCCAGCTCCGCACCCGAATATCCGCTCACTCCAAGTACTGCAGTCTGCACCGAATCTCCCTCGTTTCTTTTGTTGGTGACGCTCTTTACAGCGTTCATCTCAAAAATTGACCCGCGCCCTGCCCATCCGACGTCGGACCATGAATCGCGACCAAAGGGAGCGGAGGCCGAAGGCGGATCGCCCTGCGCGAAGCAGCTAGCCGATCATCTCTGCAAGCTGTACCCGCAGCCCCGCGGCTCGTCGTTCGTCTTCGCAGATGATCAGGATGGTGTCGTCACCGGCGATTGTGCCCAGCACCTCGTCCCAGTCTTCATGGTCGATCGCCGCTGCTACCGGCTGCGCCCCGCCATGGGTCGTAATCACCACCAGCTGGTTCATCGCCTGCTTTACCTTCAGTCCAAAGGTCGAAAGCACCTCTTCGACCGTCAGCCCGCCGTCGTCTTCTTCGTCTTCCGCCAGCGCCACGCCGTTGCCATTCGGCAGGGCATAGCCATTCGGTCCTTTGTATAGTCGCAGTTCGTGAATGTCGCGTGACACGGTCGCCTGCGTGACGTCGAAACCTCTCCGCACCAGCTTGCGGCGCAGCTCGTCCTGGTTGGAGATGGCCATCTGCGCCACCAGCTCCCGAATCGCGTTGTGCCGATCGACCTTGGTCACTGCCATGCTCCGTTTCCTGAACCAAATAGAAAATCGCGGGTCAGAAGTCCCCCGCGCCACGCTGCATAAAAATACATATTGATGTATAAATATACGCAGGCCGTCTGTCAAGACATCCGGATAAAAATTGCTGATGCATTCGATTGCATTTCTTTATGAAGTGCGCGGGAGCCCTGTCCACCCTGCATTTTCGTGATGCCATCAGCGCAGAAGGGACTTATAGTGGCATATGGGCTGCATAAATAATTCTGATTTTGCCTCGGCATTCGAGCGCCCACAGAGCTCGTCTACCTTCCCGTCTATCTCCGCTCCTGCCGTTTCCCAGCCGGCTGCCACGCTGATAGACCCGCGCTTTGAGCGTGAGTCCTGCGGCGTCGGGTTTGTCGCGACCCTGACCAATATTCCGTCGCACGACATTCTGGAGAAAGCACTTACAGCGCTAGCCCGCCTCGAGCACCGTGGCGCCATCGCCGCCGACGGCAAATCCGGTGACGGTATCGGTATTTCCACCGGCATTCCGCGCGAGCTGCTGCTCGCCTCCGTCGGTAAGACGCTTGCAGACGAGCGTCCCCTGGCTGTGGGGGTAATTTTCTTCCCTCAGCAGGACGAGGCCTCGCTTCTCGCGGCGCAGGCCGCCTTCGAGGCTTCGCTCGCCACGCAGGATCTGCAGCTGATCGCCTGGCGTGAGGTGCCCATCCGCCGTGAAGTCCTCGGCGAAATTGCCCTTTCGACGCTGCCCATCATCCGGCACGCACTCATCACCGATGCGACGGATGCAGAGTTCAAGGTTCGCGCCTTCGCGCGCCGCCTCTATCTCAGCCGCAAGCACTTCGAGCGTGTCGAGAATGCCCTGATCGCGGCCAATCCGCAGCATCAGCTCCCCTACGTCTGTTCGTTCTCGACCTCGAACATGGTTTACAAGGCCATGTGCATCGGCCGCCTGCTTGCCGATTTCTATCCCGATCTCACCAACCCCGAGTTCACCACGCCGTATGCGCTCTTCCATCAGCGCTATGCGACGAACGTCGCTCCCTCATGGGATCGCGCGCAGCCGCTGCGCATGATGGCGCACAACGGTGAGATCAATACTGTATGGGGCAACCGTGCTCGCATGCGTGCCCGTGCGGCCAGCTTCGCCGCGGAGTTCGGCGACGCGCTCGAGCCGCTCTATACGCCCGAAGGCTCCGACTCGACGTCGCTCGACGAAACGGTGGAGATGCTCTCCCGCAACGGCCGCACCGTCGCCGAAGCGCTGCGCATGCTCATCCCGCCCGCCGCGCTCGAGAAGCCGTCGGCGTTCTTCTCCTATGCGGCGGACAGCGCCGAGCCCTGGGATGGTCCTGCTGCGATCGCCTTCTCCGATGGCCCGCTGGTAGGCGCTATTCTCGACCGCAATGGCCTTCGTCCTTGTCGATTCTTCGTGACGCAGGATCAGCTTGTTGTCCTCGGCTCCGAGGCCGGTCTCGTCGATCTCGACCCGGAAACCATCGTGCACAGCGGCCGTCTCGGCCCCGGCCAGATGCTGGTCGTCGACCTCAAGGATAAGAAGCTCTACGAAGACGAAGAGCTGCAGACCGTCTTTGACGGTGCTGCTCCTGAGTACGAGAGCCTCCTCGAGGATCACACTCTCGAAGATCACATTCCCGATCCGCCTATCGAAATGGCTGAGCTCACCCGTCTGCACATGAGCTTCGGCTACTCGCGCGAAGACGTGAACATGATTCTCAAGCCCATGGCCACGGACGGCAAGGATGCTATCTGGTCGATGGGTGACGACACGCCGATTGCGCCGCTTGCCCGTGCGCCGCGGCCCGTCTACGCCTATTTCCGCCAGCGTTTTGCGCAGGTCACCAATCCGCCGATCGATTCGCTTCGCGAGGCACGTGTCGTTCAGCTGCACACCCGGCTTGGACCCTGGCCGCACATGCTCGACAAGCATGCGCCGCTGCCTGGCCTCTCGCTGCGCTCGCCGATTCTCTCGCTGGCGCAGATGCACGATCTCCGCGCCCGCGAGCATGCGCTGGCGAACAACCTGCCGCTCGCGCTGCTCGAGTGCGTCCTGCCGGCGGGGCAGTCGCTCCAGGCGACGTTGGATGAGCTCTGCACCAAGGCCATCGAACTGGTGCGCGGCGGAGCCGCCATCCTGCTGCTCACCGATCGCGTAGTCGAGCGTTCTGGAGAGCGCGTCGGGCCGACCATCCCTATGGCTTTGGCTCTCGGTGCCGTTCATCAGGCTCTGATTACCTCGGGTGATCGTGCCCGTGCCGGTCTCGCTGTCGAAGCCGGCGACTGCCGCGATCTGCACCACGCCGCCGTCCTGCTTGGCATGGGCGCTGGTGCTGTCTGCCCATGGCTTGCACTTGAGACTGCGCGCAACCTGAATCCGGAGAAGGGGGAAAGCAACACGCTGCACGCCTTCGACGCCGGACTGGCCAAGATCATGTCCAAGATGGGCATTTCGGTGGTCGACAGCTACCGCAGCGCGCATCTCTTCGACTCCCTCGGCCTCTCGCGGGAAGTGGTGGATCGTTGCTTTACCGGCGTAGCCGCTCCGCTCGGCGGCATCGGCTTCGCAGAGCTCGAGGCGCAGATCCGCCAGGCCTGGCAGCAGAGCCAGCCTGCGAATCCCGCTGAGTCCGGTGATGGCGGTGCGCCCGTGCCCACCCTGACCGCCACCAAGGATCTCCCCGATTACGGCTGGGTTCGCTTCCGCAAGGCGGAGGTCGCTGAGCCGCATAGCTGGCAGCCGACTACCGTCAAGGCGCTGCAGACCGTCGTGGGCAGTGCTCGCGGTGTCGCCGCCGTGGCCGAGCCGGCCGTGGCCTGGCAGGCCTTCTCGACGCAGGCCGTCGATCCCCAGCCTGCTAATCTGCGCGATCTCCTCGAGATTCGCCCTGCCGGCGCGCCGCTGCCGCTCGAGCAGATCGAAGCGCCGACGTCGATGTACAAGCGCTTCATCGCTTCGGCCATGTCGCTCGGTTCTCTGAGCCCCGAGGCGCATCAGACCGTGACCGCGGCGATGAACATGATCGGTGCCAAGTCGAATACCGGCGAAGGTGGCGAAGATCCTGCCGTCTACCAGCCGAATGTCGATCTCGACCTGCTCGGCAAGCCGACCCCGTCTTACCTGCTGAATAACAAGGTCAAGCAGGTGGCCTCGGGCCGCTTCGGTGTCACCACCGAGTACCTGATGCATGCCGAAGAGATCGAGATCAAGGTCGCCCAGGGTGCCAAGCCCGGCGAAGGCGGACAGCTTCCCGGCCACAAGGTCACCGAGCTGATCGCCCGCCTGCGCCATGCGCAGCCCGGCGTCACTCTGATTTCCCCGCCGCCACACCACGACATCTACTCGATCGAAGATCTCGCCCAACTCATCTATGACCTGAAGCGTGTGAACCCGCGCGCCACGGTCGGCGTCAAGCTGGTCTCCGAGTGCGGAGTTGGCACCGTGGCTGCGGGTGTGGCCAAGGCCTGGGCTGACTACATCGTCATCGCCGGCCACAATGGCGGCACCGGAGCCTCGCCGCTTTCGAGCATCAAATACACCGGTAACCCGTGGGAGATCGGTCTTGCCGAAGCTCAGCAGGTTCTGCTCGATACCGGCATGCGGCATCGTGTCCGCCTGCGCTGCGACGGCGGACTGCGTACTGCCCGCGATATCCTCATCGCCGCTCTCCTTGGCGCCGACGAGTTTGCCTTCGGTACGGCCGTGCTCGTCGCCCTTGGTTGCGACATGGCTCGCCAGTGCCACCTCAACACCTGTCCCACGGGCATTGCAACTCAGCGCCCCGAACTCCGCGCCAAGTTCCGCGGACGTCCGGAGCACCTGGTCCGCATGTTCGAGGAGCTGGCCCGAGACCTGCAGGCGCTGCTCGCCCAGTATGGCCTGCCTTCGATCGCGTCCGCCATCGGCCGCACCGACCTGCTGGAGCAGGTGCGCCACGACGGCAATCTCGATCTGGCGCCCATGCTGGCGGCTCCGGTCAGGGAGCACTCGCGCTGGGGTGGGGAAGCGAACACCCAGAAGACCGCGCATCCTCCCATCGACGAGGCCTGGACTGCTCCGGCGCTCGCGGCATGGAAGGCCGGCGAGCACTATATCTATGACGCCCTGGTCTCCAATGAAGATCGCACCCTCGGCGCCCGTCTCTCCGGTGAGCTTGCGCTCGAGCACACCGCCGGGCACCTCACGCCGGGCCGCGTCACCTTTAATCTGGCCGGTGTCGCCGGGCAATCCTTCGGAGCCTTCGCTGTTCCTGGCGTCGAGCTGGTACTGAAGGGCACAGCCAATGATTTCGTGGCCAAGGGGCTCTCCGGTGGCGAGGTCATTCTCAAGGGAGCCGGCCGTGCCGCGCTTCAGTCCGAGCTGCATGTCATCCTCGGCAACGTCGCCCTCTACGGTGCTACCAGCGGCGCGCTCTTTGCCGCAGGCCGTGCCGGTGAGCGCTTCGCCGTCCGTAACTCGGGCGCGCTGGCCATCGTCGAAGGCGTCGGCGATCACGGTTGCGAGTACATGACCGGCGGTCTGGCGGTCATCCTCGGCGACACCGGCTACAACTTCGGTGCGGGCATGACCGGTGGCCTGGCCTGGGTCTTCGATGAGACAGGGAACTTCCTCAGCCGCAACAAGTACCATGCTGATTTCCTCATCGCCGAGACCTGGGATGGGCTCGATGAAGAGGCACGGCAGAGTATCCGTGGCCTGGTCGAGCTCCATCTGGGCAAAACTTCCAGCACTCGTGCAGCCTGGCTGCTCGGCAACTGGGAGGAGCTGGCGAAGCGTTTCATCCGCCTCAGCCCGAAGCCGCAGGCATAACTAACGCCATACCAGCATGCGAGACCCGGCTTAAAGCCGGGTCTCGTTTTTTCGTGGCAAACCTGGGTGCCTTGCGAGCAATCTTATGGGTGAGTCCAGACCATGCCAAACGACCTCCGCACTCATGCTCGCACCGCTGGAACGGCCCTGTTCAACTGGTGGAAGGCGGTCACGCTCGAAGCGCTCTGCGTTGCGGTGCTCTGGTGGATTGGGCTTTTTCTTTTAGGGGTGCCGTGGGCTCCCGTGTGGGCGCTGATCGGCGGCCTGATGACCTTCATCCCCAATTTCGGTGGGGTGATTACGGTCATCTTTCCGGTGCTGATGATCCTCTTCAGCGGCCATGACATGTACCGCCTTGGCCTGGTTCTCGGTCTCTACGCGGTGATCGTGGTCATTGACCAGCTTGCGCTCCAGCCATTGCTGCTCAAGAGGGTTAGCCGCATCCCCATCTGGGCGTCGATTGTCGTGCCCATCGCCCTCGGCATCATCATCCCGTTCTGGGGCGTGCTACTCGGACCGCCGCTGCTGGCTATCATCTACGCCTTCCGCAAGCCTCCTCAGCCATTGCCGCCGCCTCAAACAGGGCCAAGGTAGTCATCTGTGGGCATAGCCACACGGAGCTATTCTTTGCAGAAACAAAAGGGGTTATCAACTCCATTCGTCACGTGAGGCATAAAATTCAATAATTCTTATTGACTAATAGTAGTTATTGATTGCGGCTCTTATTCTGCGCCAGCATACTTTACGCTGCAGCCGTAGGGCCGGGTGTATCCGGTGGCCACCGGCTGGCCGTTCATGGATTCGGTCAGCGCTGCCGAGACGTAGTTCTTCGAGCCAGCGACGTCGCTGGTATCGGTCGTCGGATGGTCATCGATGGCCCCGGCATAGATCAGTTTGCCTTGCGGATCGATGACGAACATATCCGGCGTCGTCTTCGCCTCATAGAGGTGGCCGATTGCGCCGCTGGGGTCAAGGAGCGCGGCGGTCGGATCGGCATGGACTTTTGACATGTAGGCGTTTTCTTCCGCAGGCGACATATAACCCTGGTTGCCCTGCGCAGACGAGAGCACGGTCAGCCAGACGACGCCTTTCGTCGTCCACTGTTTCTGAAGCGCCTGCATGTTGCCGCTCTCGTAATGCTTCTTCGTATATGGGCAGCCGTTGTTCGTCCATTCCAGTACCACATATTTGCCGCGATATTCCGAGAGTGAGTGTGTCTTGCCGTGGGAATCCACGCCGGTGAATGCGGGAGCCTGGTCGCCGACACGGACGGCGTACGCGGAGAGGGAAATGGCGAAGGAAAGCGAGGCGACAGACAGTCTGGAGAGCAGGCGCATGGGGATCTCCTGGCAGAGATGGGATCGTCCTGCCGGTTTAGACGCGAAAACTGGCCCGGCAGGACGCGCATCTGGAAACTGCTTTTAGAAAACCTTCTCGCCTGGAGCGGCTGTCTCGGCCTTCTGCGTATCCGGTTTAGCCATGGCTACGGAATCCAGGGCCGAGATGACGATGCCCGGTGTCAGGACTTCAGGCAGTACCTTCGGCGGCTGGCTCGGATCGGCGGGGTAGACGGCGTAGGTGGGGATGCTGCTCCGTCCCAGCGCGGCCAGTGCCTGGGTGATGGCGTCGTCGTGCTGCGTCCAGTCGGCCTTGATCAGCGCCACTCCGCTCGAGGCGAGCTTCTGCTCTACATCGGCCCGCTCCAGGACGACCCGCTCGTTCACCTGGCAGCTCAGACACCAGCTGGCGGTGAAGTCCACGAAGACCGGCTTACCCTGTGCGCGGTACTGCGCCACCAGCTGCGGCGTGAAAGGCTCCCACTTGGTCGCGCTTGCTGCTGTTCCGGTTGTTGCCGCCGAAATGGGTGCACCGAGCTTGTCCGCTGCATAGACTGGCACAGCCACTGCCAGCGCGAGGACCAGTATGGCTGCAATGGTCGCCGGAGCCTTTGCCGGCCAACGGCCTAGAATCCAGCCTGCGATGGCCAGCAGCAGGAAGGCG
Source organism: Silvibacterium dinghuense (assembly GCF_004123295.1). Lineage (NCBI taxonomy): Bacteria > Pseudomonadati > Acidobacteriota > Terriglobia > Terriglobales > Acidobacteriaceae > Silvibacterium > Silvibacterium dinghuense. Next base: position 68,474 of record NZ_SDMK01000001.1, on the reverse strand, counting down.
GCGAGCAAGGCGAGCAGTGCGGTCGCACCGGAAACCTGGGTAAAGACCCACACCAGCCAGATCACCGTGCCGAAGATCGGCACCGAGACGGCCTGCTTCAGTACTTCCATCCACGCGCCCGGCCGCGGTAACAGCCTTGCCCACGAGGGGATGAAGGTCAGCAGGAGGTACGGTGCGGCCAGTCCCACCGCCAGTGCACTAAAGACGGCAAAGGTGATGACCGGTGGCTGCGCCAGCGCGTAGCCCACTGCCGCGCCCATGAATGGCGCCGAGCAGGGCGTCGCGACGACAACCGCGAGTACCCCGGTAAAGAAGCTGCCCGCGTATCCGCTCTTCTGGGCGAGTCCGCCCCCCGCGCTCGTCAGTGTGAGGCCAATCTCAAACTGCCCGGCCAGTGAGAGGCCGAGGAAGAAGAGCAGCAGGGCCATCAGCGCGAGGAAGATCGGCGACTGGAACTGGAAGCCCCAGCCAAGCTGGTGTCCGGCGCCACGCAGGACCAGCAGTGCTGCAACGACTGCCCAGAAAGAAATGAGGATGCCGAGCGTGTAGACGAGACCGTGGCGGCGCATCCGGCCGCGCTCCTCGCCTGAGGATTGCACCAGAGCCAGTCCCTTGATGAAGAGCACCGGGAAGACGCACGGCATCAGGTTCAAAATGATGCCACCGACGAAGGCGAGCAGCACGATGCCGGCAAGGCTGCTCGCCGCGCGGCTCCCCGAGGCTGCAGCCAGCGTGCCGGGAGTGGCGTGAATCTCATAAGCCCGTCCGCCGCTCAGCACGAGAAGTCCATGCAGCTCCGTTGGCGCCGAGGTCAGGTTCTCGTCCTTGGTCAGCGCCAGCTCGACGCCATCTCTGCGCGGGGTGACGGTCTGCGGTGCGGGGTTCGAGACCACCGTCTGGTCAAAGGGGAAGAACTCTGCCGAGTTTTCCTTCTGCCCTGTCGAGACTGCGAGTTTGAAACCCTGCGGCGTGGTCTCGAACTTCGCCTGATCGTCCGAGGGCAGAGGCTTGGGGAGGGTCGAAGCGAAGCGTGCAAGGAGTGCCGCATCGTCTGCAATCTGGCCCGGCTGCGAGGGCGCAGAGCCCAGGGCTGCGCGCGTGACGGCAAGCTCCGCCTTGCCGGGAATGCACACCTCACGGCAGACCAGCCAGCTCACCTTGCCGCCGAGAGTTGCCGTCGGACCGGCCGGCTTGTAGCTCTGCGCCACCGTCACCGGGATGGGGAAGAGGACTTCGTTCTCGTAGCCGAAGTCCATCAGCGGGCCGAGGGGCAGGCGCTTCGGCGTCGGGAACTGGAGATCGCCGGCAGTCACGCCATCCGGCAGCGCCCAATGTATTTCGGGGGGCTCGCCCGAGTCGCCGGCGTTGATCCAGTAGACGTGCCAGCCGGGCTCGAGCTTGAAGTACAGCCCGGCGGTGAAGTGCTGGCCGGGATAGATCTGCGCGGGTGGAACCACGAGCTGGACGGTGAGATGAGGCACAGAGGCGCTGGGCGCGGCCTCCGAAGCCGCATCCGGCGCAGCGAAGGCGCGCCCGGTCACGAGCAGGAAAAGGGCAAGCAGAATCGAAGAGAGGCGGCGTCCGCGCATACACCATTTTAGAGCGCGAAGCCGGGGTTCTGGTTACACGTGGTTGGGTGGGAACCGTGGTGCCGTGTGGGATTTCAGGGAGGGGCTTGCTTCTGGACTCTCATGAGACCCACCCATGACCAGGTGCCTGTCATGGGTGGGGCACCCGTTCCTTCGTGGAGTTTTGGTCCGAGCCTCCCACGTCTCAAGATCGAGACGTGGGGCACCCGCTTGCTCAGGCTTACCGGAGGTTGGTGTAGCCGCCGTCGATCAGCATGTCTACGCCGGTGATGAAGCTGGCTGCGTCGGAGCAGAGGTAGAGCGCGAGGTCGGCGATCTCGGCCGGCGTGCCCATGCGGCCGATCGGCTGCGCGGCGGCGAGGGTGGCCATCATCTCCGCTTCGCGGCCCGGATAGTTCTTGGCCAGGAAGCCATCGACAAACGGTGTGTGCACGCGTGCCGGAGAGATGCAGTTGCAGCGGATGCCATGGGGCAGGCAATCCTTGGCGACGGAGAGCGTCATGGCCAGCACTGCTCCCTTGGTCATCGAGTAGGCGAAACGCTGGCTCAGTCCGGAGGTCGCCGCAATCGAGGCGAGGTTCAGGATCACGCCTGATTTTGCCGCAGCCATGAGCTTCACTGCCTCTTGCATGGTGAAAAATGTGCCGCGCACATTCACCTTGTAGAGACGGTCGAAGTCGTCGGTCGAGGTTGTCTCGATCGAGCCGACGTGCGCGATGCCCGCGCTGTTCACCAGCACATCCAGCTTGCTGCCCGGCAGTGCGGCGAAGGCCGCCGCCACGCCGGCCTCGTCGCTCACATCCGCTGCCAGCGCGTGACAGGTGCTGCCTGTGGCTGCTGCGATCTCTGCCGCGGCTTTCTCCGCTGCGTCGGCCTTCAGGTCAAGTACGAAGACCTCCGCGCCTGCCTCGGCGAATTTCGTCGCAATGGCCCGTCCGATGCCGCTTGCCGCGCCGGTGACCAGCGCCCGCTTTCCTTTGAGAGTGATCTCTGCCATGAATCCTCCGGTGTTCCGGTATGTGTTTGAGGGCCGCTTCCAGATTTGGAGCGACCCTCGGGTTTATGCCCTGGTTTCGGCTGCCTTTGCTTCTTCGAGCCATGCCTGCCCGTTGGGGAAGGCAAACTCGGCGAGCGACTCGGGCTTGATTTCGATGCTGTAGCCTGCGGCTTCCGGCAGCATATAGCGTCCGCGCTCGATGCGCACCGGCGTGAGGAAGTGCTCGTGGAGATGGTCCACGTACTCCACCACGCGGTTTTCGAGTGTGGCCGAGGCCCAGAGGTAGTCGAAGGCCGAGAGATGCTGCACATACTCGCAGAGGCCTACGCCGCCTGCGTGCGGGCACACCGGCACGCCGAACTTGGCCGCCATCAGAATGATGGCCAGGTTCTCGTTGACGCCGGCGACGCGGCAGCTGTCGATCTGGCAGACATCGATGGAACCCGCCTGCAGAAGTTGCTTGAACATCACCTTGCTGTGGCAGTGCTCGCCGGTGGCGATGCGCACGCCGCTCTCCTTGCGGATGCGGGCGTGGCCGAGGATGTCGTCCGGGCTGGTGGGTTCTTCCATCCACCAGGGGTCGAGCTCCTTGAGCGCGGTGGTGCGTTCGATGGCTTCGAGGACGCCCCACTTCTGGTTGGCGTCGACCATCAGCTTATTTTCCCAGCCGATCTCGGCGCGCACCAGCTTGCCGCGGCGCAGGTCGTCGGCTGCGTCGCCGCCTACCTTCAGTTTGAAGTGCGTCCAGCCGTCGCGCAGACCCTCCTGGCAGAGACGCTTGATCTTCTCATCGCTGAAGCCGAACCAGCCTGCCGAGGTGGTGTAGGCCTGCAGCCCATTCGCGCGCAGTTTTGCCACGCGGTCTGCTTTCGTCGGCTCATTGCGCTTGAGGATTTCGAGAGCTTCGGCCGGAGAGAGAGCATCATCGATGTAGCGGAAGTCGATGAGCGAGACGATCTGCTCCGGGGTCATGTCGGCGAGCAGCAGCCACACCGGCTTGCCTTCAACCTTGGCCCACAGATCCCACACGGCGTTGATCAGCGCTGCCGCGGCGAGGTGCACCACGCCTTTTTCCGGCCCGAGCCAGCGGAATTGCGTGTCGCCGATGAGGTCGCGGCAGAAGCTTGCCATATCAAGTTGTATGGACTCGAGCGTGCGGCCTACGACGAAGCGCGAGAGGTACTCGACCGCCTGCACGCAGAGGTCGGTGCCGCGACCGAGCGTGAAGGTGAGACCGTGACCCTCGAAATTGCTGTCAGTTTCGAGAATGCAGTAGGCCGCCGAGTAGTCGGGGTCCTTGTTGACCGCGTCCGAACCGATATGGAAACGCGAGGTAGGGAAGCGGAGATCGATGGTGCGAATGCCCGTGATACGAATCGTGCTCATGCTTACGCCTGCTTCTCCGAACGGGTTTTGTTGCGCAGCTCGCCGAGACCTTCGATGCGGACGACCATCTCTTCGCCATCGCGCAGCCAGCGCTGCGGCGTGCGGCCCAGGCCTACGCCTTCAGGCGTGCCGGTGCTGATGATATCGCCTGCCTCGAGCGGCGTGAGCGCGGAGATGTACTCGATCAGCTGCGGGATCTTGAAGATCAGGTGCTTTGTATTCGAGCTCTGCAGCGTTTCGCCGTCGACCGTCAGGCTGATGTCGAGTGCGTGTGGATCGGCGATCTCGTCCTTGGTCACAATGCTGGGGCCGAGCGGCGTGAAGGTGGGGAAGCTCTTGCCGAGCGTCCACTGCGTGGTGGCGAGCTGGATATCGCGGGCGCTCACGTCGTTCAGGATGGTGTAGCCGAAGACGTACTCCTGCCAGTCGGCGGCCTTGATGCGATAGCCGGACTTCGCAATCACGACGGCCAGCTCGGCCTCGTAGTCGGGCTGCGTGCTGTTGTAAGGCAGGATGACGTCTGTGTCCGGACCGGTCACCGAGGAGGCCAGCTTCATGAACACCGTCGGGACAGCCTGGACCTTCATCTGCGACTCGGAAGCGTGGCTCGCATAGTTGAGGCCGATGCAGAAGATGCGCGGCGGCCGCGCGATGGGCGCCAGCAACTGAGCCTGAGCCTCCGGGGTGCCGTTGCCTCCGGCGATTGCGGCCTTGGCGGCGGCTTCCGCCTTCGCCGGCTCGGCGATGACAGCGTGCATATCTGCAAAGCCGGCCAGTTCGTATACCGAACCTTCAGACAGAACGCCCACGCGGCTTCCGTTGGCTGCTCCTTTATAGGTGACAAACTTCATCTTGGAATCTCCTTGGGGATTTGGATAGTGAGGGACGGTCCGCAGTTCATGCGCCGACTGTCGCCGATAACAAAGAAAGTTGAGAAAGATCGAGGCCGTATACGCGAGCCGCGGTGCGTCCGAGAATCTGTGCCTTTTCGGTTGGGCTGAGCGCGCTGATCCAGCCTTCGAGGGTCTGCCACCACACGGCATAGCTTGCGCCGACCGTCAGAACGGGCCAGTCGGTGCCGGCCATCAGCCGGTCCGGGCCAAAAGCTTCGAGCACTACGTCGAAATAGGGTTGCAGCTCGGCGGAGGTCCATGAGCGCCAGTCTGTCTCTGTGATCATGCCGGAGAGCTTGCAGGCCACATTCGGCCGCTGCGCCAGTGCACGGATGTCTTTTGTCCAGCTTTGGATGGCGCCTGCACGGATATCGGGCTTGGCGATGTGATCGAGGACGAAAGCCTGATCCGGGTGACGATCCACGAAGCGGATGGCTTCGGGCAGCTGGCGCGCGAAGATGAGGATGTCGTAGACAAGCCCGGCATGGGTGATCGATGCGATGCCGCGGTTGAATTCCGGCGCATCGAGAAAGCCGTCCGGCTCTGCCTGTACCACGTGGCGGAGGCCGCGCAAACGCGGGTTCGCGGCAAAGCGCTCGAGTTGAGAGGGAAAGTCTTCTGCCGCGATCGGCAGCCAGCCGACGACGCCGGCAACCGGCGATGCCGGCGTCGCCAGTTCGAGCAGCCACGCGGTCTCCTCGAGCGTCTGCCGGGCTTGTACGGCGACTGCACCGGAGATACCCACCTGCCGCATCTCTGCGCGCAGGTCTTCTACGAGGAAGTCGCGGCGCAGCGTAGCCATGTCATCGCTGATCCAGGCGTATTCGTCTGAGAAGCGCCAGAGGTGATGGTGGGAGTCAATCTTCAGCATCTTTTACCGGGCTTCCAGGTAAACCCATATACGAACGTATCATTTTGCATGTGGAACATGCTCGCCGTTTTGCAAAGATCGATCGCGGACGGCATCATGCCGCTCTGCCTGCCCTTCCGAGCCGCCATTGACGGAGGCGTGGCAGCGTGGTTCGATCAGGTTTGGTGAGTACAAGAAAATCTCTGTCCCTGCCGGTCGATGCGATCCTGCCTGCGATTGTGTCTTCATTGGAACGGCATCCAAACCTGATTGTCCAGGCCCATCCCGGCGCGGGCAAAACAACCCGCATCCCTGCACATCTGCTTTCTGTCACCCGCGGCGAGGTGCTGGTCCTCGAACCGAGGCGAATCGCCGCCCGCATGGCCGCGCGGCAGGTTGCGCGCGAGATGGGGGAGCCGGTCGGCGAGACGGTGGGTTACCAGGTGCGGTTCGAGGAAAAGAGCGGGCCGAAGACGCGGCTGCGCTTCCTGACCGAAGGCATTCTTACCCGGCGCCTGCTCTCCGATCCGACGCTGCGTGCCGTGGATGTGGTGGTCTTGGACGAATTCCATGAGCGGCATATCGAGGGAGACCTTGCCCTGGCCATGCTGAGGCAGCTCCAGCAGCGCAGGCCGGAGCTGAAGCTCGTGGTCATGTCGGCGACGCTCGAAACTAAGGGGCTGAGCGAATTTCTCGACGGCGCTCCGCTGCTGCACTCCGAGGGCCGTACCTTCCCGGTCACGGTCGAGCATCTGCCCTATTCCGCACAGCCTCTGGAGGCGCAGGTGCGGAATGCCGTTGAGAAGCTGATGGCCGAAGGCCACGACGGCAGCATCCTCGTCTTTCTGCCCGGAGTGGCAGAGATTCGCAGGGCGATGCGGGAGTGCGAGGCGGTAGTCAGGAAACACGATCTGCTGGCTCTGCCGCTTTATGGCGGATTATCGCCGGAGGAGCAGGATCTGGCCGTGGCGCCATCGCCCCGGCAGAAGGTGATCTTTGCCACCAACGTAGCCGAGAGCTCGGTGACAGTGGCCGGTGTGACGGCGGTGATCGACAGCGGGCTGGCGCGGGTCGCCAGCCACTCGATCTGGACGGGGCTGCCGACCCTGGCGGTGGCGAGGGTGAGCCGGGCTTCGGCAACGCAGCGTGCCGGTCGTGCGGGCCGCACAGCGCCGGGGCGGGTACTGCGGCTTTATCCGGAAGAGGATTTTCTGCGCCGTGCGGAGTTCGATACCCCGGAGATTTTGCGCAGCGATCTCTCGCAGCTCTGCCTTGCGCTGCGTGCCGCTCCTTCAGAGGCGGTGCGTGGCCTGCAGTGGCTCGATGCTCCACCGGAGGTCGCAGTGCGCCAGGCTGAAGCGTTGCTCGACCGGCTTGGCGCACAGGGGGAACCGGCGAAGGAGATGGCGCGCTATCCGCTGGCGCCGCGGCTGGCCAAGCTGGTCATGGCGTCTCTGCAGGCAGGCGCCGGCGAAGAAGGCTGCCTGGCCGCGGCGGTGCTCGCTTCGGACGTGCGGAGCCGCAGAACCGACCTGCTCGAAGCCATGGATGAGCTGCGCTCGAACCCGCAGGTTCGCCAGCAGCTGGAGCAGATTCGCCGTGTGGCCAGGCCGCCGCGCCAGTTGGAGAAGCATGACGACGCGCTGCGGCGGGCGGTGTTGGCCGCCTTTCCGGACCGCGTGGCGCGGCGGCGTTCGGGCAGGCTGGTGCAGCTCTCGATGGGCGGCTTGGCGGAGCTGGCCGGGGACGATGCCATCCATGAATTCCTGGTGGCGGTCGAGGCCGAGGATCGCAAGGATAAGGCTCTGCCGGGGATTCGCATGGTTTCGGCGATTGAGCCCGACTGGCTGCTCGATCTCTTTCCCGAGCGCGTGACGGAGCGCAACACGGTGGAGTGGGTAGCCTCGGGTGAGCGCGTAGAGTCGGTCAGCACGCTGCTCTACGACGACCTGGTGATGGATGAGACGCGGGGTGCGAAGGTCGAAGAGCAGGCCGCCTCGGCATTGCTGGTGAAGAAGGCGGTCGAAGCGGGACTGGCGCCTTTCGTCGATGCCGATGCGCTGGAGGCACTGCTGGCGCGCATCGAGTTTGCCGGCCTCGAGCCGCCGGATGTGGAAGGCACGCTGCGTGAGCTGTGCGCAGGCCTGCGCAGCTTTTCTCAACTGCGCACGGCGGCAAAGGACCTGCTGCCGCTGCTCGAACAGCAGGCTGGATCGCAGCGTCTGCAATCGCTCGCGCCTCATAGCATCCGCCTGCAGGGCGGACGGCAGACACGGGTTCACTACGAGCGGGGCAAGCCGCCGTGGATTGCCTCACGCCTGCAGGATTTCTTCGGCATGAAAGAAACGCCGCGCATCGGTCCCGCGCAGACGCCGGTGGTGATCCATCTGCTCGCGCCGAACCAGCGTGCCGTCCAGACGACGGCGGATCTGGCGGGCTTCTGGCAGCGGCTTTATCCGCAGGTACGGAGGGAGTTGATGCGGCGCTATCCGCGTCATGCGTGGCCGGAGACGCCGTAGGAATCGGGCAGAGGACTTGTTGTGTGACCGAAGGGGAATTTTGGTGGGATGAAGATGATCTCTTAGTTAACAGCTTGTCAGGCTACCTCATCCGGATGGGTTGCATCAGAACGCAACGTTGCAACACATCCGGAGGCCCCCCTATGAGATGGTTCCCACTCTCCCTGAGGAGAGTTCCGACTCTCTTCTCCGGTGCGGTTCTGCTGATCGCAACGCTTTCCGCACAGGCCCAGTTCAATGCTCAACTCACCGGCACGGTGACAGATACCACCGGTGCTGTGGTGGCAGGCGCGACGGTGAAGTTGACCGATGACGCTACCCATGTGAGTCACACCGCCGTTTCCTCGGCGCAAGGGTTTTACAGCTTTCACGAACTTCCGCCGGGCAGCTTTTCGGTGGAAGCTGCGGCGAAAGGCTTTAAGACCACGACGCTCAGCAACGTCGTGCTGGTAAGCAATGTGCCGCGCAATATGGATGTAAAGCTTGAAGTTGGCAGCGCGGCGCAGACGGTGACCGTAAACGGTAACGAGGCGCCGATTCTGCAGACTGCGGATGCGAGTATCAGCGGAACGCTGGACAGCGAGCAGCTGCAGAAGATTCCGGCCTACGGACGCGATCCCTATGAGCTGCTGCGGCTGACTCCGGGCATGACCGGCGACAGCTCGCGCGCGGGCAATGGGCAGGCCGTATTTCTGCCGAATGGCGCCGGGCCAGGGCAGTCGAACAGCGGCATTTTCCAGACCGAGAATCAGATCCAGATCAGCGCGAATGGCCAGCGCATAGGCGACAACAATTATTTGTTGGACGGCGTGAGCGTAAACAGCCTCACGCATGGCGGCGCCGCGGTCGTGACTCCCAACGTGGAAGCTGTGGGGCAGATCACGGTGCTGACCAGCGCCTACTCGGCCGAGTACGGACGTAATTCCGGCGCGCAGATTCTCACCGTAACGAAGAGCGGCAGCAACCAGTTTCATGGCAGCGGCAGCTTTACGTATGACGAGCCGGGTTTGAATGCCTTCAACGATTATGGCGGTCCGGCCGGTCAGCCGACGGTACGCGTGCAGAACAAGGAGCGCGACTGGGCAGGCGGATTGGGCGGACCGATCTATAAGAACAAGCTCTTCTTCTTCCTTTCCTTCGAGGGCTTCAAGGCGAATAACCCGACCTATGCTTCGCAGTGGGTCGATACGCCCGAGTTCCGATCGCTGCTGGGCTCGCAGCGCGCCGGAGGTATTTCGGCGGGGATTGCGACGCGCAGCGGCGAAGTGCCGCGCATCAATGCCGTGCTGGACGGCACCTGCGCTCTTGCCAATGCGACCCAGGTTGCCACGGTGGTCACCGGCGATCCAGCGGCGTATCCGACAACGCAGTACCCCTGCAATGCGCTGCCGGGTGGTCTCGATTTCGGATCTCCCTATGGGAATCTTGGCTCCTACCTGCCTGCGACGGTGACAGGCACCAGCACCAGCCAGTATTCGATCGGCGGCGGTCTCGATAACATTCCCGACGTCGAGTATGCGCAGCTGATCGAGCCGGCGCACAGCCGGGGCAAGCAGTGGAATGGGCGTATCGACTACTACCTGACGCCGCATGACCAGATTGCGGGCAGCGCGTACTTTACCAAGCTGGACAGCTACTCGACGGGAACGGCGACGGGGTCGCGCCCGGACAACGATGTTCCTTTCAAACCGCTGAACTCGGCGATCACTGCGATCTATATCCACACCTTCGGTGCGAACACAGTGAACGAGCTGCGTGCCAATGGGACCCGCTTTGCCGATAACGGAATCAAAGACTCCGAAGGGACGGTGAACTGGGGCATTCCCTACGACAACCTCCAGACACAGTCTTTCGATGGAACGAACGATATCAATTTCGGGCCGGGCACTTCGACCACGACGCCGTCGATTCTGGCCGAGAACACGTACGAAGCCCGCGACATGGTGACGCATACCTTCGGCAGCCACACGCTGAAGGCTGGCTTCGAGTACCGGATCGAGCAGGACAACGACAACCTGAGCGGCGCGGCGCGGCCGACCTATGCCTTCGAGGGCATGTGGGCGTTCGCCAACGACACGCCGATCTATGAGGCGATCTATGCCGATCCGACAACGGGCGGCGTGCCGAACACTGCCCGCTATCTGTGGGATCACTATTACGGCGCCTTTGTGCAGCATGACTGGAAGGTTTCCTCGAACCTGACGCTGAATACGGGCATTCGCTGGGAGTACTTCGAGCCGCTCTACAGCCATGGTGAGGACATCAATTACCCGGTGCTGGGACCGGCCGGTTCGGAGCTGGCCGATGCGGCGCTCGTTCCGCATCATCATCTCTGGAATTCGCAGTTCGACAACTGGTCGCCGCGGTTTGGATTTGCGTACACGCCGCCGGGACAGAATGGAAAGATGGTCGTGCGCGGCGGTTTCGGCATGGCCTATAACCGGCTGCCGGTGGCGCTGTTCAACAACGCGGCAGAAGACGGGCCGGGGTACTTCAACTACAGCCTGTGCTGCGCGACCACCTCTTCGGCGGTGACGGGCGGCAACATTGTGTATGAGACAGGCAGCAGCTCCTCACCCTTCAGCTATGCTGCGAATCCTTCGTTGATTACGGCGCTGAATGCACGCAATCTGCCGGCGAGTGGAGCGACGATCGAGGTCTACGGCGCACAGGCGAACCTGAAGACTCCGTACAGCTATGTGTATTCGCTCGAGGTGCAGCGTGAGCTGCCATGGGAGATGGTGATGACCGTGGGCTATCAGGGCAGCACGGGACGGCACTACACGCGGCTGGTGAACCAGAACTTCCTCTACGACAATACGAACACCCCGTTTTATGCCTCGTACTTTGCGCAGTCGGACTCGAACCAGTACTACAACGGGCTGAATGCGCATCTCTCGAAGCGAATGAAGTATGGCTTCCAGCTGGATGCCATTTACACCTACTCGAAGGCGATGGACCAGGTGTCGAATGGCGACCAGGCCGATGCATCGGCGAACCAGACGGACCCGGCGAATAACCGGACGGAGCTTGGTCCTTCGGACTACGACCTGCGGCACCGGGTGACAGTGTCGGGGCTATGGACGATTCCCGGCACTCACGGCGGCAACGGCTTCATCAACGCGCTCACCAATGGGTGGCAGGTCAACGGGATCTACACCTATCACACGGGCTTTCCCTTTACGCCGGTGACCTATGAGCTGCATGGGCTTTCCTCGGTGACAAATACTTCGGAGGTGACGCCGGTGCGGCCGCTGGCCTATTACGGCGGCGCGAAGACAGGCTGCAGCAATGCGCTCTTCGAACCGGGGGCGGGGAATGCTTTTGCCGCGGGCGGGTCCGCGTACTTCGACATCACGCCGCCTGCGAATGGCGCCGGGACGAACCCAGGCATCGGGCGCAACTCTTTCCGCGGTCCCTGCTACCAGGACACGGATATGAGCTTTGCCAAGGAGCAGAAGATTCGCTGGCTGGGTTCGAACGGCATGCTGCGTTTCCAGGCAAATTTCTACAACCTCTTCAACATTACGAATCTGACGCCGTTTGTCTTCTCGACCAATGCAACGACGGTGGAGAGCACGGAGTTCGGCCAGGCGCAATCGGCAGATTCGGGGCGCGTCATCGAGTTCCTCGGACGCATTCGATTCTGATTGCAACGTAAGCATCCGCGAGGCCGGGGCTATCGCCTCGGCCTCTTCTTTTGCCGCGAAGAGCAGGCGGGCATTTGTAGAAGAGCAACAGGTCACCATACGATCGGTGACGAAGAGAGAGGACGGTATCGTGCAGGGACGAGTGACGCGCAGGGGATTGCTGGCTGGATTGGGAGCTGCGGCGGCTACGGCAGGATTGCCGGGCCTGGCGATGGCGGAGAAGAGGGAATCGCGGGATGCGGCGGACTTTCGGCGCGTGCTGGGGCAGCCCGATCTTGCACGCTGCTATGGAGAGTCGCCAGAGCCGATAGGACTGAAGCGGGCGGCGGCTGGAGCGGAGTGGTCGGCCGGGGTGGTGTCCCTGAGCTGCGAGGAGAGCGCGGATGGGTTGCGGCTGAAGCTCAAAGCAGAGCGGGCACCCGTGACGCGGGTGCATCTGCGCTGGCGCCTTGCCGTGCCGGGCGCGGTGCGGGTGCTGGGCGATGCGTGGGAGCGGAGCTATGGCGACCTGGGCTGGCGAGAGATGGCGCCGGAGCGGGCGATGCCGTGGTACTTCCTCGCCTTCGATGGACGGCTTACGCATGGTGTTGGAGTCAAGACAGGCGCGGGTGCATTGGCCTTCTGGCAGTGCGATCCGGAGGGTGTCTCTTTATGGCTCGATGTGCGCAACGGCGGGCGCGGGGTTCGGCTGGGCGAGCGTGAGCTGGAACTGGCGACAGTGGTGGTGCGGCCTGGACATGCGGGCGAGACAGCATTCGCGGCGGCGCGGGCCTTTTGTGCGGTGATGTCTCCGCAGCCGCGCCTGACGACGCCGGTCTACGGCAGCAATGACTGGTATTACGCCTATGGAAAGAGCTCGGCCGAGGATATTTTGCGCGATGCGGATCTGATGGCGGAGCTGTCTCCTGCCGGCGGTGTGCGGCCGTTTACGGTGATGGACGAGGGCTGGGAGCAGAATGCGAAGTTTCCTTCGATGGACGGGCTGGCGAAACAGATCAAGGCGAAGAGCGTGCGGCCGGGAATCTGGGTGCGTCCGTTGCGGGCACGGGCTCTGGATGGTTCCTGGGAGAGCGATCAGCAATTGCTGTTGCCGGTGGAGCGCTTTGGCGCGGGCGTGAAGGCCGAGGATGTGACGGCGGCGTGGGACCCGACGATTCCGGATGCGCGGGAGAAAGTATTGACGACAATTCGTAATCCGGTGAGCTGGGGGTACGAGCTGATCAAGCACGACTTCTCAACCTATGACCTGCTGGGGCAGTGGGGATCGGGGATGGGTGCATCGCCGACGCGCGAGGGATGGAGTTTTCACGACCGGACGCATACGAATGCGGAGATTGTGCGCAGCCTGTATGAGGACATCCGCAAGGAAGCTGGAGATAAGACCGTGCTGGTGGGCTGCAATGTGATCGGGCATCTGAGCGCGGGACTCTTCGAGTTGCAGCGTACGGGCGATGACGTGAGCGGCCATGACTGGGAGCGGACGCGGCGGATGGGCGTGAACACACTGGCCTTCCGGCTGCCGCAGCATGGGACGTTCTTCGCCATGGACCCGGATTGTGTACCTGTCACCGATGCCGTGCCGTGGGAGCAGACGGAGGCGTGGATGAAGGCTGTCGCGACGAGCGGGGCATCGCTGGTGGTGTCGCCGAGCGGAGATGCCCTGGATGAGGACGGGAAAGCGGCCATCAAGCGGGCCTTTGCGATTGCGGCTGCGAATGGGCAGAGCGCGGAACCGGAGGACTGGATGGATTCGCCGTCTCCGGCGGTGTGGAAGAGCAAAGCGGGCGAGACAAGGTATGCATGGCTGCTGCCAGGCGGCGCTTCGCCATTCGGAATTTAAAAGATAAGCAGGCAATGAGAGTGGTTGAGACAGAGATTGTCGTAGTCGGAGCGGGGATGGCCGGACTGGCCGCGGCGCGGCGGCTGGCGGAAGCGGGGCATCACGTCGTGCTGGTGGAGGCGCGGGAGCGTGTAGGCGGGCGGCTGCTGACGGTGCGTCCTGCGGCAGCGGGACTGCCTGTGGAGCTGGGTGCGGAGTTCGTACATGGCAAGCCGGCGGAGCTGATGGCGCTGATCGAGGAAGCGGGGCTGACGCTCTTCGAGCGCGAGGGGGAATTTCTCTCCCACGACGGAGCGCAGTTTACGGATGGCGGACTGGGGGCGCAGTTCGAGGTGCTGGGCGCATTGCCGGAGGAAGGCGATCGCAGCTTCGATGCCTTTCTTGCCGGGGCCGATCTGCCGGAGAAGGTTGCGGCGCAGGCGCGACAGTATGTGGAGGGCTTCAACGCGGCGGATGCGTCGCGCATTGGCACGGCATCGTTGCGAAGACAGCAGGAGGCGGAAGAGGAGATTGAGGGAGATCGCCTGTTCCGCGTGCGCGAGGGGTATGACCGGCTGGCGGAGTTTGTGCGAGAGCGGTTTGAGGCAGCGGGTGGAGAGTTGCGATTGAGCTCACCCGTGGAGGAGATTGCCTGGGAGCGCGGCGCGGTGCAGTTGCGGCTGAAGGGCGGCGAAGAGCTGCGGGCGCAGAAGGCGGTGCTCACTCTGCCGCTCGGTGTACTGCAGGCAGGGACGGTGCGGTTTGTGCCGGAGGTGATGACGGAGCCGGTCGCTGCCATGGCCATGGGCGCGGCTGCGCGGCTGACGCTGGTCTTTGGTAAGCGTTTCTGGGATGCGGAGATGAGCTTTCTGCTGACGGAAGAGCGGCCGCTGCGCGTGTGGTGGACGGCGTTTCCAGATGAGTCGCCGTGCCTGACCGGCTGGGTCGGCGGTCCGCGGACGCTGGAGGTTCCGGTTGACGATATGACGCTGGCGATGGTGGCGCTCGAAAGCCTGGGACGGGTGTTTCAACGGGAGGACCTCGAAGGATTGCTGGTGAGTGCGCATCGCCACGACTGGCTTGGCGATCCGTGGAGCCGCGGAGCATACAGCTATGCCCCGGCGGGCGCGTTGGGCGCAAGCGCGGCGATGGCTGAGCCGGTAGAGGCAACGCTCTACTTTGCCGGTGAGCACACGGATACGACCGGGCACTGGGGGACGGTGCATGGCGCACTGCGCTCGGGGCTGCGGGCGGCAGAGCAGATTCTGCGCGGAGAGTGATCGGGCATGGGCTGCGCATGGCAGTGTAATCTGCGATTGCAATGAGGACGCAGAGTAAGTGGTTGGGCGCGGTGTTGCTGGCACTGCCGATGCACGGTGTGCTTTGGGCCCAGGGGGATGCGAAGTCGCTCGATGAGCAGGGCATGGCGCAGATGCGGGATGGGAAGTTCTTTGCGGCGCAGGAGCTGTTTGAGCAGGCTCTGCGGGCCGGGTTGCCGGATGATGCGGCAAAGGCCATGGTCGAGGCGCATCTGGGCGAGTCGCTTGCGGCACAACGTCTATACGACGATGCGATCAGAGCCTTCGAGTCGGCTCTGGCGCTCGACGCGGGGAATCGAGAGGCGCAGGCGGGCGAGGTGCGGTCGATTGTGCAATCGGCTCTGGCGCTGCGCGCCGCGGGAGATCGGGACGGCGCGCTGGCGAAGCTGGTCGAGGGACGCAAGGCGGTGCCTGCAAGTGTGGAACTGATGCTGGACTTCGGCATTCAGGCCGAAGAGATGCGCATCTACAAGGATGCAGACGCGGCGTTGGCGCAAGCGCACACCCTTGAGCCTGCGAACCTCACCGTGCTGTATGCGCTGGCGCGCGTGGAGCTGGATGAGCAGAAGATGCCACAGGCAGAGACGCATTTCCGCGAGTACCTGAAGGCGAAGCCGGAGGATGCCTCGGCGCATTACGGGCTTGGTCATCTGCTGCACATGGAAATCAAGGACGATGAGGCGAAGGTGGAGCTGGAGCGCTCTGTAACGTTGCAGCCGCGACAGACCGAGGCTTATTACCAGCTGGGGGAGATTGCTCTGGCCATGCATCAGGATGCGGAGGCAAAGGCGGATTATGAGAAGGTGCTGGCCGAAGATCCGCATCATGGAGGAGCCGTGACCGGAATGGGCATTCTCGCCTTTCGAGCGAAGGATAATGCCGCGGCGGAGAAATATCTGAAGCAGGCGGTGGTGGACGCGTCGGATTATCCGACGGCGCATCGTTATTACGCAATGCTGCTGGACCGGCTGGGGGAGCACACGCAGGCGGAGCAGGAGATGACTCTGGCCAGGCAGTTGACCGAGGAGCAGAACCGGCTGGCGCACGGATACGAGATTCAGTCTCCGCAATAAGGCGGCAAGGAAGACGATCCAGAGATCGGTGATGTAGACTTCGCGTGGTCTCTGTTCCGGCATCCGGGACACATCCATTCAGACAGGGAGATGGTGAGTGAAAACGTGGAATCGCAGGCGGATTACTGTGGCGCTGTTTGTAAGCGTTTGCTTTTTGGGGATGCAAGCTGAGGCGCAGACGCCGGGCTCCGCGTCCACCGGTCTTGCGGCCACCCCTCCGATGGGCTGGAACAGCTGGAATCACTTCGCCGGCAAGGTGACGGATGCGGATGTACGGGCCGCTGCCGATGCGCTGGTCGCGAGCGGGATGCGCGACGCGGGCTACGTCTACGTGAACATCGACGATACCTGGGAAGGCGAGCGCGATGCGCAGGGCGTGATTCATACCAACAGCAAGTTTCCGGATATGAAGGCACTCGCCGATTATGTGCACTCGAAGGGGCTGAAGCTGGGGATTTATTCGTCGCCCGGACCGAAGACCTGCGCCGGCTACGAGGGCAGCTACGGGCACGAGGCGCAGGATGCGAAGAGCTACGCCGACTGGGGGATCGATTACCTGAAGTACGACAAGTGCAGCTTCGGCGATGTGATCCGGAAAGAGGCGGGGAACGATCATGCGAAGGCGTTCGCGATGGAGAAGGCTGCTTACAAGAAGATGCATGACGCGCTGGCGGCGACCGGACGGCCCATTGTCTTCAGCTTGTGCCAGTACGGCGACAACGATGTGTGGGAGTGGGGCGCAAGTGTCGGCGGTAACCTTTGGCGCACGACCGGGGATATCAATGACAGCTATCAGCGGATGGCGGAGATCGGTTTTGGGCAGCTGGTGCAGGCGCGGTATGCGGGGCCTGGGCACTGGAACGATCCGGACATGCTGGAGATCGGCAATGGCGGCATGACGGAGGAGGAGTATCGCCAGCACATGACGCTGTGGGTGATGCTGGCGGCTCCGCTGCTCGCGGGTAACGACCTGAGCAAGATGTCAAAGGAGACGCTGGCGCTGCTGACGAACAAGGATGTGATTGCCGTCGACCAGGATGCAGCAGGGATACAGGGCGTGAGGGCCTGGGCGCAGGGGCCACTGGAGGTCTGGCGGAAGCCGCTGAGCGGCGGAGCGATGGCGGTGGCGCTGTTCAATCGTTCTGCGAAGCCGCAAAGCATCACGTTCGACCTGAAGACGGTGTTTCTGGATGAGAATGCGAAGCTGCGCAACCTGTGGACGGGCGAGAACGTCGTGATCTCGGGCGATAAGTATGTAACGACGATACCGGGGCATGGAGCGGTGCTGCTCAAGGGAACGCCGGCGAAGATTCCAGAGGTGGCATGTTCCTCGGGGCCGTGGAACGAGCACCTCGGTCTTCCCTGCGGGCATGCGGCTGGTTCCCGGGCGCAGTAAACGTGAGGGGCACGGCGCCGCGTTGGTTGGGAGTGATGCCGATTGAGGTGCGGATGAACGTAGATGTCGTCTTCATTGGAGCATCGCGTGAATCCGGAGTCTGATCCGTCTTGCAGTATGGACACACAGGCGGTGCTGCGCCGTGTCTCGTGGCGACTGATGCCGTTTCTGTTTGCGCTATACGTGTTTGCGTACCTGGATCGCGTAAACCTGAGCTTTGCGGCGCTATCGATTCGTCGCGAGCTCGGGTTTTCCGACTCGGTGTACGGCGCAGGCGCGGGATTGTTCTTCCTGAGCTATGCGCTGTTCGAGGTGCCGGCAAATCTGGCTCTGCTACGGATAGGGCCACGCCGCTGGATTGCGCTCATCATGACGGTGTGGGGCCTGCTTTCGACGGCGATGGCCCTTGTGCATTCGGCAGAGAGCTTTTATCTCCTGCGCTTCCTGCTTGGCGCGGCAGAGGCGGGGTTCTTTCCGGGGATTCTGCTCTACCTGACCTACTGGTTTCCGTTGCAGCAGCGGGCGCGGGCGGTGGCTCGTTTTATGACGGCGACGGCGGTGGCAGGCATTGTGGGCGCTCCGCTTTCGACCGTGTTGTTGCGGCTGAATGGAGTGGCACACATCGCCGGATGGAAGTGGCTGTTTATTGGCGAAGGACTGCCGTCCATTGTGCTGGGACTGTGCGTGCTGGGTGTTCTCACCGATAAGCCGGAAGAGGCTCCGTGGCTTGCGGAGGACGAGAAGCTCTGGCTACTGGCGGAGGTGCGGGCTCATGAGTCCGGTGCGGCTGCCGGCCACGAAGCCCATTGGCTGCATGCTTTTGGGAATGCGACGGTGTGGGTGCTGGCTTCGATCTACTTCGCCATCTCTGTGGGGCTCTATGGGCTGAGCCTGTGGCTGCCGGTGCTGGTGAAGAGCTTTTCTCATGCGTCGGACCTGAGGGTGGTGCTGCTGACGGCGATCCCTTATGCGCTGGCAGCGGTGACGATGCTTCTTGTCGCGCGGAGCTCGGACCGGACAGGAGAGTGGCGGTCGGAGCGATCTTTGTTTCCGCGGCGGGAGTATGGGGCGGATTCGGGCCGTTCTGGGCGATGCCGACTACCCGGCTACGCGGCGAGGCTGCGGCCGGCGGCATTGCGCTGATCAACTCGGTGGGGGCGGTTGGCGGATTTTGCGGGCCATATCTGATGGGGCGGGTGAGCGATGCCACGCACAGTTTCCGGGCCGGTCTGCTGACCTGCGGCGGTCTGATGGCCGTGGCGGCGGTGATCGCTTTCGGGTTGCGGGAGCGGGCCGATTCAGGGCGGGAAGATCGGCTCCGGCCCTGAATGGGCCGATCGCAAGCCGCTGCCCGTAACAGAATCGATACATCTGCTGATTCGGCAAGAGTTGGGGACCAACCTGTGGCCGCGAGAGTAGAATTGTAGTCGCGATGCAGGACGCGGGCGATTTCGCGTCAGGGCTGGATGATTCCGACGCGCTGTGCGTTCCTGCCAAAGAATCCTATGACTCCGACGAATCTCTCCTCCGACGCTCCTAGTACGCAACCCGGTTCTCAATCTTTTTCGCAACGCCAATACATCTTCGACTCCTTCCGCCGGTGGGGGTACCTCAAGGCCCAGCTTGACCCGCTGGGCCAATATCTTGCTCCGGAAACAGTTGCGGAGCTGGATTTTACCGGTCCCGATGCCGAGGAAGCTGCAGGCTACTACTGCTCGACGGTGGGCGCTGAGTGTATGCATATTCCTTCTGCGGAGCGCCGTCAGTGGCTGGCAGAGCGGCTGGAGACTAACCCGCTGGCGGTGGACGAGGCCGCGCAGCAGCGCATTCTCGAGCTGCTGACCCGCGCAGATATTTTTGAGCAGACAATCCAGTCGCGCTACCTGGGCACCAAGCGGTTCTCGCTGGAAGGTGTGACGGCTCTGATTCCGTTCCTCGATGAGCTGTTCAACCGGGCTGCGGAGTTCGGCGCGCAGAAGTCGGTGATGGGCATGAGCCATCGCGGACGCCTGAGCGTGATGGTGAATACCTTCGGCAAGTCGGCGGCGGATATCTTCTCAAAGTTTGAGGATGTGGACCCACGCAGCATCCTGGGCGGCGGCGATGTGAAGTATCACGTCGGCGCGACGGGGACATTCCTGGCGCGCAACGGAGAGACGGTATCGCTGCACCTGGTCTCCAATCCGAGCCATCTTGAGGCGGTCGATCCGGTGGCGATGGGACGCGCCAAGGCCAAGCAGGCTCGCTATGGCGCGGACGGCGTGTCGCGGGTGCTGCCGGTGATCATTCACGGCGATGCGGCCTTCGCTGGACAGGGCATCTGGGCAGAGACGATGAACCTGGCCTCGATCGAGGGCTATTCGGTGGGCGGCTCGATCCAGATTGTGGTGAACAACCTGATCGGGTTTACGGCGGAACCGGAGGAGTCGAACTCGACGCGCTTTGCGACTGATCTGGCCAAGCGGCTCGACGTGCCGATCTTCCATGTGAACGCGGAAGACGCCGAAGCCGTGGTGCGGATTGCGGCGCTGGCCGCGGAGTACCGGCATACCTTCCACAGCGATGTGGTCGTGGATCTTATCGGCTACCGGAGGCATGGTCATTCGGAGGTGGACGACCCCACCATCACGCAGCCGCTGCGTTATGCGCGGATCAAGAATCATCCGCCGCTTTACGAGATCTATGCGAAGAAGATCGGCGTGGATATTGCTGCACGTGTGAAGGAACTGCAGGCCGAGTTCGGCGACGCGCAGAAGCAGGCCCAGACCATGCAGAAGATGCCGACGCTGGCCAAGATGCCGGAATACTGGTCGGCGTACAAGGGCGGTCCGTTCAAGGCGGAGTATGAAGCTGAGACCGGTATTTCGCGCGAAGAGATTGGCGCACTGACCGCCGGGCTGACGAAGTATCCGTCGGACTTCCATATTCATCCGAAGATTGCGAAGCTGCTCGAGCAGCGTGCCGAGATGGGCCAGGGTAAGCGTCCCTTCGACTATGGCATGGCCGAGGCGCTGGCCTTTGGTTCACTGGTGAAGGGCGGCACACCGGTTCGCCTGAGCGGGCAGGACTCGCAGCGCGGCACCTTCAACCAGCGTCATTCGGTGTTGATCGATATTGAGAACGAGCAGGGCTTTGTGCCGCTGAATCATCTGGCGGAAGATCAGGCTCCATATGAGGCTTATAACTCGATGCTCTCCGAGGCCGGCGTGATGGGCTTCGAGTACGGCTACAGCCGCGACTATCCCGAGACGCTGGTGCTGTGGGAGGCGCAGTTCGGCGATTTTGCCAACGGTGCGCAGATCGTCATCGACCAGTTCCTCTCGGCTGCCGAAGACAAGTGGGGTCTGCTGAGCGGTTTGACGCTGCTCTTGCCGCACGGCTACGAGGGTCAGGGGCCGGAGCACTCGAGCGCGCGCATCGAGCGCTATCTGCAACTGACTGCGCATGACAACATCCAGGTCTGCCAGCCTTCGACGGCCGCGCAGTATTTCCATCTGCTGCGGCGGCAGGCGCTGCGCAAGTGGCGCAAGCCGCTGGTGGTCTTTACGCCGAAGAGCATGCTGCGGCATCCGGATGCGATCTCGCCGATCGAGGCATTCTCGGTGCAGTACTTCCAGAATGTGCTGCCGGAGACGGAGATTAAGGACGCGAAGCGGCTGCTGGTGTGCACTGGTAAGATCGGTCACGAGCTGCGCGTGGAGCGGGCCAAGCGCAAGGACGGAACGACGGGCATCGTCTTCCTTGAACAGCTTTATCCTTTCCCGGAAGCGGAGCTGATCGCGGCGATCGAGGCGCATCCGAATGCGCACGAGATTGTCTGGGTGCAGGAAGAGCCGCAGAACATGGGCGCACATTCGTACGTGATGCCGCGGCTTCGCCGGCTGGCGCGGAATCGCCAGGTGCTCAGTGTGAAGCGTTCCGAGGCGGCAAGCCCGGCGACGGGTTCGGGTAAGGCGCATGAGATGGAGCAGAAGACGCTGATTGAACTGGCGTTGAGCTCGGGGCTGCAGGACAAGGTAGCGAAGTAGCGGTTTCGCGCAGGGCGGCTCACCTTCGCCATATGCTCCCTTTGGTCGCGGTTTGGGTATGTTTCTCTACCCAGGCCGCGACCATTGTCGTTTAGCCTGTTGGTTTGCTGGAGGAACGCGCGTGGGCACGCGCTCGCACGCCTGCAAGGAAGGCCTGCTGCACGCGATTGAAGCTGCGTCCGTGCAGGGCTGCGATGACGATGCTGCGCGTCGCCTGCTTGTCGCTGAGCCGCACATAGCTGCACGCTGCATTTTTATCGATAGCCATCTCGGGAACAAGCGTGATGCCGACGCCTGCGGCTACCATGCCGAGGAGGCTGCTGAACTGGCCGCTTTCAAATGCGATGTTGGGTGTGATGCGCGCGTGCGTGCAGGCTGCAATGCTGAGATCGCGGAAGCAGTGGCCATCGCGCAGCATGACGAAGGACTCCTTGCGAAGTTCCTTGATGGTGAGTGATTCCGCCGCGGCGTGAGGGTGGTCCTTGGGCAGCACCGCGAAGAGCGGTTCGGTGCGGATGGGGTACCAATCCAGATCCTTATGCCGAAGCGGGAGAGCAAGGATCGCGAGATCGATGGAGAGATCGCGCAGGCTCTCGACAAGGACGGGAGTAGTTTCTTCGACGATGCGCAGCTTCGCATCGGGATATTTCTTTGCGAACGCCGCGGCATACCGGGGCATCAGATAAGGCGCAATGGTCGGGATCACGCCGATCGAGACGCTGCCGCGCACATCCGAGCCTTTATCCGCCACGCTCGATCGCGCTGCCTCCATCTGTTCCAGAATCGATCGCGCATGGGGAAGAAAGGCCCGTCCGGATTCGGTAAGGCGAATGCTGCGGCCGAGGCGGTCGAAGAGCTTGGTGCCCAGATTTTCTTCCAGCTTGAGCACCTGCTGCGAGAGCGAGGGTTGGGCGACCTGGCAGCGTTCGGCCGCACGGCTGAAGCTGCCTGTGTCCGCGATTGCACAGACGTAGCGGAGTTGATGGAATTCCATAGGAAAAGACTATACGAAGAATGGGAAATAGGTATTGGAACTATCTATCGCCGCGGTGCTACATTCTGTCTGGTTGAAAGAAATGTCTGGATTCCGTGTGGAATCTCTTCATCGGATTGAAACAAACCGGAGGAACGATGGCAACCGAAGCAAAGTGCCCATTTCATCATGGCGAGAGCGCCCCGCGTACGAATAACGATTGGTGGCCGAACCAGTTGAACCTTAACCTGCTGCATCAGCATTCCTCGTTGTCGAACCCGATGGGAGAGGAATTCGACTATGCCGAGGAGTTCAAGACTCTCGATTATGACGCGTTGAAGAAGGACCTGGTAGCGCTGATGACAGACTCGCAGGACTGGTGGCCTGCAGACTTTGGTCATTATGGCCCGCTGTTTATCCGCATGGCGTGGCATAGCGCGGGTACTTATCGCACCTTTGACGGCCGTGGCGGTGGCGGCCGCGGACAGCAGCGTTTTGCTCCGCTCAACAGCTGGCCGGACAACGTGAACCTGGACCGCGCGCGCCGTTTGCTGTGGCCGATCAAGCAGAAGTACGGCAGAAAGATTTCGTGGGCGGATCTGATGATTCTCGCGGGGAACGTCGCGCTGGAATCGATGGGATTCAAGACCTTCGGCTTTGCCGGCGGGCGGGCGGATGTGTGGGAGCCTGATCTCGATGTGAACTGGGGACTTGAGAACACGTGGATGGGAACGGATAAGCGCTATTCCGGTGAGCGCGATCTTGCGAAACCATTCGGCGCGACGACGATGGGCCTGATCTATGTGAACCCGGAGGGTCCCGAAGGCGTGCCCGATCCGGTTGCTGCGGCTCGCGACATCCGCGAGACCTTTGGCCGGATGGCGATGAACGACGAGGAGACGGTGGCTCTTATCGCTGGTGGGCATACCTTTGGCAAGACGCACGGCGCGGGTGCTGGAACCCATCTGGGGCGTGAGCCCGAGGGTTCAACGATTGAAGAACAGGGCCTCGGCTGGACGAGTGCGTATGCTTCGGGCATCGCAGGCGATGCGATCACCAGCGGTCTTGAGGTGACCTGGACGAGCACGCCGACGAAGTGGAGCAGCAACTTCTTCTGGAATCTCTTCGGTTACGAATGGGAGTTGACGAAGAGCCCCGGCGGCGCGCACCAGTGGAAGCCTAAGGGTGATGCAGGAGCGAACACGGTGCCCGACGCGCACGACCCGTCGAAGCGCCATGCTCCGGCCATGCTGACTACCGATCTCGCGCTGCGCGTCGATCCGATCTATGAGAAAATTTCGCGCCGCTTCTATGAGAATCCCGATGCGTTTGCCGATGCCTTTGCCCGCGCGTGGTTCAAGTTGACGCATCGCGATATGGGACCGCGAGCGCGATATCTTGGACCGGAAGCTCCGCAGGAAGTGCTCATCTGGCAGGACCCTGTTCCGGCTGTGGATCATGCGCTGGTGGATGAGAAGGATGTCGCTGCGCTCAAGGAGAAGATTCTTGCGTCGGGACTCAGCGTTTCGCAGCTGGTTTCAACTGCGTGGGCTTCAGCCTCGACCTTCCGCGGCTCGGATAAGCGTGGCGGGGCAAATGGAGCGCGCATCCGCCTGGCGCCACAGAAGGACTGGGAGGTCAATCAGCCTGAGCAGTTGAAGACGGTGTTGCATGCGCTCGAGAAGATTCAGAGTGAGTTCAACGGTGCTCAGTCGAACGGTAAGAAGATTTCGCTCGCGGACCTGATTGTTCTCGCGGGGAATGCGGGCGTGGAGCAGGCAGCGAAGAATGCCGGCATCAAGGTTACGGTGCCGTTTGCACCCGGGCGCACGGATGCATCGCAGGCGCAGACCGATGTGGACTCCATTGCCGTGCTCGAGCCGGCCGCGGATGGCTTCCGTTCCTATACCAACAGCAATGGGCACTCGCCTGCTGCACCGGCCGAGGTCACGCTGCTCGACAAGGCGCAGTTGCTTACGCTGACCGCACCGGAGCTGACGGTGCTGGTTGGCGGCATGCGGGTGCTCAACACCAACTTCGGGCAGACGAAATATGGTGCCTTTACCAATCGTCCGGAGGCTCTGACGAATGATTTCTTCCTCAACCTGCTTGATATGCGCACGGTGTGGAAGGCGGACTCGGAGGCGAAGGATACGTTCGAAGGACGCGACCGCACGACAGGCGAAGTGAAGTGGAAGGCAACGCGTGCGGATCTTATCTTCGGCTCAAATGCGCAGCTGCGGGCGCTGTCCGAGGTCTACGGAAGCACGGATGCACATGCGAAGTTTGTCGATGATTTCGTGGCAGTCTGGAATAAGGTGATGAACCTCGACCGCTTCGATCTGATCGCCTCTTAGCGATAGAACCAGTCTCTCTCCTGCGTCTCCTCTGGCCTGCTGCTCGTCCTAACGAGCGGGGCCAGAGGAGCGCATTTTTGTTTGCGCTTCTTGCCGTTGCAAACTTATGTCCGTACTCGCGACTGCATATGCGGGGCAGATCATGGAGAATAGAAGTGAGGGAGAGTGCGCATGAATGATGAGGGCCGCAGAGCCTTCCTGAAGTCTTCCGTGGCTGCGGCGTTTGCGGCCGCAGTTCCAGCCTCCACCGCCATGGCCCAGGTACCGGCCACAAGCACTGCACCGCGGCAGAAACCGAATATCATCCTCTATCTGTCGGACCAGTTTCGCTGGGATTTTGTAGGTGCGAATGGTCATAACGGCTCTACGCACACACCGAATATCGATGCGCTGGCTGCGCGCGGCAAAAACTTTACTCACACGGTTACAAATCAGCCGGTCTGCGCGCCGTCACGGTCGGTGCTGTTTACCAGCCGCTATGCGACAGAGACAGGAGTATGGCGCAACGGCAAGGGGCTCGATGAGACTCTGCCCACGCTTGCGACGGAGCTGCGCAAGGCCGGCTATAGCGCAAACCTGATCGGCAAGTGGCACCTTGCGCCGGGTACCGAAGCCGAGGGCGGCGGCCGCGGAGCGGTGAAGGCCGAGCACCGGGGCGGCTTTCTCGATCTGTGGGAGGGTGCAAATTCGATTGAGAACACTTCGCATCCGTATGAGGGAACGATCTGGGATCGCGATAACAAGCCAATTGAATATAAAGATGAATACCGCGTCGATTTTCTGACCGATCGCGCGGAGAAGTTTCTTCGTCAGAAGCAGGACAAGCCGTTTCTGCTCTTTATCTCTCAGCTGGAGCCGCATCAGCAGAACGATATGGGGCAGCCGATTGCTCCGAAGGGGGCGGCGCAGCGCTTTCTCAATGGAACGGTGCCTGAGGATCTGCGCGCCTTTCCGGGCACGTGGCAGGCACAGCTGCCCGACTACTACGGTTGCATCGAGGCGATCGATAACTCGGTGGGCCGCATCCGCAAGGTACTCGAAGAAGAGCATCTGGCCGAGAATACGATCTTTGTCTTTCTCAGCGATCACGGCTGCCACTTCATGACGCGGAACCAGGAGTACAAGCGCAGCACGCATAACAGCTCACTGCGTGTGCCGCTGATCATCGATGGCCCCGGCTTTCGCGGTACGCAGCAGATTCCCGAGCTCGTGGGGCTGATCGATGTGGCTCCGACATTGCTGGAAGCTGCTGGTGTCCCGGTACCTTCGAGCTGGAAGGGGCGCAGCGTGTTGCCGCTGGTCAACGATCCGGAAGCGAGACAGGGCTGGG
This sequence comes from Silvibacterium dinghuense, assembly GCF_004123295.1. Lineage (NCBI taxonomy): Bacteria > Pseudomonadati > Acidobacteriota > Terriglobia > Terriglobales > Acidobacteriaceae > Silvibacterium > Silvibacterium dinghuense. Next base: position 42,295 of record NZ_SDMK01000001.1, on the reverse strand, counting down.
TAAACGAGCAGTTCATTCAGATCAGCGAATCGATGACAGGGCGCGCGATTCGCACGAAAGACTGGACGTATTGTGTTGCCGATCCGAGCGGCGATGCTACTCAACCGGCTGCGTCGAGCTATCACGAGTACCAGATGTACGATCAGCGCGCCGATCCGCATGAGCTGGTGAATCTGGCCGGACGCAAGGAGTATCGTGCCAAGGCGGATGAGCTGCGTGAGCAGTTGAAGAAGCTGGCCGTTGCGGCTGGAGAGCCGGAGCCGGAGATCGTGGAAGCAAAACTCTATCCGTAACCGTGTTGGTTACAGGATTGTATTGTTGCAAGAAGAAGCCCGGCGATCGCATCGATTGCCGGGCTTCATCTTGTGAATTGCGTTCTTACTTCGTGTATTCATCCCGCAGGCGGGTCTGGCGCGAGACCATGGGGATGGCGTGGCCTTCGATATAGACCTGTTTGACGTCGGTACGGACATCGAGCGGGTCTCCGTTTGCGATGACGACGTTAGCGGTTTTGCCTACATCGAGCGAGCCGAGTTTGTCGGCGACACCGAACATCTCTGCGGGGTTAATGGTGATGGCCTTCAATGCTTCGTCGTAGGGCAGGCCGTAGGCTACGGCGTATCCGGCGGCGTAGGGCAGGTTGCGATCGAAGCCGCCGCTCGGGCCACCGCCCGCGCCTGAGGACGAGAAGGCGATCTTGACGCCACGTTTGTAGAGCTCGGCGGGCAGCGAGTAGACGGCGTCATAGCGTTCGTTCGCGTCGGGGAAGTCGTAGATCGGCCCGACAATGACCGGCACCTTGTAGGAGGCGACCTTGTCGATCACATCCTGCGTGTGCGTGAGGTGGTTGAGTACGACCTTGAGGTGGAACTGCTGCGCGAGCTGCATGGCGACCTCGACCTCATAACCCTGGTCCGCTCCAAGGACAACAGGTTTTTCGCCGCGCAGATAGGGAAGCAGCGCTTCGGACTTCATGTCGATCTTGGGCTCGGTGGGCTTGGGGTCTTTCTTGTCGCCTTTCTCCCACTTGGCGAGCTTGGCCTCGTAATCGGACTTTGAAGCTGCATATTCCTGCGCGTCGATGAGCGTCTGGCGGAGCTGTTCGGCGAGGCCCATACGCGTAGAAGGGAACTTGCCGCGGCGGCGCTGGTCGCCGGAAAAATTGACGGGCAGCGCGACATCCTTGCCGAGGATCATCTGGTCGCGGTCGCGGCCAGCGAGCTGGATGAAGATGTCCTGGCCGGGCATCGAGTCTTCTGAGGCGGGCGCGACGATGGCATTGGTGATGCCATTGAGACGGGTGATGGGGATGTGCTCGGTCTCGGCGTGGAAGGCGTCGTAGACGTGCATGTTGGGGAAGATTTCGTCGCTGGTTTCGACAAGATCGTTCGAGGCTTCATCGGCTTCGATCTCGGAAAGGCCGAGATTCGTCTCGGCGTCAATGAGGCCGGGGTAGACGGTCATGCCGCGTGCGTCGATGACCTGCGCGTTGGAAGGAATCTGCACCGAGGCAAACGGTCCTACGGCTGCGATCTTGCCGTCGGTGAGGATGATAGTTCCGTCGTCGATGGTGCCGTGGGTGATGGTGAGCAATTTGCCGTGAGTGATGGCGACGGCGGGCGCGGGTGTGGCGAGATCGACGACCGGCGCAGACTGGGCATAAAGATGCCCAAACGAGAAGGCCGTTGAAATTGTAACCGTGGCGATGACAGAAAGGCGGTTCCGCATTAGTTGCCTCCTTCGTCGTCGACATTGGCGCCGTCTTCGCCGCCGAAGCCGTGGGCCTCATGCATGGCGCCGGAGAAGTGCGTGGTGCCGAAGCCGGGGAGCGAGTCATCGAAGAAGAGATCGCCGTCGATGTAGACTTTTTCGGCGCGGGCGTAGGTGGAGAGCGGGTCCATGTTCCAGAGGACGAGATCGGCGTCCTTGCCGGTATCGATGGAGCCGACCTTGTCGTCGACGCCGATGATCCAGGCGGGGTTCAGGGTGATCATCTTGAGCGCGTCTTCCTCGCTGACACCGCCGTAGCGGATCATTTTGCCGGCCTCCTGGTTGAGGCGGCGGATGTGGTCGTTGGAGTCGCTCTTGAGGGCGACGCGGATGCCGGCCTTTTCGCTCATGGCGGCATTCCACGGGATCGCGTCCCAGGCCTCGTCCTTGTAGCCCCACCAGTCGGCAAAGGTGGCGATGGCGGTGCCGGTGGGAGCGATCTGGTCGGCGACCTTGTACATCTCAAGCGCGTGGTGGAAGGCGCGAATCTTGAAGCCGTACTCCTTGGCGATGGCCTCTTCGGTGAGGAACTCGTCGGCGCGGTAGCAGTGGATCTGCACGTAGAGCTTGCCGCGCAGCACATCCGCAAGCGCTTCGAGCTTCAGGTCCTTCGCAGGCGGAGTCACGTCCTTATCGCCTTTGGCGACCTTGGCGTTGTACTCGTCCCATTTGGCCATGTAGGCCTTTGCGTCCTCGAAGGACTGGCGCATGACTTCGAAGTTGCCCATGCGGGTGGAAGGCAACTGGCCGCGGCCTCCATAGACGCGCTTGGGGTTTTCTCCGCTGGCGAACTTGATGGAGCGTGGCGCGTCGGGGAAGAGCATCTGGTCGCGCGAGAGGCCGAACTTGTTCTTGATGACGACGGCCTGGCCGCCGATTACATTGGCCGAGCCGTGCAGCAGCAACTCGGTGGTGACGCCGCCGGCGAGGGCCTGGTAGAGGGCTTTGTCGCGATTGTCGAAGGCGTCGATCATCATCATGCTCGGAGTGACCGGGCTGGTCATCTCATTGACGTCGTTGCTGAGCGCGGAGTGCGAGTGCGGATCGACGATGCCGGGGGTGAGGTACTTGCCGGTGGCGTCGATCTTTACGACGTCAGATGGGGCGTTGACTGTGGCGCCGTAGCCGGCGATCTTGCCGTCGTGGACCCAGACGCTGCCGTGCTCGATGGTGCCGTGGGTGACGGTCATCACCGTGGCGTTGGTGATGACGAAATCATGCGGCGGTGGTGTGGGTGGGGTCGCGGACTGGGCGAAGGCTGTAGCGGTTGCAGCTAAGCCTAATGCGAGTGGGAATTTCATCGACGGAGGAATGGGACGTTCCCCTTTGCGATTGGATTGGGTAGCCGGAAAGGCGAGTATAGCGGGGAGTGGGTTGCGGGAGGTAGGGATTTTTTAGGGTATGGGGTGTAAGGAGCAGGGTGTAGATGGGATGTGCTGGTGTGGGCCGTGCATTCGTAACGGAACTGGTTACGAATCCTATTTGCGGCGGCGTCTCCAGCCCAGAACGATGCCGAGGGCGATGCCCGCGGCGGCGACGGTGGCGAGCTTGTTGCGGCTGGTGATGGGGACGAAGGTGGTGCCGTGGTCGCTGACATCGATGACGCCGACGGGGATGGCGCGAACGCCGCAGCCTCCTCCTCCGCCCTCACCCTGCGCGCTGGAGTTGCCGACGCCTCCGGTGCCTGCGCCGGCTCCGTATCCATAAGCGACCTTGGCGACGGGGATGACAGTGTGTCCCTGCGCGGTGATGGGATCGCCGTAGATGGTCTTTACGCCGGCCTGGCCGAGGATGTTTTCCTTGAGGGACTGCAGGAGGGCGACGCTGCTCATGGGCAAAAGCTCCTTCGGCAGCCATTATGCACCCGCTGCTGCGCGCAGGGCGAATCGCCTTCGGCCTCCGCCGGCATATGCTTGATGGGGTTCGTTTCTCCCACCCAAGCGGAGCTTGGGTGGGGCACCCGGGCTTCTGCGAACCCACGTCTCAGGATCGAGACGTGGGGCACCCGTTGTTTACTCGTGACCGAGGACTTCGGCGGAGATTTTGCGCAGCTCGGGGAGGACGTCGCCGAGAGCTACCGGTGCGGCGTCCTTGGTGCCGAGGCCAAAGTAGACCTTCCGGTAGAGGGCGAAAAGGCGGTCATAGATGGCCGCGGCTTCGGGGTTCGGGGTGTAGGTGATGTAGTCGAGACACATGGCCTTCTGCGCCTCCTCAATCGAGGAGAAAATGCCGGCGGCCAGCTGTGCGAAGATGCCGGAGCCGAGGCTGGTGGGGATGCCGGCGGGCACGAGGACCGGCTTGTTGAAAACGTCGGCGTAGATCTGGTTGAGCACCTTGTTGTGCTGCGGGATGCCGCCTGCATTGATGACGCGCTCGACGGGCACGCCGTTCTCGGCCATGCGCTCGAGGATGATGCGGGTGTGAAAGGCGGTGCCTTCGATGGCAGCGAAGAGCTCGTCCTGCGCGGTGTGGATGAGGTTCCAGCCGAGGGTGACGCCGCCCAGTTCGGAGTTGACGAGCACGGTGCGGTCGCCGTTGTCCCAGCTGAGGCGGAGCAGTCCGGTCTGGCCGGGGCGATAGGCTTCGAGGCCCTTCGAGAGTTCGGCGACCTTAGTACCTGCACGGCGTGCGATGGCTTCGAAGATGTCGCCCGTGGCGGAGAGTCCCGCCTCGACGCCGGTGTACTGCGGGTGCACGGAGCCGGGCACCACGCCGCAGACGCCAGGCACGAGCACGGTGCGCTTCTCCATGGCGATGATGCAGGTGGAGGTGCCGACGACGTTGACCACGTCGCCCTCGCGGCAGCCTGCGCCGATGGCGTCCCAGTGCGCGTCAAACGCGCCGACAGGGATAGGGATGCCGGCCTTGAGGCCCATGCGCTCGGCCCAGTGCGGCGCGAGGTGGCCTGCAACCTTGTCCGAGGTGAGGTATTCACCGTCAAAGCGCTCGCGGATGCCGTCGAAGAGGGGATCGAGCCTGGAGAGGAACTCCTGCGGTGGCAGGCCGCCCCACTTGGGGTTCCAGAGCCATTTGTGGCCCATGGCGCAGACGCTGCGCTTCACCCTGGTCGCGTCGTCGATGCCGGCGAGGGTGGCGGCGACCATGTCGCAGTGCTCGAAGGCGGTGTAGAACTGTGCGCGCTTATCGGGGTTGTGGCGCAGCCAGTGGAGGAGCTTGGCGAAGCCCCACTCATGGGAGTAGACGCCGCCGCACCAGTCGATTGCCTCGAGCTTTTGTGCATGGGCGAGCGCGGTGATTTCCTGCGCCTCACGCTTGGCGCGGTGATCGCACCAGAGGTAGTAGTCGTCGAGCGGCTGGACCTGCTTGTCGACGAAGATGACGGAGGAGCCGGTGGTGTCGAGGGCGATGGACTCGATCAGCGAACCGTCGATGCCTGCTTCGGCGATAGCCTTCTGCGTGGCCTTTACCAGGGCTTCCATCTGGTCGAAGTGCGACTGCGTGGCGTAGTCGGGGTCTTCACGCTTGCGGTGGAGGGGATATTCTGCGGAGGCGGTGCTGAGCCGGCCTTTGGTGCTGTCAAGCAGGGTAACGCGAACGCTGAGGGTTCCGAAATCGACGCCGGCGACGATGGCCACGGTGGTTCTCCTTGAGGTGCAAGTGCTCCAGAAAACGTTTTATCACGCGGCGGGGTGAAAGGGCGAGAGGCAGCGATTCGGAGACGTAAGGAAGGGTTGAGCCCCGCTATTTGCTCTCCTGCCTGCGTTTCAGGAAGGCTCCCGATCAGGCACACGCTTCCCAAAAGGAAATAGCTGGCTGAAAGCCTGGAGGCTTCGGAGGGACTTCACGGTACTGCGCGAGTAAGGCCATCTTAAGCTGATTGCACCTATGTCGACCGTGCCAGTCGAGAAGCAGATCGAAACGCGTGCCACGGCGCGCCCGGTGACTGCAGCATTGGAATCAGCCGCCAGCTTTCATCGCTCAGGCGATGCGGCTGCTGCCGAGGCTCTTTATCGCGAGATCTTGGCGGCAGACCCCAGACACTCCGAGGCAAACCACAATCTCGGGGTTCTGCTGATACAGCTTCGGCGCGCCTGCGAGGCATTGCCGCACTTGAAGGCGGCCCTGGATGGAGAGCCGGAGCGACCACTGTATTGGCGCAGCTGTGTCGAGGGCCTGATGCAGGCTGGCGGCCCGACTGAGGCTCTACGGTTCATGCGCGAGGCAGGCGACCGTGGAGTGCCGAAGGAATTCGCGGCAGCGATGATTGGCCGGCTTGAGGTGCTGGTGAAGCGGATCGGTGAGCGTCCGGGAGCGTGGATGCCCGATCTCCATGGCGAGGTGTACACGCGGGTACTCAAGCGCCTGCACGAAACGCTTCGTCCGCAAACGTACCTGGAGATCGGGGTCGAAACCGGCGCGACCCTGGCGCTGGCGCGGTGCGCTTCGATCGGCATCGATCCCAGGTTCCAGTTCTCGAATATGGACGTGGTGCGGCAGATCGTCGCCAAGCCCAGCCTGATGCTTTACCAGATGGCGAGCGACGCATTTTTCGACCGCTGGCATCCGGCCGAGCTGCTGGGTAGTCCGATCGACTTCGCCTTTCTCGATGGCATGCACCATTGCGAATACCTGTTGCGCGACTTCCTGAACACCGAACGGTATTGTCTCCCCGGTTCGGTGATAGCGCTGCATGATTGCCTGCCGCTGGAGCTGCCGATGGCGGAGCGGGCGCGGAACCTTGAGGCGCTGGACCCGCAGCGCCAGACCATGTGGGCGGGGGACGTCTGGCGGACGGCGCTGCTTTTGAAACGCCGCCGGCCGGAGCTGCGGATGACGGTCCTGGATGCGGCACCCACCGGGCTGGTGCTGGTCTCGAATCTCGATCCGCAATATCAGCCAATTGTGAGCTGCGAGGACTGGGTGGAGGAGATGCTCAGCTGGTCGCTCGAGGAGATCACTCTTGCCGGTTACTACCGGGAGATGGGGGTAGAGCCGGAGATTCACCTGCGAAGTCCCGAGCAGCTGTTGGCCCGGGTGCGAGCGGACGGCTCGTCTGATCGCTCGTCTCATGTGGGATGACGATTAGGGGTAGTGCTCTCCCATGTCTCAACATCGAGACATGGGCACCCACGTTTGTACGGGAACCGCAGGTCTCTCTACTTCGCTCTGCTCGCTGCGGTCGGGATGACAGTTCTTAATAAGAAAAGAAGATTTAAGCAGAAGGCCCGCAGTTTTGTGGCTGCGGGCCCTCTGTGACTGTTTGGGTTACGTTTTTGTGGACTACTCTTCCGGCTGCGCGTGGTAGTGCATATCCCAGCCGAGGTATTTGGTCGCGGCCTCGTAGACCGGGCTGGCGACGGTCGAGAAGTTGGCCGCGACATGATGCTCGAAGCCCTGCTCGCAGATGTAGCGGAGCAGCTTCTGCATCTTGGGAATCTCAACGACGCCCGCGCCGCCGAAGGTCTCGAGCGGATCATTGGTGAACTGGCCTTCGCCGACGTAGCCGCGGATCTTGCCGGTGTAGTCGTCGGTCGAGAAGCGCAGGTAGGACATGGCACCGGCCTTAACGCGGCCGACGCAGGTGCCGAAGGTGTTCTCAATGCCCACGGTGCCGGCGATGATGGCCTGATAGTCCATCGTCACTTCGGTGAAGAAGTGCTTGGGCAGGTTGGAGCAGTGGAAGCAGACGGCCTTGTTCGGGTTATCGCCGTAGTTGTTGTTCCAGTCGAGCAGGGCGCTCGGGGTCTCGGAGGCGAGCGCGAGGCCGTACATGCTGAGCACGCCGACGACGTCGACTTCGCAGGCCGAGGAGAAAAGGTTCTCGCTCATCATGCTCATGACGGTGCAGGGCACGACGCCGAAGTACTCTTCGAGCGAGGTCCAGCACTGTATGGCGCTGATGGTGCAGTAAGTCTCCTTCATCCAGGTGTCGATGACGGCGCCGAGCTTGGACATCTTGAGCAGTGCGGCTTCAGGTACCGAGCCGGTGGGCACATAGGCCTTGATGGCGGCGAGCTTGGCCTGCGTGACGTCGTCGGTGTCCTTCAGGCGGTCGATGCGGCCAAGGACTTCTGACAGATCGAGGGTTTCGACCGAGATGCCGGCGCGCTCGAGCTGCTTTTCGCTGTAGCGGACGGTGTTGAAGGCCGCGGGACGCGCGCCGAGAGCGCCGATGCGGAGGTTCTTGAAGCCGCCGACCACGCGGCAGACCGCGGAGAACCATGCCAGGTCCTTCTTGAAGGCTTCCGAACTGGGCGAGACGGTGTGCGTCGCCGTAAGCGAGTACGGAATGCCGTACTGCATGAGGTTGTTACAGGCCGACATTTTGCCGCAGAAGCTGTCGCGGCGGTTGGCGATCTTCATGATGTCGGTGCGGTCGGGCGTGGCCTGCACCAGCACCGGCACCTTGAGGCCGGAGAGGCGGATGGCGTCAACGATGGCACGCTCTTCGCCGAAGTTGGGCAGGGTGACGATGATGCCATCGATCTCTTCGGCATGCTTCTTGAAGAGCTCGGCGCAATGGCGTGCGTCCTCAGGGGTCTGGACGGCGCCGTGCTGGGTCTGCTCAGGCGTCAGAACGATGGATTTGTAACCGTTAGCGTCAAGAACCTGGATGATCTCTTCGCGGCCTTCCTTGGCGAGGTGGTGAGGGAAGAATCCGCGGCTGCCGACGATGACTCCGAACGTAAGTTGCTTTTTCATAAAGTCCGATCTCTTTGTTTGTTTGTCGCTGATCCCCGTTTCCGAGGGGATCAGGGTAATGGGAGTGGAAAATCAATCAGCCTAGCTTCTTGGGCCAGAATTTGATGGTGTAGATCAGGCCGGCGATGAACATGAAGGCGCCCCACCAGACGGCTGGGTGGAGGGAGTTGAGAACGGGAGGATGGGCCAGTGGATGGCCGAGCTCCCAGAGACCTTCGATGGTGATGACCAGGCCGTAGGCTCCGAAGAGGATACCGGCAAAGAACCAGATGGAGAGGGTTTCACGCATGCTCTCTGCTCCTTCTTACCAGAAAATGATGTTGGCGATGATGAAGAGCATGGCGATGACGCCGGCCCAGAAGATTGGCTTCTGGTACCAGTGCTCATCATGCTCCTGAGGCAGAGGGGATACGCCGTAGACCAGGCCCTCGAGCTCGGCGACCGGGCGGGGCTTGGTCATGTAGCTGACGACGACGGTGACGATGACGCAGACCAGCCACGACCAGAGGGCGCGGTAGAGGTCTTCTGCCATGGCCTTGGCATCGGGCGAGAGGGCGACATAGCGCAGCGCCTTGGGATCGTTGTGAACCCAGGCCCAGAGACCCACAGCCGTGGCTGTTCCGGAGAGCAGACCCCAGAAGCCGCCGGCCTTTGTCGCGCGCTTCCAGAGCATGCCCAGGATGACGGTGCCGAAGAGCGGGGCAATGAAGAAGCTGAACAGGCTCTGCACGTAGTCCATGATGGAGGCTGCGTGCTGCACCAGATACGCGGTGCCGACAGAGATGAGCACGCCGATGAAGGTGCACCAGCGGCCCATGGAGACATAGTGGCGGTCGGTGGCCTTCTTGTTGATGAAAGCGCCGTAGATGTCATACGTCCAAACCGTTGAGAAGGCGCTGACGTTGCCTGCCATGCCGGACATGAAGCCGGCAATGAGAGCGGTGACGCCGAGGCCGAGCAGGCCGGGTCCGCAGTAGCGGACGAGCATCAGAGGCAGAACCTCGTTGTAGCTGTGGCCTCCGGTGGCGACGGCCTGGGATTCACCGACGAGGTGGAAGGGCAGCACGGAGAGTGCGAGCAGGCCGGGCAGGATGACGATGAAGGGCACGGCCATCTTGAAGCCTGCGCCGATGATCGGAGCCATACGCGCGGCGCGCAGGTTGTGCGCGGAGAGGACGCGCTGCACAACGAGGAAGTCGGTGGTCCAGTAGCCGAAGCTGATGACCAGGCCAAGGCCGAAGACGATGCCAGTCCAGTGCACGCCCATTGGGTTGTCGTTGAAGTGGCCGAGACCGCTCCACATGTGGACGTACTGTGTGTTGCCGACGTTGTGCAGGATCTGGTGCTTGAGATTGGTCCAGCCGCCAGCCTCAACGAGGCCGAGGATGGGGACCAGGAGCGCACCGAGCCAGATGAGGAGGAACTGGAGAACCTCGTTGAAGATGGCCGAGCGCAGGCCGCCCAGCGCGACGTAGAGGGCGACGGTGATCGACGAAACCCAGATGGAGAAGTTGAGATTCCAGCCGAGAACGACCTTCATCACCAACGCCATGGAATACATGTTGATGCCGCTCATGAGCACGGTCATGAAGGCGAAGCTGATGGCCGAGAGCGCGCGTGCTCCATCGCCGAAGCGCAGATGCAGGTAGCCGGGGACCGAGTGGGTCTTCGAGATGTAGTAGAAGGGCATCATGATGATGCCGAGGAAGAGCATCGCCGGAATGGCGCCGATCCAGTACCAGTGCGTGGCGAGGATGCCGTACTGATAGGCGGAACCGGCCCAGCCCATCAACTCAAGTGAGCCGAGGTTGGCGGAGACGAAGCTGAGGCCAGCAATCCACGCGGTCATCTCGCGTCCGGCCATGAAGAACTCTTCGCTGGTATTCGCGGAGCCCTTCAGGTAGAAGCCGATGAAGATGACAATGGCGAAATAAATGGCGATGACAGCAATGTCGACCGCGTTGAGGCGCGCGAGCTGATGAGTGACTGGTCCGTCGAACAGAGCCAGGAGCGAAGCGGGAGATGCGTGCATCTGTATTGTTCCTTAACTGTTACAAAATGCGATGCGGTGGTGCCGGTGCAGCGCGCGAGCCATTCTACTTGCCCTGTCCGTAGGTGGCCTTGGCGCCGTGCTTGCGCTGGTAGTGGCGGTCCAGCAGGGCCTGGGAAACGCCGGTGCAGGTGGGGTTGAGCGCGACTGTGAACCAGGCCATGCGGGCAACGGCTTCGAGAACCGTGGCGTGGTAGGCAGCGTCGGCTGCATCCTTGCCCCAGGCAAAGGGGGCGTGGCCGCGGACCAGAACGCCGGGGATTGCGTTCGGATCGAGCCCCTTGAAGCGATTCGTGATGTTGATGCCGGTATTCAGCACATAATCGCCGTTGATTTCCTCGGGCGTGAGTTCGTCGGTGACCGGAACGGGGCCGTAGAAGTAATCGGCGTGGGTGGTGCCGAATGCCGGGATCTCGCGGCCGGCCTGAGCCCAGGCGGTGGCGTACTCGGAGTGGGTGTGGACGACGCCGCCGATGGTGGGGAATTCCTTGTACAGATGGAGGTGGGTGGCAAGATCGGAGGAAGGACGAAGCTTGCCTTCGACGATATTGCCATCAAGGTCGGTAATGACCAGGTCCTCGGGGGTCATGGATTCGTAAGGGACGCCGGAGGGCTTGATGGCGACGAGGCCGGAAGCGCGGTCAATACCGGAGGCATTCCCGAAGGTGTACAGTACGAGACCACGGCGAACGATTTCGAGATTGGCCTCGAGAACGTCGCGGCGAAGCTGTTCGAGCATGATGAAGAATCCTTCCCGAGAAATGATGACAGTTGCTAAAGCGGTTTACCAGTTTTAGTTCGGCAAACGTTTACTGGAAGTTTGAAGGTACGCGCTTTAAACTGGGCCAGTCAAGATAGGAGTGCAAGTTTGGCGACGAGAAAACGACCCCGGCAGGGAAACCAGGAAAAGCGTCTGGATATTCGCGATGTGGCGCAGCATGCAAAGGTGTCGATCGCCACAGTTTCACGCACAATTAACGGAGTTCCGACCGTTGATAAGGAACTGGCCCGACGTGTGTGGGCGGCGATCGAGGAGCTGAATTATTTTCCGAATACGCAGGCGCGGGCGCTCGTCTCCGGACGGACACGTCTTTTCGGTCTGCTGGTTTCGGAAATCACCAACCCATTCTTTCCCGAACTGATTCAGGGATTCGAAGAAGTCGCGGTCGAGAATGGCTACGAGATCCTGATCGGGTCGACGAACTACGATCCGGAACGGATGAGCCTGTGCGTGAGGCGCATGATCGAGCGCAGCGTGGAAGGCGTAGCGGTGATGACCTTCGGCGTGGAGCAGCCGCTCCTCGAAGAGCTGGCCTCGCGACGGGTGCCGATGGTCTTTGTCGATGCCGGACCGCCTGGTGAACTGGTGCGGCCGCTGCTGGTGGATTACCGCAAGGGAATTCACGAAGGCGTGCAGCACCTGGCGGTGCTGGGACACCGGGAGTTCGGCTACATCAGCGGGCCGCTGCGGCACCGCTCCTCCCAGTTGCGAAAGGCTGCATTCCTGGAGGCTTTGGAGACGATCGGCGTCACGCCGCGGAAGGACTGGATTGTCGAGGGCGATCACACGCTCGAGGGAGGAATGCAGTGCATGGACGCGATGCTGGCTGCTGGATCGCTGCCGACTGCGCTGCTGTGCTCGAATGACATGACGGCAATTGGCGCGTTGCGGGTGCTGAACAAGGCTGGGCTGCGAGTGCCGGAAGACGTGTCGCTGATCGGTTTTGACGATATTCACCTGGCCGAGTTCGTGAACCCGCCTCTGACCACGGTGCGGATGTCGCGCAACGATCTCGCGCGTGCTGCGTTTAACGCGTTGCGCTCGATTGCTGAAGGGCAGGAGTTGTCCGGGCAGCCGAGAACATGGAGGGTGCCGACGGCGCTGACGGTGCGTCAGTCGACGGGGTATCCGCGCGGGACTGACGCGGTGGGGAAGAAAAAGAGAGTGAAGAAATAGGAGATAGGGTTTAGGGGATAGGGTGTAGTCGGGTTCTTTGCCTGTGCTCTCCCATGTCCCGTTAACGTCCTGCCAAAACAGACAAGGCCCTCGCATCATGCGAGGGCCTTGTCGTTGGTGCTGGGGGAGGGAGTGGTTAATTCTTCCGGTTGGGGAAGAGCCCCATGCGGAAGGTGACCATGTAGCTGCGTGCCGCAGTCAGGCTGAGCTGATCGAGAGGCGAGATCGCAGTGGTGGCGATGTAGCTGGATCCGTTGACGGCGACCGCACTGTTGCTGGCGGCGACATCGAGGATGTCTTCGCTGTTGAAGAGGTTGTTGATGCTGAAGCCGATCTTCGACTCGTCGAAGATCGAGTGCTTGCGGATGGTGTAGTTGAGGAACAGGTTCACGTTGTTGAAAGGTGCATCGTAAACCTGGTTGTGATAGGTGCCGTTGTCGTTGTAGTGAGCGCCGACGCGCTTCTCGATGATGCCGAGGTCGAAGCCGTGGTCCTGGTAGGTGACAGCCAGCGACTGGGTGTAGCCCGGAGTATCGGCTACATTCAGACCGGAGGGCACGCCCTTGCCGGTGTACGTGGCCTTGTTCACGGTGCCGTTGGCGTACGCATGGAAACCATAGCCGAGGGCCACGTTCGTCTCCGCCTCGAAGCCCTTGGTGACGGAGTCAGGCCCGAGGTAGTACTCGTTGAGGTCGTAGGCAGAGTCGTTAGGGTTGGCAACGGCATTCGAGACGTAGTTGTTCTGGAACTTCACACGGAAGACATCGGCGTCGAGCGTGAAGCGGTTGGCCTTGAGAACGGTTCCAGCCTGGTAGGTGGTCGTCTCGGTCGGCTTGGGCAATGTGCTGACTTCCTGTCCGCCGCCGGCGACGTCGAAGGTAGAGCTGGGCGGAATCTGCGCGCCCTTGCCGAACTGCGCGTAGGCCGACCAGTTGTTCAGGATGCGGTAGTTGCCTTCGGCCGAAGGCAGATTGCTGCCGAAGCCGCCTGAAGAGGTGGTGTAGGCCGCACCGTTGAGATCGCCGACGATCTTGCCGTCATCCGCATACTGCTTGAGGTTCATCGTGTAATAGGCTTCCTTGTCGCCGCCGGTGAGGGTCAGGCGCTTGGTGGGGTGCCATTCATACTCGATGAACGGGTTGTAGGAGTTGGTCCAGAAGTTCTCGTGGAAGTTGGGGAGGGTCTGATCTTCGTGGGTGAGGGGATTGGACGGGAACTGGTAGCGGTTGGTTGTAGCCCACTCATACCAGAGGCCAGTGCGGAAGACACCGTACTTCGAGATCTGGCTGGCGGTGGCGGTCTCGCCGTATTTGCGATAGCTGTTCAGCTTGTCGACGGCGCAGGGCAGGTAGTAATAGGACTTCTTCTTCTTTTGCGTGGAGCAGGTGGTTTCGTTGATGAAGCCCGTGGAGCTGTCCTTGCCCGTGGCGAGACCGGTGGTGTCGTTCGGGTTGTCGTTCGCGTAGTACTGGGCGTTGTTGTAGCTGTAGGTGTACGGCTTGGCGTCGATCAGCCAGCCGCGGCCCAGGAATGAGTGAATGCCGACGTACTCGAAGTCGGTGGGCACGCGGTAGGTGTTGTAGGGCTGGTAGAAGCCGCTGGTCGGGTCGTTTTTCTGCAGCAGGTAGTTCCAGCCGTAGTTTTCGATCTGGGCGCGGAGCGGCGGGTTATTCGGCGTGTTGGCGTAGAGGCGGACCACGCCGCTGTAGCCGGTGACAGTCGTCTTATCGGAGGCGTTCCACTGCACCTTGATGTCGCCGGCATCGCGTTCCTGATCGTTGTAGGTCTCAAAGCCGTCGGAGGTCATGCGGTGGATGTCGAGGTTCAGGCCGATATTCTTCTTCGGTCCGAGCATCCCAGTGGCGTACTTGCCGTCGAGGAGCAGCGTGTTGAAAGAGCCGTAAGAGACCTGCCCCTGTACGTTCTGTTCCTGGGAGACTTCCGGGGATTGCAGGTTGATCGAACCGCCAAAGGTGCTGGGGCCGATCGTCGAGGCGGTGCCGGGGCTGCGGTCGAAGTCGACGCTGCCGATCCAGAGGCCGGGGAAGAAGGCCCAGGAGTGATGCGTGGGGGTGTTGGTGTCATCAAAGGGGATGCCGTCCCAGGTGATGTCGTAATCGCCGTCCGGGAAGCCGCGGAAGTAGGTAGTGCCCTGGCCGAGTCCGATGCCGTTGGAGTTGTAGCTGAAGGTGCCGGGGGCGATCTGGATGATTTCGGTGTAGTCGGAGGTGGGCGGCGTGAATTCGCGGATGAACTTGCTGCCGATTTCAGACTTGGGTGCTTCGGTATCGAGCGAACCCTGAGAGAGCCCTTCCTGGGCGGCGAGCGAGTCGCCGGCGAGGGCGCGGACCTCGACGTTCTCCGAGGAAGATGCAACCTGGAGCTGTACGGGCAGATGCAGGGACTTGCCGCCGCTCAGCGACACCTGGCTCTGGGTAACGGTCTGGAAGCCAGTTGAGGCGATGGTGATGTCATAGCTGCCATCCGCCAGTCCGGTTGCGTAGAAACGGCCCTGATCGTCGGTGGCCAGCTTCTGGTCGACGCCTGTGGCCCGGTTCCGGATATGCACTTCTGCCTTTTGAATGGCATTGCCGCGGGAATCCATCACGGAGCCGGTAATGGAGCCACCTGCCGCGGTCTGGGCCATCAGCAGGGACGAGGCAGTGAGCAGCGTTGCCGCTGTTCCGGTCCAAGTGAAGGATCTGCGTCCAATGGTGTGTAACAAGTCTTCCTCCAGAAATGTCCAGTAAAGGACTAAGGTCTGGGCACACCGTAACTGCCGCATGTAAATAACCCGTTACAGCGCGGGTTCAGGCAACCTCTTCAGGATGAGCGGATGCAGAGGCGCAGCGGGGAAATGCGGGATTTTCCCGGAAACACTGCGGAAGTCTGCCTGGATCAAGCATTTCCGCGTTGAGGTGGGAACCGTAGAGTGGGTCATGCTGCGAAGAAAAGAAACGGATGTGAAGGAAGCGCCTTAAGATTTCGGCAGCGGTTCTTAAGAACTCTTTCAGGAATTGCATTGCGTTCATTCTGGCGGTTGCGCGGTTACGCGGCCTCGTGTCAGGCTGATGCTCGTATGCGCCTGTTCTCGCGTTCGCTCCTGTCTGCCTTTATTTTTTGCGCTGCTGCTACCGCGGTAGCGCAGAACCAGCTTGCCAACACCACCGTGCTGATCGTCCGGCATGCGGAGAAGCCTCCGGAGGGCGCGAGCCTGACGCCGCAGGGCTTTGCGCGCGCGGAGGCTTATGCCCAGTACTTTGCGCCGTTTCATCTCGATGGCGAGAGCATCGCAATCAACGCGCTCTATGCGGGACACGACTCGAAGAACAGCATGCGTCCGCGGCTGACGCTCGAGCCGCTGAGCCATGCGTTGCATCTGCCGCTGAATACGGATTTCACCACCGAGGATCCCGAGGCGCTGGCTGAAAATCTGAAACAGACAGCGCATGGCGACCACGTGTTGATTGCATGGCGGCATGGAAAGATTCCTGCGCTGGTGACGGCGCTGGGCGGCGATCCTTCGCAACTGATTCCGGGCAGCAAGTGGCCGGATGATGTGTATGACTGGGTCGTGGTACTGCGCTACGATGCAGGCGGTAAGCTGGCCCATGAGCAGCTGATCCATGAGCCGAAGCTGGTCAAGGGGCAGGAGTAGGTGATTCGCCTTCGGCACGCGCTCCCGATGGTCGCATGCGTGGGTATGTACTCCGCTGAAGTAGAAAAGGCTGGAATGGGTACTCGTGGTTTGAGTACCCTGCCGCTTTTATGGCACCGTTGCTGTGACGTGTTCGGTTTCTTCGCGGAGCGCGCGCGGCATGCGGATGGTGAAGACCGAGCCCTTTTGCGGCATGCTTTCGACCGTGAGCTCGGCACGATGGGCATCGGCGATCCAGCGTGCGATGGAGAGACCGAGGCCAAGGCCGGCCTTGGTGCGACGCTCGCGCAGATCGGCCTGATAGTAGCGATCGAAGATCTGACGGCGCGTGTCGAGCGACATGCCGATGCCGGTGTCGCGCACATGGAGCAACGCGTGGTGCTTTTCAGCGCCTAATTCGACGCGCACCTCGCCATATTCCGGCGTGAACTTGATGGCATTGTCGAGCAGGATGCCGAGCAGCCGCTGCAGGAGCAGGCTGTCGCCCTCGATATACACCTGTTCGTCTGGCAGGCTCCAGTCGAGCAGGATGTGATTGGCTTCTGCGACGTCCTCGACGCGGCGGCAGCCGCTGACGATGAGTTCGCAGAGATCGAGACGCTCAAGAGACATTTCATGGACGAAGTTGTCGCTGCGAGCCATCGACAGCAGGGCATCGAGCAGCGTGGTTGCGGTGCGGCACTCGGTGGCAATGCGGTCGAGATCTTCGCGATATTCCACATCGGAGCGATTGCGGTTCAAAGAGAGCTGCGCGGTGGCAAGCATCACCGTGATCGAGGTGCGAAGGTCGTGCGATGCATCAGCGGAGAACTGGCTGAGGCGCTTGACCGCTGCTTCGAGACGCGCAAGAAGCTGATTCCATGCCACGGCAAGCTGCTGGACTTCATCCGTTGCAGGCGGAACCGGCAGGCGTGCAGAGAGATTGCCGATGCCGATGCCGACTGCGGCGCGCGTCATGCGGTCGATGGGCTCCATGGCTCGCCGGCTGAGGAAATATCCGCAGAGAAGCGCGAGCAGGAAGATCACGGGCATGAGCAGCAGAAGCGCTCGCTGATAGGCAGCGAGAACATCGAACTCTTCTTCGAGCGAGCTGCCGACGTAGAGCGTCATGGGCTGGCCGGCGATCATGGCCTGATGACACATGATGAGCGCGGCAGTTCCGTCGACGGATCTGGGAAAGAAAGAGCGCTTGAGGCAGGGATGCTCGTAGGGCGCGGCCCACGCAGCCTGCTGCTCGGATTGGGGAAAGAGCAGGGAATTGTCCGCGCTACGCAGCTCGAAGAGATTCCCTTCATGCGTGACCAGCGCGTATGCGGTGAGCTGATTCTCGAGTGAATCGCGCACGCCCTGCGCCCGGTTGGTCTCGAGCATGTGGAGCAGCCGGGTCTCGCGTCCGAGCAGGTGCGACTGCTTTTCGACGATAAGGGCGTGGCGCAGGATGCCGTAGGAGACGATGCCGAAGAGAACGGCTCCGAGGAAGATGACAGCCAGATACCAGAGTGTGAGCCTGGCGCGGATGGAGAGTCTCTGCAGCTTATTCCACAACGAAGATGTACCCCGTGCCATGTACTGTGCGGATGAGCGGTTTGGTCTCGGAGCGGTCCTCGAGTTTAGTGCGCAGGCTGTGGATGTAAACGTCGAGCGTGTTTTCCTTGACGCCGTTGGCGTCGTCCCATGCGGCTTCGATGAGCTCTTCGCGCGAGGTGACGAGGCCGCTGCGCCGCATGAGGACATCCAGCAGCTCTGTCTGTTTGCGGGTCAGCGGAATCTGCCGGCCGTTGCGGATGGCGAGGCGCCGCTGACTGTCGAGCGTGACGCCGGCAGCCTGCAGCAGCGGGCTTTGCACCGGCTGGGCCCGGCGGGCGATGGCGCCGATGCGCGCCAGGAGAATCTTGAGCAGAAACGGCTTGACGAGATAATCGTCGGCGCCCAGATCGAAGGCTTTGAGCACTTTGGGGACGGCATCGACGGCGGTCAGCATGAGAATGGGCGTGCGGCAGTGGCGGGCACGCACGGTTTCGAGGACCTGGAAGCCATCCATGCCGGGCAGATACACGTCGAGCAGAGCGGCGTCATACTCGCCGCCCAGCATCATAGCCGCGCCTTCGATGCCGTCATAGGAGGTAGAGACGCTGTGGCCCTCTTCGCGCAGGCCGCGTTCGACCAGGCCTGCAATGCGTTTGTCATCTTCGATCAACAGAACATTCATGGTGCGCTCCAGACAGTAAGCCACCGGATTGTTGCAGTCAGGTAAAAGCCGGATTGCTGGAGCCAGGGAAGGGACGGGGAGGGGGGCGCGCGGGGTGATGGGGAGGGGCAAAGCAAAGGATGGGGCAAACGTGACAAAATGATGAGAAATCAGCATGAACAGCGAATCCGTGCCCTCTATTCCGTCCTCCGAAGCCAGCCTGAACCCTGAAACCGCAGAGACCTCCTCTGTTGCGGCCGAATCTTTCGGCGAAGTGCTTTCCCAGTTCGAAGGGGAAAACCGCCTCGCAGGCAAGGACCGCTCGGAAATGGAAGGGATTGTCGTTTCCATCACCCCGGAGCTGGTCGTGCTCGACATCGGCCTGAAGGTCGAGGGAGCGCTGCCGCGCACCGCGTTTGAGAATGATGCCGCTGAAGTAAAGGTCGGCGACCGCTTCCCGGTGTCGGTGAAGGGACGAACCGAAGAGGGGTATTACGATCTTTCGCGCAAAAAAGTGGCGCGGGTGACGGACTGGTCGTCACTGGAAGAGGCTTTTGCGAATAAGACCTCCGTGGTGGGCGTGGTGACGGCGGCCAACAAGGGCGGCCTGACTGTGGATATCGGCGTGCGGGCCTTTCTGCCGGCCTCGCGGAGCGGCGCACGGGATGCGGAGTCGCTCGAGAAGCTGGTCGGCCAGGAGATTCGCTGCCGGATCACGAAGCTCGATGTGGCCGAGGAAGATGTCGTCGTGGACCGCAGGGCGGTGCTCGAAGAAGAGGCAGCGGAAGCCCGCGCCGGACGCTTTGCCGCGCTGGGCGAGGGCTCGATCGTAACCGGAACGGTGCGCACCCTTGCGCCGTACGGCGCGTTCCTCGACCTGGGCGGCGTGGATGGCCTGCTGCATATCAGCGACCTGGCCTGGACCCGAGTCGAGAAGCTGGAAGACCTGCTGACAGTTGGGCAGGAGCTCGAAGTGGTGGTGCTGAAGATCGACGGCGAGTCGAACCGTATCTCGCTGGGGCGTAAGCAGTTGACGGCACAGCCGTGGGATACGGCGGCGGAGCGCTACATCGCCGGTCAGAAGGTTTCCGGCACCGTGCGGCGGCTTACGGATTTCGGCGCGTTTGTGGAAGTGGAGCCGGGCATCGAGGGGCTCATCCATGTTTCGGAGATGTCGTGGATCAAGCGTGTGCGCAAGCCTTCGAATGTGCTGAAGGTGGGCGACACGGTGGACGCGATCATCCTTGGCCTGCAGTCCCAGGAGCGCAAGCTGTCGCTGGGGCTGAAGCAGGTGCTCGATAATCCCTGGGCCGCGGTACAGCAGAAGTATCCGGCGGGCACGGTCATCAAGGGTTCCGTGGTCCGGCTGGTGCCGTTCGGCGCGTTTGTTGAGATTGAGCCGGGTATTGAAGGCCTGGTGCACGTGAGCGAGATCGTCGCCGACAAACGCATTGCGCACCCGCAGGATGTGCTGCGTGTGGGCGAGGTGGTGACGGCACAGGTGATGGCCGTGGACGCTGAGAAGCGGCAGGTGAAGCTGAGCATGAAGCAGCTGATTCCGACCGGTCTGGATGAGTACCTGGCGGAGCATGCAGTCGGCAATGTCGTTTCCGGACGAGTGGCCGATGCCGGCGATGGTTCGGCGAAGGTGGAGCTGGGCGAGGGTGTCTTTGCGATGTGCCGCGGCGCGGCTCCTGCGAACACGGCGGAGAATAGTGAAGCTGCGGGTGCGGCGAATCTTTCATCGCTGACGGCGATGCTGCAGGCGCGGTGGAAGGGCTCGGTGAAGGCTCCGGCGACGGATACTGGCCTCAAGGTTGGCCAGGTACGTTCGTTCCGCATCACGGTGCTGGATGCGGCGCAGAAGCGCGTGGAAGTGGAGCCTGCGTAAGGACCGGCTGTCCAGGCCTTCGTCTTTTGCCACTTCGCCTTCGGTACTCGCTCCCGCTGGTCGCGGAGGATGTGTCCCACGTCTCAGAATCGAGACGTGGGGTACCTGGCTGCCGTCCCTCCGATGAAATGCTCTAGGCGCGCTGGCGTTCGAGAGCGACGCGGACGAGCTGGCTTCGCGTACGTACTCCGGTTTTCTCGAAGAGTTGCTGCAGCAGTGCCTTGACGTAGCTTTCCGAGATGGACATGCGCGCGGCAATTTCCTTATTAGTCAGTCCTTCGAAGACACCGTTGAGCACATCTTGCTCGCGCGGAGTGAGCTCCAGCGTGGGCCGTGTCTCCTGCCGTTGCACGGGCGGAGCCGGCGCAGTGAGCTTGTTCAGGATGCTGCTGTCGATCCACGAGCCGCCGCGGATGATCATCAGAATGGCCTGAATCAGATCGGTAGGCGCGCTGTGCTTGAGGAAAATGCCGGAAGCGCCTTCGCATAGAAGCTGGCGGATGGCAGCCTGGTCGAGGCCGGCGGTCACCATGAGGATTTTGAGCTCGGGATGGCGGCTGCGCATGGCGCGGAGCAGTTGCAGACCGTTCGATTCGCCGAGATCGTAGTCGAGCAGGACGATGTCTGTTTTTGCGAGCGCGCTGGAGGCAAGGGCGTCATGCGGCGAGGCGAAATGCGCGATCAGTTGCAGACGATCTTCGGCTTCGAGCAGGCGGGCGATGCCCTCACGAAAGAGCGTGTGGTCATCGACGAGGAGGAGGCGAACGGGTTCATGCATCAGGCTTGGTTCTCCGGATCGGCGGCAAGATCAACGATAAAAAGTGCGCCTTCGGAAGACGGTTCATAGCGTAGATTGCCGTGGAAAGAACGTAACAGCGCGCGTGACAAATATAGCCCCAGGCCGGTGGACTTTGCCGAGTGTTCGAAGGGGCGGAAGAGATGGGCGGGGTTCTCCACGCCGGGACCGTTGTCGGCCACCGCAATCTGGACGCGTCCCGCAGAGGCCTGAGCGGAGAGAGAAAAGAGTGCTCCCTCATGACCGGCGAGCGCGCGGCGGCTGTTCTGCGCGAGGTTGAGGAAGACCTGCATCAGGCTGTGATGATCGGCAAGCACAGCGGGAAGACCTTCGGGAAGAGTCCAGATCGCGCGGATCTCTTCATCCTGTAGAGAAGGGCGCAGCAGGATCATCAGCTCTTCAAAAAAGGAGTGTAGGTCGATCGAAGTAATGACGGCGCTGCGGTCGCGCAGATCCATGGCGGCGATGCGCTTCAGCGCCTGGGTGAGCGTTCCGAGAGCTTCAAAGTCGGAATGATGCGCGAGCGTGCTGTCGCGTGAAAGATTTTCATGCACGACGGAGATGGCGCCGCAGATGTTGCGGATTTCATGCGAGACGGCGCTGACCAGGATGCGGGAGCCGAGCAGAAGCTGCTCGAGGCTGGTTTGCTCGCGGTCGCGAAAGTCTTCCGAGGCATCGACGATCATGGCTGCCATGCGCGGTCCGGCGGATGTGGGGTAGGTGGAGAACCAGACGTCGGCGAGGAAGGCCTCGCCATCCCGGCGCATGCCTTTACACTGCATCATCGTGCGGAAGGACTGGCGGCCTTCGCCAGGGTGAGGCACATTGGCCAGCAGGGGAAGATAGGGTGTGATGCCGGTTCCGGTCAGCGTGCCGGCGGGAAGGCCGAAGAGCCGATGAGCTGCATCATTCGCGAGCAGGATGGAGCCTTCGGCATCGAGCGTTACAATGGCGACGGGGCTGCTCTCGACGAGGTGCTCGAGTTGTTCTTCCGCTTCACGGCGGGCATGATTCTCACGGTTAAGATTGCGTAAATGTGCCGCGGCAGCTTTACGGCGCGCCGTGACTTCCGCAGCGAAGAGGCCGATGCCGGTGAAGGCGGTGACGTAGAGGAAGTCTCGTGTGATGCCGGATGGCATCGACCAGGTGAGGCCATCGAAGAGTTCAGCCAGCAGGGCGCACAGCGCTGCAATCAGTACGACGTACCAGCGGTTTAACAGACCACCGGCAAGTACGATCGGCAGCAGGTAGGCAAAGCCAAAGGGTACATCCGCATTTACTTTCCAGTCTGCAAGGGCGATGCCGACGATGAGAGTCATCACCAGCGCCAGCCGCGCAGCGCGACTGTGAAAGATAAACTCAAAAGGCATCCGTTTTAATCATTCCTCCCTACGATGCAATACCAGCGTACGCGTGTTTTGCGCTGAAAATGTGGTTGTCCGGCCCCGGTAAAGTACCCGAAAGATAGACTAAAAGATAGTTTGCATCGTCTAGAATCTTTAGGAATCCGTGTAGTTTCTTTACGATTTTCCGACTAGGGTGTGATTCAGGCGGCGCCATATCCGGCGCACCGTGGAGGCTTGTGTACAAGGCAACAAACCGGACATTCGTTCTTTTTCCGCTTCTGGGAACACTTCTGCTCTCAGCCTGCGGGAAGAAGCAGGGCGATCCTGCCTTGGAGGCGCCTCCGACGGCGACCGTCGTTCATGACGAAGGCATGGGACTGATCCATGTGGACCGCCCCGAGCGCTTTCAGCTCGTGAGCGCGGTATCCCATCAGGCAACCTCGACGCTGAATGTGACTGGAACGGTGAATCCGGATATTTCCCGTGAGATTCCGGTGGTTTCGATTGCCTCCGGCCGCGTGGTGGCACTGCATGTGCGGCTTGGTGACTATGTGCGCAAGGGGCAGCTGCTCATGGAAGTACAGAGCACCGATATCTCGAATGGGTATGACCAGTATCTGAAAGCGGTCAACGACGAGCACCTGGCGAACACACAGCTGGAGCGGGCGAAGATTCTTTTCGACAAGGGCGCGATTGCCCGCAGCCAGCTCGAAATTGCGCAGGATGGCGAGGATGACGCCAAGGCGGACCTTACCGCTGCGGATCAGCAATTAAAGGTGTTGGGCGTAGACCCCAGCCATCCGGGGGCGACCGTGAAGGTGTATGCTCCGGCCTCCGGCTACATCATTCAGCAGAATGTGACCGAGGCAGCAACTGCCGGTATGACCTACTCCGGTTCGGCCAACGCGCTGACCATCGCCGATCTCTCCCACGTATGGATTCTTTGCGACGTATACGAGAATGACCTCTCCACGGTGCACCTGGGAGAGGCGGCAGACATCAAGCTGAACGCGTATCCAGACCATGCTCTCAGCGGCACGATCAGCGACATTGGAGCGGTGCTCGATCCTTCGATCCGCACGGCCAAGGTTCGTATCCAGGTAAACAATCCTGGCAACTTGATGAAGATCGGCATGTTCGCCACGGCGACCTTCCATGGACACACCGCGGAAGAGAAGGCGGCGGTACCGGCTTCGGCAGTGCTGCATCTGCATGATCGCGACTGGGTCTATGAGCCTGCGGGAGACGGCAGCTTCCGGCGCCTTGCCGTGCAGGCCGGTCCGATGCTCCCCGGGAATCTGCAGGAAATTGAATCCGGGCTGAACGCCGGGCAGCAGGTTGTCTCCAACGCTCTCGAACTCCAGAATACGGCCGAACAATAAATGATTCGCGGACTTGTTGATTTTGCACTGAATAACCGCTGGCTTATGCTCGGCGCCGCGATTTTGCTGTTCGCGTGGGGCATTGTCTCCTTTCATAATCTGCCGGTCGAGGCGTATCCGGACGTAGCCAACAACTACGTCGAAGTGATTACGCAGTGGCCCGGGCAGGCAGCCGAAGAGGTTGAGCAGCAGGTAAGCATTCCGATCGAAATTCAGATGGCGGGTATCCCGCACATGAGCCATCTGCGTTCGTTCTCGCTGGCCGGCCTTTCCGACGTGATGATGATCTTCGATGACGATTCAGTGAATGACTGGAATCGCGAGAAGGTTCTTGAGCGCCTGAGCCAGGTGAATCTGCCCGCAGGTCTGCAACCGCAGATGGGCACCGACTGGAGCCCGGTTGGTCAGATCTTCTGGTACACGGTGACCAGCACCAACCCCATGTACGACAACATGGAGTTGAAGTCGATCGAAGACTGGACGCTGGAGAAGCAGTTCAAGTCCGTGCCGGGCGTGGTCGATGTCTCGAGCTTCGGCGGCATGACCCGCGAGTACCAGGTGCAGGTCGATCCGGACAAGTTGATTTCGTATGGGCTGAGCATCAGCCAGGTAGAACAGCAGCTGGCTGCGAACAATATCAACTCCGGCGGCGAGTTCATCGAGCAGGGGCAGCAGCAGGTCAACGTGCGCGAAGTGGGCCTGGTTCGCAGCGTTGAGGACATCGAAAACACCGTTCTTAAGACGCAGTCGGGCACGGCGCTGCGGGTGCGCGATATCGCCACCGTGGTGCAGGGACCGAAGATCCGCCTGGGGCAGATCGGCAAGTCGACGCACCGCCCGGATGGAACCATCGTCGACAACAACGACACCGTGGAAGGCATCGCGTTGCTGCAGAAGGGCGACGACTCCGACCATGTGCTCGATGGGATTCATGCCAAGGTCGATGAGTTGAATCATCGCATTCTGCCCAAGGGTGTGAAGGTGGTGCCGTTTCTGGATCGCAGCGACCTGCTGCATTACACGACGCACACCGTGCTCCACAACCTGACTGAGGGCATTGTCCTCGTTGTGGTGATCCTGTTTCTCTTCCTCGGTAACGTGCGCGGCGCGCTGATTGTCTCGATTACTATCCCGTTTGCGCTGCTGTTCGCATCCATCTGCCTGGACCTGCGGCACATTCCGGCGAACCTGTTGTCGCTCGGAGCGCTGGATTTCGGCATGGTGGTGGACGGTGCGGTGGTGATGGTGGAGAACATCGTGCGCCATCTGGGACATCGCACCAAGGATCACCCGACGACGGTGCTCGAGCAGATCCGCGAGGCCGCGCATGAAGTGCAGAGGCCGGTGTTCTATGCCATCGGCATCATCATCACTGCGTATCTTCCGATCTTCACGTTGCAGGCCGTCGAGGGACGGCTCTTCCGTCCGATGGCGTGGACGGTGGCCTTCGCGCTGCTCGGCGCGCTGCTGTTCTCGATGATCCTGGCGCCGGTGCTTTCGAGCATCCTGTTTACCAAGGGCGCCAAGGAATGGCACAACCCGGTGATGACGTGGCTGACGAAGCGTTACCGGGCGTCGGCGACGTGGGCGGTGGAACATCGCTATGTGACGGTGGGTACCGCTGTGGTGGCGCTGTGCGTGACGGCCTTCCTGGCCTTCAGCGGCGTGATCGGATCGGAATTCCTTCCGCACCTCGATGAAGGCGCGATCTGGGTACGCGGCACGCTGGCTCCCAGCACGGGTCCGAGCGAAGGCGTGCAGGTTGTAGACAAGGCCCGTATCGTCCTGGCGGCGTTTCCGGAAGTGACGCAGGTGGTGAGCCAGGTTGGGCGACCGGATGATGGTACGGATACGACCGGCTTCTTTAACACCGAATACTTCGTCGACCTGAAGCCGAAGGATCAGTGGCGCCCGGTCTTCCACCAAAATAAGGAAGAGTTGATCGGCGCGATGGACCGCGAGCTCGAGAAGATGCCGGGTGTGATCTGGAACTTCTCGCAGCCGATTTCGGACAACGTGGAAGAAGCGGTCTCGGGCGTAAAGGGCGAGCTGGCAGTGAAAATCTACGGCGATGACCTGAAGACGCTCGAAGCGCTGGGCGATCAGGTGGTGAGCGTGATGAGCCAGGTGCGCGGTGTGGCCGACCTCGGCCTCTTCCGCGTGATTGGACAGCCGAACCTGAACTACACCGTGAATCGTGAGGCTGCGGCGCGTTTCGGCATCAATGTGGCCGATGTGCAGGATGCGATTCAGACCGCGGTGGGCGGCAACGCAGTGAGCCAGGTGCTGCGTGGCGAGGCTCGCTATGATCTCGTCGTTCGCTATCAGCCAAAGTATCGCGATACGCGTGAGGCCATCAATAATATCCGGCTCCTTTCGCCTTCGGGAGAACGGGTTTCTCTGGCGCAGCTGACCAACGTGAAAACAGAGGATGGCGCGGAGGAGATCTATCGCGAAGAAGGCCAGCGGTATGTGGCCATCAAGTATAGTGTGCGCGGCCGCGACCTGGGCAGCACGGTGGAAGAGGCGATCGACAAGGTCAACAAGCAGGTGAAGCTGCCGCTGGGCTACAAGTACGACTGGGCGGGTGAATACGAGAGCCAGAAGCGCTCGTCGAAGCGGCTGATGCTGGTGCTGCCGATCACGATCCTGTTGATCTTCATCATTCTGTACACGATGTTCAAGTCGGGCAAATGGGCGCTGCTCATCATGGGCAACGTGGCCATGGCTCCGCTTGGCGGCATGCTGGCGCTGTTGCTCACGCATACGAACTTCAGTGTCTCGTCCGGCGTTGGCTTCCTCGCGCTCTTCGGTGTCTCGGTGCAGACGGGTGTGATCATGCTCGAATACATCAACCAGCTGCGCGTGCGCGGACGGAGTATTGAAGAATCGGCCGTGGAAGGCGCGGTGCTGCGGCTTCGTCCCATCATGATGACGATGCTGGTGGCCACCCTGGGCCTGCTGCCTGCCGCCATGTCGCACGGTATCGGTTCCGATTCACAGAGGCCTTTTGCCATTGTGATTGTGGGCGGCCTGATTGCGGCGCTGGCGATCAACGTCTTCCTGCTGCCAACGCTGTACGTGTGGATTGCGCGCGACGGCGACGTGCTGCCGAATCCGGAAACGGAGTTCGAGAACTGAGGATGGGAATGCAGGAACGCAGGACAAATCGTCGCGCAGGGAAGACGGCGCAGAGACTTACCGCGGTAGCCGGCATGGCTCTGCTGACATCAGGGTTGGCGATAGCGCAGTCAGCCGCAGCATCGCCTGTGACGCCTATGACCATGCAGCAGGTCGTGGATGTTGCGAAGTCGAAGAACCCCAACCTGTTGTCGGCAGAGCAGAATCTGCTCTCGGTGAAGGCGCAGGAGATTCAGGCCGGCGTGCGGCAGAATCCGACATTCGCCATCGCGGGTCAGGATGTGACGTTGGATGCCAATTCGTCGAACCCGTATACGTATAGTGCGCAGGTATCGCGCTTGTTCGAGCGTGGGCAGAAGCGCCGGTGGCGGTTGGATAGCGCGCGCTCGACGACCGACCAGACCCGAGACCAGTATGCTCTGCAGGAGCAGCAGACGATCCTCGCCGTGAAGCAGGCCTTCACCAACCTGGTGCTGGCCAAGGCTTCTTTGAAGCTGGCGCAGGACAACCTGAAGGACTACCAGCACGAGCTCGATATCAATGAGACACGCTACAAGGCCGGCGATATCGGAAAGCTTGACTATGAGCGGCTGGAGCTGCAGTTGGCGCAGTTCGAATCGGATGAGACGAATGCCGAGATGAATGTCAAGCAGAGCAGCTATCAATTGCAGACGCTGATGGGCTACCAGAAGGTCAGCGATAACTTCGATGTGGCGGGCGACATCATTCCTCCTGCCTTCAATCTGACGATGGAAGAGCTGGAGCAGCGGGCGCTGCAGGCTCGGCCGGACTACAAGGCGGCGATGGATGCGGTGCGCGTGGCGGACGCCAATGTGAAGCTGGCCTATGCGAACGGCACGACAGATCCAACGCTCGAGGGCGAATACGATCGTGCGGGCACGGACAGCTCGGTCGGTTTCAACATCAGCATCCCGCTGCGCATCTTCGATCGCAACCAGGGCAATAAGGAAACCAGCAAATATCAGGCGCAGGCCAGCCGTTTTGCCGTGGATGCGGCGCGTGCACAGGTGTACTCGGATGTGGACCAGGCGTGGGCGGGATATGTGGCTGCGAAGGTGCTCTCGGACCGCTACAACGGGCATTACACCGATCTGGCCAAGGATGTGCTCGATATCGCGCAGTTTGCGTATGAGCATGGCGGTATCGGGCTGCTGGATTATCTGAATGCGCTGCAGGATAACCGTGCGACACAGCTGAATGCGCTGACGGCCTATGCGCAGACGTGGCTGGCGATCCACCAGCTGAGCTATGTTACGGCGACAGAGGTTGCGCCGTAGGTGCTTGTATCCTCCTAAGAATGATGGCCGCGGGTTCTTCTCGCGGCCATTCTCTTTTTGCGTGAGTATCGATATGGTTTGGAGTCAGTGAGATAGAAGTGGGTTCCTTGGGGGCATGAATCTTTTTGTTCGATATCGAATCAATTGATAGCGAAGGAGTGAGTTATGCCGAAACCAATTGCAGGTCTGCACCACGTAACAGCTATTGCTTCTCAACCGCAGCAGAATCTGGATTTCTACCGCGAGGTGCTGGGTCTGCGTCTGGTGAAGCGCACCGTAAACTTCGATGATCCGGGGACGTATCACTTTTATTTCGGAGACGATACGGGCACGCCGGGGACCATCCTGACGTTTTTCCCGTGGCCGAGAGCGGCTCGCGGACAGGCCGGAGCGGGCGAAGTCTCGCATACTGCTTTCTCTGTGCCGGTGGGTTCGCTGAGCTACTGGAGGGAGCGGCTTGCCACGAAGGGGCAGTTCTTTGAGGAAGAGACGCGCTTCGGCAGCGGCGTGCTGGTCTTTCCCGATCCGGATGGCATGAGGATCGAGATCGTGGAGGACCCCGAAGCGCCGGAAGCGAGAGCCTCACGCGACGCGGATGTTCCGGCAGAGCATGCGCTGCGCGGCTTCTTCGGCGTGACTCTGCTGGAGCGGAACCTGGAAGCCACGAGCCGTCTGCTGGAGCAAATGGGATTTGCGAAGGCGGCAACAGAGGGCGACCGGGTGCGGTTTACTGCGCCAGGCCATGCGCTGGGACGGCATATCGATCTGAAGCGTGATCCGAATGCGAACTATGGACACATGGGTGCAGGGACGGTGCACCACATCGCCTTTCGGACGCGCGATGACGAGGATGAGCTGGTATGGCGCGGCGAGTTAGCCCGGGACTACAACGTGACGCCGGTGCTCGACCGCACGTACTTCCACTCGATCTATTTCCGCGAGCCGGGTGGTGTGCTCTTCGAGCTGGCGACGGACCCGCCGGGCTTCCTGTCGGATGAGCCGGTGGAGACGCTGGGGCAGACGTTGAAGCTGCCGGAGTGGCTGGAGAAGCATCGCGAGGAGATCGAGCAGCGGCTGCCGGCAATCAAGCTCGGAACAGCGAAGGAGGTGCGGGCGTGAGCACGCAGACATGGCATGGAGGCGCGCCGGTGTTGACCGCCGGCGCGCGGCTCGCTTCGGCGAAGGGCGCGCTGATTCTGCTGCATGGCAGGGGCGCGAGCGCCGAAGATATTCTGGGACTGGGGGCGGCGATAGGAAAAGCGTCGCTGGCGATGATTGCGCCGCAGGCAGCGAATCACACCTGGTATCCCTATTCGTTTCTTGCCCCGCGGGCGCAGAATGAGCCGTGGCTTTCCTCCGCTCTGGAGAAATTGGCAGCTATCGTCGAGGAAGTGAAGCGCGGCGGCATCGGCGAGGACCGGATTGTGATTGCGGGCTTTTCGCAGGGTGCGTGCCTGGCGACAGAGTTTGTCGCCAGCCATCCGGCGCGGTATGCGGGACTGATCGCCTTCACTGGAGGCCTGATCGGCGAGCCGGGCAGTGATCTGCGTCATGCGGGATCGCTTGCCGGGACGCCTGCTCTGCTGCTGAGCGGCGATCCCGACCCGCATGTGCCGTGGAGCCGGGTGGAAGAGTCGGCCGCGGTGCTCAGTGAGATGGGCGCGGCGGTCACGGCGCAGCGTTTTCCTGGGCGTTCGCACACGGTGTCGGCTGCCGAGATTGGTTTGGCGCAGGAGTTTCTGGAGGCAGGGTACAGGGATAGGGTGTAGTTTGTTGTCAACGTCTCACATGCGAGACGTGGGATGCCCGTTACTTTGCCTGTGCGCGAATCCGTTCCGTTGCTGCCTGTGCGCTGAACCCTACTTTCTTCAGCGAGGCGCGCAGGCGGGTCTTTTCCGTGGTGCTTAACACGTTCATGACCTCTTCGAGCTCTTCGCTGTGGCGGCGGAAAAGCTTCTGGATGAAGCCGCGGCCTTTTCCTGTGAGTTCGATGCGGCGGATGCGGCGGTCTTCTTCGGAGTTTCTGCGTTCGACGTAGCCTTCGCGCTCGAGCCGGTCGATGGCGGCAGTCATCGACGGAGCGGCGAGCAGCACGCGGGAGCCGATCTGCGAGATGGTCATGGGCCCCTTGTGCAGAAGGACCTCCAAAACCATGAAGTCGGTAAGTCCGAGGCCTTCCTTTTCCACCGCACTTTGAACAAAGGCGGCAAGAGCACCGTAGGCACGGGCGAGGTTCACCCAGAGGCGCGGCGCGCTGACTTCTTCCTTCTTGCTGGCTGTTGCGTCGGACATCGTTTTCAGTTTCTCTGCGCGGGTGCGCTTAAAGCGTGTTGTAGACCACGGTGACGAACATTTCTGGCGTCATCATGCCTTTGTTCCAGGTGGCGTCGAGATCGGCAGTCGGATGCTGGGCAATGACCTGCGCGAGCGACTGGCCGGCGAGTTTGAGCTTTTCAATGCGATTGGCAACGGTGGCGAGCATGTCGCGATATGCGGAGAGCGCGGACTGATCACCCGGCGCGCCGTGACCGGGGATGATCTTCGTCTTCTCGTCCACGATCTGGAGAAGCTGATCGACGCCGCGGATCATGCCGTTGATGGAGCCGCCGCTATTGGCATCGATGAGCGGGTACATGCCGTTGAACCAGAGGTCGCCGGTCTGGACGACGTTGCTGTTACGGAAGTGGAGAAAGATATCCGAGTCCGTGTGGGCATTCGGAGCGTGGACGAGGTCGATGGGCTCGTTGTCGAAGTAGAGCGTTTCGCGATCCCCGAAGGTCTCCTGGGGAAGAGCACTGTTGGGCGCGGGGGGAAATGTCGTGTTGAGAATCTCTACGCGCTGTGCGGAGGAGAGCCGTACCCGGGTGTTCTCATGCGCGAGGATGAAGGCTCCCGCATCGTGCATGGCGGCGTTGCCGTCGGTGTGGTCGAAGTGCCAGTGCGTATTGACGAGCAGGCGTAGCGGATGCGGATCGAACTTTGCGAGCTGTTCCTTGAGCTGGGGCGTGGCGGTGGCGATGCCGGAGTCCACGAGCAGCTTGCCATCCGGGCCGAGGTGCACGAGCATGTTGCCGCCTACGCCCTGCAGCAGGTAGATCGTGTCAGTGAGGCGGGTGCTGTGAATCGGTGTGGTGCGCGCGTTGGTACGCATGGTGGCGATAAGGCCGGCAGCCGCGGCTCCGGTGTTCGCTGCCGGATTGGCCGGCGGATGGCCTGCTCCGGATTGCTGCGGCCATGCGCGCGACGCCGCGAAGGCAAGGCCTCCGGTGGTAATCGCGGTCTGGATGAGGAAGTGGCGTCGTGTCGTCATCGGCTTCAGCTCTCTCGTGCGCACACTCTCTGGGCAGATAGATGCGTTTCCGGGCGGAAGTGGCGATCAGAAAAGTCCAGGAGGAAGATTGAGACCGCCGAGCATGCCCGACATACTGGATTTGAGAATCTCTTCGGCCTTGCGGCCGGCCTCGTTGAAGGCGGCGGTGATGAGGTCTTCGAGCATCTCGATATCGGCTGCGCTGCCCAGTCCGGCGACGGCAGAGGGGTCGATGGAGAGTTTGAGGACTTCTTTCTTGCCGTTCATGCGGACAGTCACGGCTCCGCCGCCCGAGGAGCCTTCGACCACGGACTGGGCAAGCTTCTGCTGCATCTGTTCCTGCATTTCCTTGGCCTGGCCAAGCATTTCCTGGAGCTTGAAGGGGTTCACTGCGTTTTGCCTCTTTTACTTTCCTGGGCGCAGGTCAAGGACGCTGCGCACCTCTGCGTTGAAGAGTTCCTGCGCCCGTTTGACGAGCGGGTTCTCGAGAGCGATGGACTGGATGCTGCCCCTTGCGGCCGAGGCCGTGGATGCGGGGCGTGGGCCGGAGCCGGGCGCCTTCGCCTCGCCGTGGATAAAGGTCAGCTTGTGGTTGATGCCGATGGCGCGAAGCGCGGCTTTACAGATCTTTTCTGCTTCGGCATTCATGGTGAGGCCAAGCATTGTCTTCTTGATGCCGACTTCGACCTCGATGGTGTCGCCTTTTTCACGCCACTGGCCGGAGGAGAGCAGCACGGATGCGGTGCTGTGTCCCTGGGCGTCGAGCGCGGAGCAGACCGTGTCCTGAATAAGGGCCATGTCTACTGAGGAAGACGGTTCCTGCGCCAGGGCAAGGGCTCCATTGGTCAGAGGGGACTCTACTTCCGCTTTGCCGACAGGGGCGCGGCCGGGCTCGTCTTCCTCCTGAAGCGCAACGGCGAAAGGTTCGGGAGCTGCGGCAACCGTGCTCACGGCGACCGGCTCCGGACGCGTTTCCAATGTGGGGCGCAGGGCTTCGATGGGGGCAGCTGTGAGCGGTTCGGGCTCCGGATCGGGCAGGACGGCGGCGATGTTGCTGACCGGTGCCGGCGCAGGTGCCATGACCGGCTCGGGGGGGGCATCGAGAATCGGCCGCGCGGGTGGTTCCGCGATAGGCCGGACCTGCGATGCGATGACAGGCTGGCTGGGAGCTTCGATAGAAGGTCCGGAGCCGGCGTCACTCGTCATTTTCCGCGAGCGGTCTGCTTCAAAGGGTGAGAAAGCGGGGCGAGCCGGCTCTTCCGGTCGTGCCGCCGCCGGTTGAGGAGCCGTTGGGCGCAGCGCAGGGGCTGGTGCCGGAGTTGCGGGCCTCGGAGCTGCAGGAGCCGGCCGCGCGGCGGCCGCGGTGCGCGGAAGGCTTGCTGTGGAGCCTGCGGGCGGCAGTTTGCTGAGGAATTCCTCGACCGGCAGCAGGCGGGTGAGATGCACCAGCTTGATGAGTCCGAGCTCGAGGTGAAACCGCTGTTCCTGCCGATAGTTGAGCTCGTCGAAGGTGCGCAGCGTGATCTGCAGGAAGCGGGTGAGGTCTTCCTCGGAGAAGAGCAGCGCGGAGCGAGCGGCGCGGGCGCGCTCGTCGGCGGAGATCTGCAGCAGTTCGGACTGCTCGCCGTCGATGCGAGCCATGAGCGTGTTGCGCAGGTAGCGGACGAACTGGCGGGCGATCTGCGCAGGGCTGTTGCCGGCGTTGAGCAGGCGATTCAGCTCTTCGATGAGCGCGGCGGTGCGGCCTTCGGCGATGGCTTCGAGAAAACCTTCAAAGATGGTGTTGGGGACCGAGCCCATCAGCTCGCGAATCTGCGCGGCATCGAGCTGCGGGCGGCCGTCGATAACGGGGGCCGAGGCGATGGCCTGGTCCATGATGGAGAGTGCGTCGCGCATGGAGCCGTCGCCGGCTTCGGCAAGCAACGCCAGCGCGGCATCCTCTACGCCAACCTCTTCGTGCACGGAGATGGCACGGAGCTGCTCGAGAATATCGTCGAAGCGGACGGCGTGGAAGCTGAAGTGCTGGCAGCGCGAGCGGATGGTCTGTGGGATGTCTTCCGGCTGCGTTGTCGCCATCATGAAGACGATGTGGTCGGGCGGCTCCTCGAGGGTTTTGAGCAGCGCGTTGAAGGCGGCATCGGTGATCTGGTGCGCCTCGTCGAGAATGTAGATCTTGTAGCGGTCGCGGGCGGGCCGATAGCGGGCGGCGTCGCGCAGCTCGCGGATTTCATCGATGCCGCGATTGGTGGCGGCGTCGATTTCGATCACGTCCACGGCGTTGCCCTGGCGAATCTCGGTGCAGGACTCGCAGGTAGAGCAAGGCTCCGGCGTCGGGCGCTCCGGCGAGCCGATTTCGCGGCGGCAGTTGAGTGCCATGGCCAGGATGCGGGCGATGGTGGTTTTGCCGATGCCGCGGTGACCCGAGAAAATATAGCCATGGGCAATGCGTCCCTGCGACAGGGCATTGAGCAGGGTACGGGTGACGTGATCCTGCCCGGCGACGTCAGAGAATCGCTGGGGGCGGTATTTGCGCGCTAGAACCTGATAAGCCATCGGGAAAAAGGTAACGGTTCATTGTATCGGGCGGGGCTGAGGAAGCAACGCCGGACGGAGCAGGGAAAGAGGACGCAATGGAGAAGAAGAGCGACAAAGGGTTTGCGATTCGCGTGGCCACGGAAGCAGATGCTCCGGCGCTCAAGGCGCTGATCGAGGCTTCTGTCCATGGGTTGCAGGCCGGGGATTACTCCCAGGCGCAGCGCGATGCGGCGGTGGGGGTGCATCTTGGCGTGGATTCGCAGCTTATCGCCGACCGGACATATTTTGTCGTCTCCCCGCAGGCGCAGCCGGAGGTGATGGCGGCGTGCGGAGGCTGGAGCCGGCGTCAGACGCTCTTCGGCGCGGATCGCCGTCCGGACCGGGATGCGAGCCTGCTCGATCCGGCGGTGGATGCGGCGCGTATCCGGGCGTTTTTCGTCCATCCGGATTGGGCGAGGCAGGGCATTGGATCACTTCTTCTGCAGTATTGCGAGGATGCGGCGCGCGCGGAAGGCTTTCGGCGTTTCGAGATGGGAGCGACGCTGACCGGGGTGCCGCTCTATCGGCGCTGGGGATATGAAGAAACAGGGCGGATAGAGCTGGAATTGGGGGATGGTTTAACGCTGCCGATTGTGAGAATGGGGAAGACAGACAGGGAATAGGGTGTAGGCGGTTGCCTGGTGCTCCAAAGATCTCTTCGGTCGCGGGATGTGTTTCTTCCCCTCGATCAGAGAAAACCCCATGTCTCAAAAGCGAGACATGGGGCACCCGGGGTTCTATCCCCTATTCCTAAACCGAAGCGTTGTTCTTCGCCGCCGCCCGCTTGGCGGCGCGGGCACGACGGCTGAGCTCTTCGTGGGAATACATGGACTTGCGGCAGGTGGGTGCGCCGCAGTTGCAGTAAGCTTCGTCCTCATCACCATCGTAGAGGTTGTAGTCGTAGGTGAGCTCTTCGCCGGAGGCGATGTCGCGGAGGGCGAAGATGTAGACGCGCCCCCTCACTTCCTTCGTCTCACAGTTGGGATCGCAGGAGTGGTTGATAAACATGGCCAGGCCAAAGCCGTCGATGACGGTTTCTCCTTTGCCCAGGCCGAAAAGATAGGTGGTCGGCGAGTTCTCGTACTTTTCGTCGGCGCGGTCTTTGGAAATGCGTGGGCCGGTGTACTCGACGATGCGGGTGCGCCTGCGGATCGGCTCGGTGGTGTAGCATCCGGCGGCATGGATAGAGGAAGAGCGGATGATCAGCGGCATGGTGATTCTGGGCCGAGTATACAGCCCTTTGCAGAGGACAAAGGTCTAAACTGAAAGAGGATGAGAAGAGAAATGAATCCATGCCTGCGAATCCGTGATGGCGTGCTGTGGTCCGCGTTGCTGGGGGTAGCTCTGGGCTCGTCAGCGTTTGCGCAACAGCAGAATCAGGATCAACAGAGCACGTCCTCCTCCTCGCAGTCCGCAAACACTCCGGCACAGACGCCGGATGCCGCCGCAAAGAAGCCGAGCACGGCGGCAGACAACCCGTTCCCTGAAGCGATCTCAAAAAAAGCTGCGGCCGAGGCCAATGCGCCGGAGAGT
Source organism: Silvibacterium dinghuense (assembly GCF_004123295.1). NCBI lineage: Bacteria > Pseudomonadati > Acidobacteriota > Terriglobia > Terriglobales > Acidobacteriaceae > Silvibacterium > Silvibacterium dinghuense. The sequence goes on along the minus strand of NZ_SDMK01000001.1, from coordinate 6,738 downwards.
GCGAAAGCTCCGGTGAAGACCGATGACGGCAGTTCTTCGAGCCGCAGCGCCTTTGCCGGCGTGGCATCGCCGCTCGACAACACCAACCGCATCTCGGACGGAGCGGGGGGATTCATCCACAACCCGAAGATGGCGGAAGAAGACGTGAAAGTAGGCGGTTTCTACTTCACCCGCGGTGACTACCAGGGGGCGTACGCACGTTACAAGGAAGCCACCGAGGTGGATCCTGGCAATGCGGATGCGGTGCTCGGTCTGGCGAAATCGGCGCAGGGGCTGAAGCATACGCAGGAGGCTGTGGACAACTACCGCATCTACCTCGATGCGTTTCCGGATGGCAAGAAGGCCAGGGATGCGCGTAAGGCGCTGGCAGAGCTGGGCGCGGCGCCGAAGTAGGGCTGTATCCCTGTCAGGAAAATGCGTGCCGAATCAGCGCAACCACATAGAGTACGGAGAGCGGGGCGAGGATGAGATTCCGCAATGCCGAGGCAACGGCTTTGCGGCGCACCGGGCGTCCGCCGCGATAGCCGTTGCGGGTAAGCAGGTCCGCGGCGAGTGAAAGCAGTTGGTGGACCAGCCACATTCCTAACGCAAAGATCAGCAGCTCCCAGAGCAGGACATAGAGCGTTCCGCCCAGGTTCAGGCCGAGCTTTTGCATAGCGAGCTCGAGCTGGTCGGGCATGAAGAGACGCTCCTTGAACGTGTGCCACTGATGTCCCGTACTGATAGCCCAGATGCAGACGGCGCAGAGCAGCACACGCCACGCGGTGATAAGAGCTTCGGAAAGATTGATCTCCCAGCGCTGCGCCGGGCGGGTGCGCAGATGCAGGTAAACGCGCAGAGACGCCGGAATGATACAGAGCACCAGCAGCAGGGTGAGATGGCTCCGGACGGCGATGCCTGTTTCCTGGAGATACATCTTCGAGTGCTGCCATGCGGCTGCGAATTCCGAAGAACGTGTGACCAGCAAAACCACGGAAAGCTCCTTACCAATCGAACAGGACCAATCGAGCGGGAACGCACCGTGGGGGCGGAGTTGCCTGGAGCACCGGAACCTCGATCGTGCTTTCAGGATGATAGACGATGCGGCGGTCGACAGCCGTATCGGGAGAGCGTAGAGTCCGGGCGTGGATGCTTCGTTCGCGTGGCTAACGACACAAGTGGAAGTCAGGCTCGGCAGCCTGAGCGCGGCGGAATGTGGCATGCATGCGCCGTCGTCGGGCTGGTCCCGGCAGGAGGTGGTGGAGCATCTTCTGTTGACCTACGGAGAGACGCTCGCGCTGGTGGAAAAGTACTGCGCGCGGGAGCGGGCGACAGGGCGCAGGTCTTCGCTGCGGGAACATATCGTCAGGCGGGTGGTGCTTGGCCTGGGATGGATGCCGCGTGGTGTGCAGGCTCCGGTGTTTGTACGGCCACAATCGGTCTTGCCGGAGGCCGGTGGCAGGGAGCTGTGCAATCGCTTCCGGGAGCGGTTATTACAGCTGGATATCGGACTGACGCGCGGTGAAGCGGTCTTCGGAGATCGGGTCTTTGCACCGCATTTTATGCTCGGTCCCATGACGGCAAGGCAATGGCGGCGGTTTCACTTTGTCCATGGAAGGCATCACCTCGGGCAGCTGGACCGGATCACGCGTGCACTGCGCGGATAGCGCCCGGGCTCTACAGGAAAAGGTGCAGGTACCAGTGGATGGTGTCCGGCCCGGCGAAGATGGCATACAGGGCGGCGAGCGAGAGAAAGGCTCCGAGAGGAATGCGGGTGGTTGCATTGGCTCGCCGGCTTACGAGCAGAACGAACCCATAGATCGCCGCCATCACGACGCCAAGGAAAAGAATCAGCAGCGCACTGGCTGGACCGAGCCACGCGGCAAGCATGGCGAGCAGCTTGGCGTCGCCGATCCCCAGACCGCTGCGTCCTCGAACAGCGCGATAGCCAAGAGCAATGGCAAGAAGCAGGACGGTTGCGGCAAAGCTCCAAAGCGCAGCATGGAGCACTGTTGCCAGACGCGAGCCGGTCGGCGCGGTGACTGCGGTCCATGCAAGGCCAAGCGCGATACCCGGCAGGGTGAAGGCATCTGGCAGGCGGAGTGTCTCCGCATCCATGACTGCGAGGCCGAGAAGAAGAAAGCAGAGGACGGCCATGCCGACACCTTGCAGTGTCAGGCCGAACTGAAGAAGGCACGCGAGCCAGAGCAGGGCATTGGCCAGTTCTACCGCCGGATAGCGCCAGGAAATCGGTGTGCGGCAGGCACGGCAGCGTCCGCGCAGGATCAGGTAGCTGAGCAGGGGAATATTGTCCCTGGAGCGGATGGGGGTCTTGCAGCCCGGGCAATGCGACGGCGGGTGGACGATGGAGCGATGCCACGGGAGCCGGGCGATGCAGACGTTGAGGAAGCTGCCGAAGGCGAGGCCAAAGAGCAGGGTAAAGATCGGGACGATCGTCGGGGCGATCATTGGAACGATCGTCGAAACGATCCGGGCAGCCATCGAAAGGAAGGGAGACACCGGGGTCAGTATAGCCGTATCGCCGGAGTGGGCTGATCGCAGGCTCTGTTCCTGACAAACTCTTGAGCGTCAGCACCTCGGTTAAACTCTGGGTAATGCCTTTCCCTGAGCCTGTGGCCGGTGATCCGGCGAAGAGCGCAGACCTGGTACCGGCTCCGGCCGGAGCGGCTGGACCTGCGCAAAAGTCTGAACCGATTCCAGGCGAGAGTTTCACCGAAGCTGTCGCGATCATGGCCCGGCTCCGCGGGCCGGATGGATGTCCATGGGACCGGGAACAGAGCTTCGATTCGATCCGGAAATACACGCTGGAGGAGACCTATGAGGTCTTCGACGCGATTGAGCGGCGTGACTGGCCGTCGTTGCAGGATGAGCTCGGCGATCTGCTGCTGCAGGTGCTCTTTTATGCTCAGATGGCCTCGGAGGCAGGACACTTCTCGATTGACGACGTCATCGGCAACCTCAATCGCAAGCTGGTGCGGCGTCATCCTCACGTCTTTGGCGAAGAGGCGGCGGCGCAGGCAGGAAACCGCGCAGAGAGCCTTACGGTCGAGGGCATCGATGCAGGCGGAGTGCTGCGCAACTGGGAAGAGATCAAGAAGCGGGAGAAAAAGGATCGGCCTGCAGGGCATGGCCGCCTGGATGAGGTTCCACGCGCGATGCCGGCCTTGAGCGAAGCCGCGAAGCTGGGCAGCAAGGCGGCAAAGGTGGGCTTCGACTGGCCGGAGGTTTCCGGCCTCTTTGCCAAACTGCAGGAAGAGATGAGCGAACTGAAAGCGGAACTGGCACCTGACGGGACTCCGCAGAACAGCAACGCTGTCACGGAAGAGCTGGGAGACCTGCTCTTCACCACCGCGAACCTGGCCCGGCATCTAAAGGTAGATTCAGAGCTGGCCTTGCGCGATGCGAATGCGAAGTTCCGGCGCCGTTTTGCGGCAATGGAAACTGCAGATGGCAATGGGCTTGAGCAGCGGTCGCCGGAAGAGCTGGAGGCATTGTGGGCCAGCGCCAAGGAAGCAGAACGGAAGCCCGAATAGGGAAGGCTTTTACAACGGAAGGAAGAATGATCGGCATGCCAGGCATCCGTACATTGGCAGAAGGGTCCGAGGTCTTTGCGGCCAGGGATGGGAGAGAAATTGAGCTGCGCAGCTGTCTGGGCTTCGAGGAGCTGGATGCATGCGTAGCGTTGCAGGTGGAGACATGGGGCTATGCGGATGGCGATGTCATTCCCCGGCGTTCTTTTACCGTTGCTCAAGCTATTGGTGGTCAAGTGATTGGCGCATTTGATCTTAGCCTGACAGGGAAAGCGGAGGCGAAGAGCCTTGCCGGGTTTGCCATGGCTATGCCCGGCGTGCACCCGGACGCCTCCGGCGAGCCCGAGGCCTATCTCCACTCCCACATGTTGGCGGTACGAGCGGCCTATCGGAACGACGGGATGGGGAGGCGGCTCAAGCTCTTCCAGCGAAAAGAAGCGCTTTCGCGGGGCATTCGTAATATGGAGTGGACCTTTGATCCGCTGGAGATTAAAAACGCTTTTCTCAACATCCATAGGCTGGGTGCGATTGTTCGCCGCTATATTCCGAATTTCTATGGTGTATCCTCTTCTCGTCTCCAGGCTGGACTTCCGAGTGATCGCCTTGTTGCCGAATGGTACCTGGATTCTCCGCGCGTGATAGCGACTCTGGGCGGTGTGAACCTGCCCACAAACGACGCTGCGGAAACGATCGTGGTTCCGCGCGCCATCGGAGAGTGGAAGTCTGCGGCGGATTCTCTGGATCGTGCTCAGAAAGTGCAGGAAGAGAATCGCGGGCGGTTTCTCGATGCGTTTTCGCGCGGGCTCGCGGTGGTGGGATTTGAACGCAGCGAAAACGGTGACGGTATCTTCAGGCTAGACCCATTTCCTCAGGCTCAGGATGCAGGAAAATCCGGAGAAGCGAGACCTCTATGAGAATTGATGCCATCTATCTGCGCGAGCTCCATATCCCGCTGGTGCAGCCCTTTGAGACAAGCTTCGGCGTCACGACGGATCGTCGCGTGCTGCTGGTGGAGCTGAAATCGGAGGGGTTGACGGCCTGGGGAGAGTGCGTCGCCGGGGAGCATCCGTATTTCTCAGATGAGACTATCGATACGGCATGGCTGGTGATGACGCAGGAGCTGGCTCCGGTGCTGGCTTCGACCGAAGTGGAGCATGCGGGGAAGATCCCCTCGCTCTTCAGGCAGGTGCGTGGGCATCGTATGGCCAAGGCAGCGCTTGAGAACGCAGTATGGGATCTTGAGGCGCAGGTGCGCGGAATCGCCCTCGCGGAACTGCTTGGCGGTAGCCGGGAGACCATTCCATGTGGGGTCTCGATCGGTATTCAGCCGACGCTCGAACGGCAGTTGGCGGAGATCGAAAAAGAGCTGGCGGCTGGATATCAGCGCATCAAGCTGAAGTGCAAGCCGGGCTGGGATACGAAGGTCTTCGAGGCTGTGCGCAAGCGCTGGCCCGATATTGTGCTGAGCTGCGATGCGAACTCCGCGTATCGCCTGAAGGACGCTGACCATATTCGCGAGTGGGACAACTTCAACCTGCTGATGATCGAGCAGCCGCTCTGGTATGACGACTTCTACTTCCACTCCTTGCTACAGAAGCAGCTGAATACGGCGATCTGCCTGGACGAGTCGATTCGTAACCGGCGCGACGCACTGGCGGCGATCGAGATGGAGTCGTGCCGGATCATCAATATCAAGAATGGGCGTGTAGGCGGATTCAGCGAGGCGATTGCAGTCCATAACGCGGCGCAGGAGCGGGGTATTCCCGTCTGGTGCGGCGGCATGCTGGAGAGCGGCATCGGCCGTTCGCACAATATCGCATTGTCCTCACTGCCGAACTTCAGTCTGCCGGGCGACGTGTCGGCCTCGAAGCGTTATTGGAAGGAAGACATCATCGAGCCCGAAGTTACGGTGTCGGCGGAAGGCGAGATCGTGGTTCCTGCGGAGCCGGGCCGGGGCTTTGCCGTGCGCGAAGATCTGGTCGAGCGGCTGACCGTCCGTAAAGAAGAAATACGCGCGCTGGCATTGGCCTAAAAAGCATGGAATGAGGAGTTTTCCTCAATAAATAGGGGGTGGCAATTGACCGGAAAGCCGCTCCCCATTACACTTTAGAAAGTGCGCATCCCGAAGAGATTCGGTGAGGCGCCTCTCACAGAATTGCCCTCTCGTTCAACGGCAGGACAGCTGACTCTGACTCAGCATATCGGGGTTCGAATCCCTGGGGGGCAACCAATCTTTTTTAAGTCATAGAAAATAAATAAGATAATCTAGTCGATTCGAATCCCTGTGCGGCCTCCGCATCTGTATATACTCGCATTGGCAAGTCATTGAATTCAGGTTAGAAGTTGGGAGCGGCGTTTTCCAACGGTAATCATCTTACTGCGTTTGCCTGACTCTCAGTTTCAAGCTAGGGATGAGACGCAACTCTATCACCAAGCTGTTCGTGGCCCAATTACGCAAGGCCGATCGGAGTGGCTTGCCTGAGCAGATTCCGCCGAGCTTTCCTTCAGGGAAAGGTAGTGTCTACTTCCTGTGGAAGCTTGCTGCTTTCGATCCTCGTTCCAGTTTGCTTCCTGAAAAAAGTGCGTTGAATCGAGGGCGCCGTGATCTGCGCCATTAAAGCGCTTATTCTTCCCCAGGTTTCCCTTCGCCAAGTTGGATTTCGGTCGAAGACGAACATTGGCTCTGGTTCAGAAATACCGAGGCCGATCGCCGCTGCGCTACACGAACTATCTCTTCGGTCTAAATCAGCGGGCAAGCCATCCAGAATTTGAGCGTGCAACAGCGCATCTCGCTCGGTGCTCAGCCCTTCGGAGTTGCCGTGAATCCGCTTGTCGGCAACGTGTATGTTGCGAATTCTGTCAGCTATCCAGAGTCCGGCTCGGTCGGAGCTCTCAATCAGAGTGGGACACTCGATGCTACGATCTCAGCTGGCTATGCACCCCTCGGTATTGATGTTGACTTCGGGACCAACCTCATCTTCGTAGCGAACAGCCAGTCCAATACTGTCGGGATCATTAGCGGAAAGACCAATGCAGTGACTGCGACGCTGCCGGTCTCCAGTCTCTTCCTGGCAGTAAACCCGGTGACACAAAAGGTCTATGTAGCTCCCTCAGCAAACACTCCCATCCTGACTGTCGTAAATGAAAAGTAAGCTTCACGCAAATTAAAGAGGGAGCAATAGGAGTTGCTCCCTCTTTGACTTGCAGC